>JBDUEA010000340.1:0-3419 GCA_040002695.1 Gemmatimonadota bacterium | reverse complement strand
GGCGGACAGGGCGGACAGGGCGGACAGGGCGGACAGGGCGGACGGGGCGGACGGGGCGGACGGGGCGGACGGGGCGGACAGGGCGGACGGGGCGGACGGGGCGGACGGGGCGGACGGGGCGGACACGGCAAAGGTCACGCTACACGCGTGTCATTGCGAGGAGCGCGCGCATGCGCGCGACGAAGCAATCTTTGGACGCTCAGCCCCTGAGCCTACACTTTCACCTTTAACCTTCAACTTTCAACTTTCAACTTTCAACTTTCACCCCTTTCCCGTTTCCCCGTTCCCCGTTCCCCTTTCCCCTTTCCCCTTTCCCGTTCCCCGTTCCCCCTTCACTCCGCCCGCAGCGTCTGGGTCGGATCCGCGCGACTCGCCTGCAGGGCCGGCAGCCAGGAGGCGAGGATGCCGGTCACGAGAAGAGTCACTCCGACCACGGCGAAGGTCACCGGGTCAGCGGGAGGCGTCTCGAACAGCAGCCCCTTCAGCAATCGCGTCGCGAACAGCGCAGCGACCGTTCCGCCAGCGAGTCCGGCGCCGAGGAGCACCAGGCCGTTGCGGAGCACCAGCAGTTGCACCTGCCAGGGGTTGGCGCCGAGTGCCAGGCGAATCCCCATCTCCCGCACGCGATGCAGCGCGAGCTGGGCGAGTACGCCGTACACTCCAACCATCGCCAGCAGGAATCCCACGATTGAAAAGAGTCCCAGCAGAATCGTGAGGAAACGCTCCCGAGCCATGGACTCCCGCACCACATCGGTCATCGTCCTGATCGTCGGCGGCATGAGATCAGGATCGATGCCGGCGAGCGCTCGGCGGACCGTAGGTCCGAGCGAGGCGGGATCCCCGGTCGTGCGGATCAGGAGCGTCCCCGAGCTGCTTTGATCCTGCTCCGACGGCGCGAAGATTTCGATCTGCGGTGACACCGAGAGCTGGCGCTGGTGCTCGTCGCTGACCACGCCGACGATGGTGCGCCACACGCTGGTGGAATCCGGGACACGATCAAAGGCGATCCGCTGGCCGACCGGATCCAGGCCGGCGAAGAACTGCCGCGCGAGTGCTTCGTTGACGACGACGACGCGGGGACTGTTCGGACCGTCGGTGCGATCAATCCAGCGTCCCGCCAGAAGGCGAACGCCCATGACGCGCAGATATTCCGGCGACGCGGTCCGATGGAGCACCTCGCTTCCGAACTTCTCCGCCGGCCAGCCCTGCGCCGTGAAGTCGCTCGACCACTGGCCGCCCGAGAGCGGAAGGGCCGAGACCAGTGCGACGCCGGTGACCGAAGGAAGCGCGTGCAAGCGCTCGACTGCCGTGGTGAAGAAGCCTGCCGCCTTGGAATCCGAATCGTACAGGCCGCCCGCATTCGTCGGCAGATCGATTTCCACCCCAAGGACGCCGGCCGGATTGATGCCAGGATCGACCGCCGAGAGCCGCCAGAAACTCCGCACCAGCAGTCCCGATCCAATTGTAAGGAGAAGCGCGAGTGCGACCTCTCCGACCACGAGCGCATTCCCCCATCGGTGCAGTCGGCGAGTGCCGCTCCCGGCGCGACCTCCTTCCCGCAACGCTTCGGCAGGAGCGCGCCGCGCCGTCCAGAGCGCGGGAGCGATGCCGAACAGCAGGCCGCTCACGGTAGTGACGAGCACCACGTAGAGCAGCACCTGACCGTCGACGCCGAAATCCTTGACGCGAAGCATGTCCTCGGGCTCGAGCCGAATCAGCATTCGCGTTCCCCACCAGCCGAGCCCGAGTCCCACGATGCCTCCCAGAAGAGAAAGCACCAGACTCTCCGTCAGCGCCTGCCGTACCAGGCGCATTCGGCCGGCGCCAATCGCGAGGCGGAGCGCCACTTCGCGCTCTCTGCCCGCAGCACGCACCAGCAGCAGGTTGCCGACGTTCGCGCATGCGATGAGCAGCAGTAGCGCGACCGAGCCCAGCAGCACGAGCAGGGGGAGACGCGTATCGCCGATGAGAAATTCGTGCAGCGGCGTCATGCCGGCGCCCATGCCGGTATTCGTGACGGGAAACTGCTGGCTCAGTCGCTGCACCACGAGCTGGAACTGCGCGTCGGCCTGTTCGCGACTGATACCCGGCTTGAGTCGCGCCACCGCACGCGGCCAGTGCGCGCGCCGGAACCAGACCTGCGCGCGGTCAGCAGGATCCCACCCCACCGGACTCCAGGCGTCTACGCCCTCCTTGGGGAAGGTGAAGCCGTCGGGCATCACGCCGACGACCTGGGCCGTCACGCCACCAAGGTGAATCGAGCGTCCGATGATCCCCGGATCGGCGCCGAACTGATCGCGCCATACCCGGTGGCTCAGCATGATCACGTGGGAGCCGTTGTCCCACGTCTCTTCATCGCGAAAGGTGCGTCCCAGTTCCGCAGGCACACCGAGCGTCGCAAAGAGGTTTCCCGTGACACTCGAGACGAGCAGGCGTTTCGGCTCCCCGGCCTCCGTGAGCGCCACCGGCGTGAGCGATGGCACCCATGCGGCCGTGTTCTCGAACGCCGGGACCTGCTCCTTCCAGTCCAGGAAATTGGCGGGCGCGACCACGTTCTGGTGCCAGCCCTTTACTGCATTCTCCTCCCAGAGCATCACCAGGCGATCGGAACCGGGGAATGGCAGCGGCTTGAGGATGACCGCGCTGACGGCGGAGAAGATGGCAGTGTTGGCACCGATGCCGAGGCCCAGCGTCAGGATCGCGGCGATAGCAAACACGGGAGCGCGGCGGAGCGTGCGCAGGGCATAGCGCGTGTCTCCCCGGAGCTCCTCGAGCCAGCGGGTGTTCCGCACTTCCCGATGCGCTTCCCGCACCTGCTCGACGCCGCCGAACGCGACAAGCGCCTGGCGCCTTGCGTCGGCCTGGGACATGCCGAGCCGGATATTCCGCTCGGTCTCCAGATCCAGATGATGCGCGACCTCTTCGTCCATCGCCCGATCGGCCTCGGCGCGCTTGAAGAGCACGCGGAGCCGATGGATGAATGCAGCGAGTCGTCCCATGATGGGCTCCGGTTATTCGATCTGGAGAATCAATTCCACAGCGGCGACGTAGCGCCGCCAGTTGAGCGCTTCCTGAGTGACCGCGCGCCGCCCTGGCGCCGTGAGGCGGTAGAATCTGGCGCGGCGATTGTTGTCGCTCGGCCGCCACTCGCTCTCGATCCAGCCACGCTGCTCGAGCCGCTGCAGCGCGGGATAGAGCGAGCCCTGGTTGGCGTCGAGTGCGCCGCGGGAGACCTGCTGAATGCGCTGATTGATGCCCCAGCCGTGCATGGGCTCGAGCGTGAGGGTCTTGAGAATGAGGAGATCGAGGGTGCCGCGAAGGACATCAGATGCCGGGGTAGCCATGAATTCTCCACGGGAAGGCTCTCATGTCGGCTTTCGACACGAGTGTACGAGTCCACCTGTCGGAAGTCAAGAGGA
>JBDUEA010000339.1:0-3458 GCA_040002695.1 Gemmatimonadota bacterium | reverse complement strand
GGGAAACGGGAAACGGGAAAGGGGATTGAGAAGGTCGCCCACCTGCTGTCATTGCGCGAAGGCGGCGCATCAGCCGACGTGGCAATCTCAAGGCCCGAATGCAAGCGGGCCCCACGATCCGGTGGAGGCCCGCTGGTTTTTCCCCCTTACCCCTCACCCATTACCCCTCACCCTCACTCCTCACTGCTCTCTCTTCACCATCGGCATGCCGGCGCGCGAGGCATCGAAGTCGGGGACCAGGCGCTTGAGGAACTGGCGCAGATCTTCGTCAGCCCACCCTTCCTGCGCGGCCATGATCAGGTCATCGACCACCGTGCTCACGCCGACAGGCAGCATGCTGTTCTTCGCGCGCAATACCTTGGGATGGTCGGTCGGGATCGCATTCTCCGCACTGAAGAAAAGCTCCTCATAGAGTTTCTCCCCCGGGCGCGTGCCGGTGAAGCGGATCTCAATATCCTTGCCGACTTCCAGCCCGGAAAGCCGGATGAGATCGGCCGCGAGGTCCACCACCTTCACCGGTTCACCCATATCGAGTACGAAGACCTCTCCGCCCCGGCCGAGCGCGCCCGCCTGCAGTACCAGTTGAACGGCTTCCGGAATCGTCATGAAAAAACGCCGCATTTCCGGATGGGTGACCGTGACCGGTCCACCATCGGCGATCTGCCGGAGGAATGTGGGCACCACGCTTCCGCGGCTGCCGAGCACATTGCCGAACCGTACCGCGACAAAATTCCGGCTCGCCAGCTCCGCGGTCTGCTGAACGATCTGTTCCGCGACCCGCTTGGTGGCACCCATGATATTGGTCGGCCGCACGGCTTTGTCGGTCGAGATCATCACGAGGTGCTCGACGCGCCGCTCCGCCGAAAGTTCGACAACGTTCTTGGTGCCCAGGATATTGTTGGTCACCGCCTCCGCAATATTCGATTCCATGAGTGGCACATGCTTGTGCGCGGCGGCGTGGAACACGGAAAAGGGATCGAAATGCGCGAAGACATGGGCCATGCGTTCCCGGTCCCGCACGTCGGCGATGATCGGCTCGATGCGTACGTTGGGAAAGCGATCCGAGAGTTCCTGCAGGATCGCGAAGATCGAATTCTCGCCATGGCCCAGCAGCACGATGCGTCCGGGGCCGAGCCGCGCGATCTGCCGGCAAAGCTCGCTCCCGATGGATCCACCGGCGCCGGTCACCAGGATCGTCTCTCCCGTGGCCAGCGCGCGCACGGCTTCAAGGTTGGTCTCGATCGGTTCCCGCCGAAGCAGATCCTGGATCTCGACCTGACGCAGCGTCGTGACTTCGAGCTTGCCGCTGATGATGTCGAAGATCGCCGGAACCGTGCGCGTCGGCACCTCGGCCTCCGCGGCGGTGCGCACGATTTCGCGAAGCACACTGCCCGGCGCGGTCGGCATCGCGATGATCACCTCATCGACGTTCTTATCGCGGACAATGTCCTTGATGTCGGCGAGCGAGCCCAGCACGGGGAGGTCGTACATCCGGTGATTGTGCTTGTTGGCGTCGTCGTCCACGAACCCGATGGGTACCAGAAGGAGCTGGGGGTTGCCGCGCAGCTCCTTGACGATCATTCCCCCGGCCGCCCCGGCGCCGGCGATGAGGACTCTGCGGGCGCCGATGCCGGGCCTGCGTCCGCGCCGCCCGAGGCTACGCTGAAGCAGCCGCGGCAGGGCGACCACGATTCCGGCGAACAGACCGTCGAGCACGAGAATCGAAAGCGGAACTCGCACCGGAATGAGCCCGAGGCCCGGAAGCACCAGTGCCCCGAGGACGAAGCAGGCGCACGCCGATGCAAAGGCGGCCGAAATGATGGCTTCGAGCTCATAGACACTGGCGTACCGCCAGAGCCGGCGGTACAGTCCGAAACCGAACAGCAGGGCGACCTTGAGCGGCAGGGAGGCAAGCAGATAGGCGAGGGCGGTCGAGCGGTAGGGATCACCCCACTCGAAGCCTTCGAACCGAACGGCGTACGCCAGAATCGTTGCGAGCGCGAGCAGCGCGCCGTCCAGCATGAGGTGATGCCGGTTTCGGAATCCCTTCCGATTCAGTCTGACCATATGATCCGCTGAAATCCTTCAGTCACAGAGAGGAGGGCAAACGTCCGGTATTGTAAGTTGGCCCCGATGCGTGTCAAGCGTTCGTAAGACACGTGTCGCCTTCATGATACAGGGTCGTGCGAGGACACGGTAAGGCGTCGCAGGCGTCGGAGACGCCAGGTCAATCCACCCCAGCGAGTGGCCGCCTCGGCCCTCCACTGGCTCGAAGGTGTTCGGGGCCACAGGTAACGCAGTATTTCCCGGGATGCCCCCATCGGGGACCGCGACAAGGCGAGTGCCGTCACCGCCTGATACACCGCTGGCGCCCCGATTTCGCGCCTTTGCGCGAAATTCCTAACGGCCATCCAGCTCCTGAGGGGACCGAGCCGCCACCGGTCGGGACCATCGATGCGAAGCGGGAGTCCGAGTCGCGCCAAATCGTCTCGCACGAGCGCCCCGAGCGGATGCGTATGTGTCTCCTCCCCGGCCATAAGGAGTAGATCCAGATGCAGAATCGCCTGCAGACCGGCGTGCCGGGCGAAGTGCCGGATCAGCAGGTCAATTTCCATACCTTCGCCGGGAATCCATACCTGCACGCCATCGGAATCGAAACGACGGCGGCCCTGGAGAATCAGTGACGTCGGTGGCGCGGCGAACGATGGCGGGTCAGATGCCCAATGCAGCTCGACCGTTTCCCTGCCCACCGTGCCGACGCGATCATAGCGTCGATGGTGAAAGCTGACGTCGAGCGGCTCGGACGCCACGTAACCCGCCTCGATCAGGACCGAGTCGCCGACGCGGATATCGCTCCGATCGATCAGCAGATCGACATCTCCACTCGGCCGGCACGCTGGGCTGGGATAGAGCCGTGACGCCAGCGGAAATCCCTTGAGCACGAGCCACGGGCGCCCGCCGGCCTCTAGCCTCGGAGCCAGTTCGAGGAGTTGCTGCCGGTTGCGAGCGACTGCGGCCTCCGCCTGCGACTGCGAAGCCACGAGCGCAAGCCGGGCGCTGCGAGAGACGGGAATCCTGTCTACCCTGACGAAATGCGCGGCCAGGGACAGACAACGACTCAGACCGAGGTCTGGCAGGGAGACGTCCCACTCCGCCACGTCGGGCACACGCTCGTCACGGGTGCCAAGAGCGCGGCGGAGCAACCAGCCGAGCACCACCGACTCCTGCATCGACTCCTCGCGAACGTTGGAACCCGGTGCCATCGGAGACCTCAGCAAGGCGACCCGAGTCTCCCCGGGTTAATTTGCTCCGCGACCGGAATATTGCCCCTGCTGAGGATGATATACCATGCCATCAGGTCCAGCTCCGGCAATCCTTCCGCGCCGCCTCGAATCGGTTCTGCTCGACCGCGACGGAACCATCATCCGGAATGCGCACTACCTCGCGGATCCCGAAGG
>JBDUEA010000338.1:0-3481 GCA_040002695.1 Gemmatimonadota bacterium | reverse complement strand
GCATGAGCCTGCTCGTCGTCGGCAGCGTGGCGCTCGACTCCATTCACACCCCGTTTGGCGAGGTGAATGACGCGATCGGCGGCTCTGCCGTCTACTTCAGCATCGCGGCGTCGCTGCTGAGTCCGGTTCGCGTGGTCGGCGTCGTGGGAAGCGATTATCCGATGCAGGAACTGGAAGCACTCGCACCGCGCGGCATCGACTGGTCCGGCGTCGAGCGCGCGCAGGGCGAAAGCTTCCGCTGGAAGGGGAAATATTCGTTCGACCTCGGCAGCCGGGAAACCCTGGAGACGAGACTCGGCGTCTTCGCCGACTTCGCGCCTCGACTGCCAGCCGCCTTTGCAGCCTCCGATTTCCTGTTCCTCGGCAACATCGATCCGGAGCTGCAGCTCGGCGTGCTCGAGCAGGTGCGGAAACCAAAGCTGGTCGCCTGCGACACCATGAATTACTGGATCCAGGGCAAGAAGGAGACGTTGCTCAAACTGCTTGAGAAGGTGGATGTCCTCATCGTCAACGACGGCGAGGCGCGCGAGCTGTCTGGTGACTGGAACGTGCATCGCGCCGGCAGGTGGATCATCGATCATGGGCCGAGCCGTGTCGTGATCAAGCAGGGAGAGTTCGGCGCGCTGCTGATGGAGCGCGGCCGGACGTTTGCCGTCCCCGCCTATCCGCTGGAAGAAGTATTCGACCCGACCGGCGCCGGCGATTCATTCGCCGGCGGATTCATGGGTTATCTCGCGCGCACCGGCGATCTCTCGAGTGACAGTCTCCGGCGCGCGATGGTCTACGGTGCCACGATGGGATCCTTCGCGGTGTCGCATTTCGGCATCCGGGGATTCGAAAACGTCACGCGGACGGACATCGAAAAACGGGTGCAGGCATTCCAGGACCTGACTCACGTCTCGCTGGCGGAGCCGCTGGCATGAGCGAGCGACAGTACGCCGACGCCGGCGTGGACCTGGCTGGAGCCGACGCGGCCAAGGAACGGATCGGGCGCGCGGTGGCGAGTACCCGGACCACGCTCTCGGTGGGGCGGGTCGGCGCGTTCGGCGGAATGGTGCGGGTTCCGGCAGGAATGCGATCGCCGGTACTCGTGATGAGCACGGATGGAGTCGGGACCAAAGTTCTGGTGGCGCTCGCCGCCGGACGCTTCGACACTGTGGGAGAGGACCTCGTCAATCACAGCGTCAATGACATTCTGGTGCACGGCGCGCTGCCGATCGCCTTCATGGACTACATCGCCGGATCAGGTCTGACCGTCGAGCAGATCGCTGGCCTGGTGGACGGAATCGCGCGCGGCTGCGTCGCTCACGGAATGGCGCTCGCCGGCGGCGAGACCGCGCAGATGCCCGGACTCTATCAACCCGGCAATTACGACCTGGCCGGCACAATTGTCGGGGTCGTAGAGGAAGATCAGGCCCTTCACGGAGACATGGTCCGAGCGGGCGACGTACTTCTGGCGTACGCGTCGACCGGTCTGCATACCAATGGGTACACGCTCGCCCGCAGGATCCTCTTCGACACGCTCAAACTCCAGCCCAGTGACCAGCTTGCCGATACTGGCGGCAGTGTTGCAGATGCCCTGCTTGCGGTGCACCGGAGTTACCTGCGCGCCGTGATGCCGGTGATCGGACGCGTCCATGGCCTGGCCCATATCACGGGCGGAGGCATCCCCGGCAATCTGGTGCGGATATTGCCCCTTGATGTCGATGCCGTGGTCGATGCAGGGAGTTGGAAGCTCCCGCGCCTCTTCCAAATACTGCAGGACGCAGGGCACGTCTCGATTACTGAGATGCGGGATGTGTTCAATCTCGGGGTCGGCCTGATCGCCGCCCTGCCTGCCGATGCCGTCGCCGCCGCAGAGCGAGCCGCGACAACCGAAGGAATCGCGACGTGGGTTCTGGGCGAGGTTCGCTCCGGGACCGGGACGGTACGCTTCAGCCCCTAATTCCGGAGAACCACATGCGTAGGATGCGCCTGGCTTTCGTAACCCTGCTCTTTCCGTTCGCTCCACTCGCCGCACAGAATGCCCAGTGCGCTCCCTACAGCGCGATCAACCAGGAATACAACGTCTGTAACGCGGCGATCGACGGAGCGGTGATCTTTCACCCGGTCGTCGGCCTGATGGTGAGTGGTGGATCTCCCGTCATCGGCAGCAGTCGCACCCTCGGCGGTCTCGGGCATGTCTCGATTACCGCGCGAGTGAATGCCTCCCAGCTCAATCTTCCCGACCTCAAATATGATGGCACCACGACGACCGTCGCCTCGCACCAGAAGTCCTGGGTCGGCGCGCCGATCGTCGAAGTAGCGCTGGGGATTTTCAAGGGGCTTCCCGGCGGGCTGCTCTCGATCGATGCCCTCGGCTCCGCGACGCTCCTTCCCACCAAGGCAATCGACAACCTGAGCGTGGATTCGAGCGCGCGTCACATCGGAAGCCTGGCGCTTGGACTCGGCTACGGTGCGCGCGTCGGCATCACCAACGGGCGGTCCATCATCCCTTCGATTTCGGTCTCCGCGATGCATCGCGACGTTCCAACTGTAACGTACGGTAACGTCTCCGGCACCGACAACTACAGCTATTCGCTTAACCTGCACGCGACGAATCTGCGCGTCATGGCCGGATACAAACTCGCGGTGCTCAATGTTTCGGCCGGACTCGGGTGGGACAAATACACCGGCACCGGGAAGATTTCGTTCGTCGACCCGATCACCAGCGTGCCGCAGGGACCGCTGCCGGTGAAGCCCGATCAGAGCCGTACGCTCGCGATGGCGGATGCGGCCATCGACCTGCCGATCATCAAGATTGCGGCCGAGGTGGGTTATCAGTTCGGGAAGGCGCAGACGCTGGCCACGACCTTCCAGGGCAATAGTCCGGCCGATGGCCGACTGTTCGTCGGTGCCGGTCTTCGGATCGCGTTCTGATTCAGGCCGCTACCCGCCTGTCTGATCTCGGGGGCCGCGCTGTGCGCGGCCCGGCTGTCATCCGGGTTTCTGCTCGCGCAAACGACTTCGGTTCCAACGACTCCGACACCAGCCGTAGAGTGTCCCTCAGATACCACCGCGGCGGACAGAGTGTGTAACGCGGCTCTCGATGCGGCGACTGCCATGCAACCAGTCGCGGGTCTGCTGATCAGCGGTGATAACCCAGAGCCGGGCACCGCCGGGGCGCAGGGCAACTTCGGTCACATGCGAAATTCTATGCCGGCCTCGGCGCCACGATCCGCCTCAAGCAGCTGGCTGTCAGGTTCGCGCCTACACGGCATCCTGACGACGATTGAGGACCGCTTCAATCCATCGTACGCACTAGTCCTACGCTGTAATGTTCCCTCTCACCTCCGGTTGCGCTCTCCTGGATGACGCGCTACACTGGCGAGAGGGAAGCATCAACCGCATGATTGGATCTCTCGTCATTGCTGATGCCTTTTCACATTCGGCGAGGCAACCATGGAGCGACCAACCGGCACTCTCAAGAGGATTTCCCTGC
>JBDUEA010000337.1:0-3500 GCA_040002695.1 Gemmatimonadota bacterium | reverse complement strand
CGAGTCGCCGGGCTGCGGCCAGAACCGCGTGGCGTTCCTTGCCGGGGCGAAGCTCCGCGTAGAGATCAGCCGGGCCGCTCAGGTCCCTCACCTGCTCGAGAAATGCCAGGCTGTTCGAGAGCAGAATCAATCCGCGGCGATCGGGTGCGAGAAGGCCGGCGAGATGGATTGGTTCAGTGGTCCAGTGGATCGCCGTAATGGCGCGGCAGAGGGCGGCCCAGCCCTGCTCGTCGGCTGCAAGCGCTACGGCTTCCTGCCCGTTCGCGACCAGATGGGCGCCGAGGATGGGGCGAATCCCCATTGATTCCGCCGCCTGCTGAAATTCGATCGCTCCGTAGACGCCGTTGGTATCGGTGCAGGCGAGGGCGGTGAAGCCGCGGGCACGCGCCGCCTCGAGCAGCACGGCGGGACTCGAGACGCCACTGCCGAAGGAGAAGTGGGAATGGGTGTGGAGGTGTGTGAAGGTAGCCATGAGTCATCTGGCATCATGACGGCGGCCGATTGTCTTCCGCTCCGTCTTCTCCGTCTCCTTCCACGCCGGTCGCTGTTTCTCGATCCGCCGATATACCGGACAGGTCTCGTCGTGGGCGCCGGGGAGGTAGCCGATGCTCATGAGAAACGAGCCGACGATTTCGCCGCCGGTGAAACGGAAGGTCTGCTTGAACAGCTTGACCCACTCCGCTTTCGAGCGCGGATGATGCGCGGCGAGCCAGGCCTCGAATCCTCCGTGAGTCTTTCGGAGCTCGAGGATACGCTGGGCGTTCTCGATGGCCGCGTTCACCTTGAGCCGGTTCCTGATGATGCCCGCATCCGCGAGCAGCCGAGCGCGATCCCGTGCACCATACTTCGCGACAATGGCGGGATCGAAACCATCATAGGCCTTCCGGAACGCGTCACGCTTCTTGAGGATCGTGAGCCATGACAGACCGGCCTGGTTGATCTCCAGCACGAGGCGTTCGAACAACTCGGCTTCGCCGGCGAGAGGAAACCCGTATTCCGCGTCGTGGTAGGGTCCATGCCATTCGTGCCCGGGGGCAATCTCACAATAGGAAGTCATGACACCCTCGGATTCGGTGCGATCAAGATGAAATAATGGATTCGGTCTTTGTTCGGTTATCCTACGGCATGGTCCTCACCGACGCAAGTCAGCAACGAAGATGATTCTCACTGAAACACTTTGGGCGACCTCTCGTATATCCGTTCGTGGATATAGATCCCTTCTCCGGCCGCTCCCGCGCGGTTCGCTGTTATAAGACCATCCTCAGGCTCTTTCCCGCTCGCTTCCGCCTGGATGCGGAGCCGGAACTGACGGCGTGGTTCGCTGCTGCCTGGCGTGACGCCGGACCGAGCGGCTATGCGAGGGTGCGACTGCTTCTGCTCATCACGCTGGACCTACTGAAGAACCTTCCCGCCGAATGGCTGGCGACGCCACACGAGTCCGCTCAACCGGCATATCGAGGAGCATCACCCATGGAAACGCTCTGGCAGGACATCCGCTACGCGCTGCGCACCCTTGGGTCGGCGCGACTCGTGACTGTGGTCGCCACGCTGACGATTGCGATCGGCGTCGGAGCCACGACGACGATGCTGAGTGTCGCGAATGCCCTCCTGGTCCGGCCGCCGGCAGGTGTCGTCGATCCGGGGCGTCTCATCACGGTGCACTCGCTCTCGCAGTCGGGTTCGAGTTTTCATTCCTTCTCCTATCAGGATTTCGAGGACCTCGCCGCCGCGAAAGACGGACTCCAGTCGCTCGCGGCGTACGGCATGCTTGCCGCGGGACTTCGGGCGGGTGATGAGCCGCAACTCGTCGCGGGCATGCTGGTGAGCGGCGAGTATTTCAAGACGCTGGGCACCCGGACGGAGCTGGGCCGGTTCTTCAGCGCGGAGGAGAATCGGGAAGGCGGTCCGCCGGTCGTCGTACTGAGCGATGCGCTCTGGCGCCGGCGCTTCGCGGCCGATCCAGCGATCCTCGGCCGCACAGTGGTGATCAACGGTCAGCCGTTGACCGTGATCGGCGTGGCACAACCCGATTTTCATGGACACTTCGCCGGCATCAGCATTTCGCTCTGGGCTCCGCTCGCGCTCAACGACATTCTCACGCATCGGGCTGAACTGCACAATCGCGGGACCTCGTGGCTCGAACTCGTGGGTCGGCTGAGTCCCGGAGCGACGCCGAGTGGAGTTGCAGCTGCGCTGAGTCCGGTGAGCGCGCGCGACGGCCGCCTCGCCGGTCTGGACTGGGATCGAGGCGTGGATGTCCGTCACTACCTGCCGGTCCCCGCGAGCGCCGCGCTGCCCGTCGGCGGCTTCCTCGGATTGCTCGTGATCCTCGCGGGATTCGTTCTGCTGATTGCAAGCGCCAATGTGGGGACCGTACTCCTCGCGCGTGCCGCAACCCAGAATCGCGCGATGGCGGTGCGACTCGCGCTCGGCGCGACACGAGGGCGCCTCCTTCGCCAGCGACTCACGGAAAGTGTCGCACTCTTTCTCGCAGGTGGAACGGTGGGGACGGGTCTCGCCTACGCTGCGACGTGGGCGCTCTCCCGCATCGAGCCGCCGACGGAAGTTCCGCTTGCGCTCGACTTTCATCCTGATCCGCTGGTGCTCGCGATCACGCTCATCGTGACGCTCGTCGCGGGACTCACCTTCGGGCTCGCGCCCGCGCTCCAAAGCGCGGAGGCGGATCCGGCGCTGCTGCTGCGCGAGGGGGCTACGACGCTTCGGATGACGCGGACGCGGCTCCGCGGCGCGCTGGTCGGTGGACAGGTCGCGGCCACGGCGTGCCTGCTGGTGACGGCCGGGTTGTTCGCTCGGGGTTTAAGCCGAGCGGGAGATCTGCATCCGGGGTTCGAACCGAGTGGAGTGCGCGTGATGTCGGTGGACCTGAGCGTCAGGAACTACGATGATGCGCGGAAGGTGGCATTCGTCGAGACGATGGAGCGTCGAGCGGCGGCGCTTCCGGGTGTGGTCTCGGTCGCGACCACCGACCTTGTGCCACTCAACCTCAGCAATCAGGAGACGGAGATCGCGCTGCCGGAACGGCCGGCGCAGCCTGACATCGGGCTCTTTCAGGTGGATTTCACGGGGGTCACGTCCGGGTATTTCACGACCATGCGCATTCCGCTGCTGCAGGGACGAACCTTCGGTCCTGCCGACCGGGATGGCGCCCCCGCCGTTGCCATTGTCAATCAGACGATGGCGACGCGGCTCTGGCCCGGCGAGAATGCCATCGGAAAGCGAATCAACTACGGCAGCTTCACGCGGGGAACGCCGACAGAGATCATCGGTGTCGCCGCCGACGCCAAGTACCGGAATCTGGGTGAGGATCCGCTCTCCATGGTTTACGTGCCGATGGCCCAACAGCCACGCCCGCGGGTGACTCTGCTCGTCCGTTCCACCGCAGGCGCGACCGAATCCTCGCGGGCATTGCGGGATGCCGTGCGCGAGTTTGATCCCGATCTGCCGATCGGTCAGGACGAGATGCTCGAGTCGGTGATCGG
>JBDUEA010000336.1:0-3508 GCA_040002695.1 Gemmatimonadota bacterium | reverse complement strand
TGGCGCACCAGATCCAGCGCATCTACGAGCGGCAGTTCACCAATCACTTCTATTCCGCCTCGACCGCGCACGGGCAGGCCTTCATGCACGTCGATGATCTTGTGGATGCCATTGAGCGCGTGGTGGAGCGCCGCGCCGCACTCCCGCCCGAGTTGCCATTGCTGCTCGGCGAGCCCGAGGCCCTCAGCTACGATGAGCTGCAGCACACCCTGTCCCGCCTGCTTCACGGGAAGCCGCTCGAGACAATCGTGGTGCCCCGGCTGCCGGCGAAGATCGGGGCCTGGCTGATGAATCTTGTCCCCGGTCAGACGCAGTTCATCAAGCCATGGATGATCGACCGAGCCGCCGATCACTATGCGCTCGATCTGACGCAGGCGCGCACCCTGCTCGAGTGGGAACCGACGCGGGCGTTGCGGAAGACGCTGCCGAAGATGATCGCGGCCTTGAAGGCGGACCCGCTGAGGTGGTACAACGGGAACAAGCTCGAGCCCTCGTCGAAGGTAAAAAAGCGCGCCACTGCCCCTTCCGTAGCGGGCGTCGCATGATGCCAGATCACGCCGGGCATAACGGCCACGCCCAAACGGTAGAGGGTGCGGCGCCAGATGCCGACGGGAGCATGGCGGCGAACGAAGGCATGGCGGCCGCGCCGATGAGTCACGGGCAGAGCACCCCGTGGCCGCACTTCGCCAACATGGTGCTCGGCTTGTGGCTCATCACCGGCGCCTTTGCGCTCGACTACCGCAGCTCCGGCCTGGTGGCGAGCGATATCGCGAGCGGCGCCCTCGTCATCCTGCTCGCCATCCTCTCGTTGTCGGGTCGTCCGCAGACAAGGTTCTGGGCGCCCTGGGCCAACTCGCTGGTGGGTCTCTGGCTGCTGTTCGCGCCGCTGGTCTTCTGGGCGCCCACCGCCGCGGCCTACGCCAACGACACGCTGGTCGGGGCGCTGGTGGTGGTTTTCGCGATTCTCGCGCCAGGCATGCCCATGCCGAAGGGGATGTCCGTGGCCGAGGGCCCGGATCGGCCGCCGGGCTGGTCGTACAACCCATCGAGCTGGCCGCAGCGGGCGCCGATAATCGCGCTCGCGCTGGTCGGGTTCTTCATGTCGCGCCTAATGGTCGCCTTCCAGCTCCGCCATATCGCCTCACTCTCCGATCCCTTCTTCGGCCTCGGGACCCAGCGGGTGCTCACGTCGGACGTGTCGCGCGCCTTCCCGATTCCGGATGCCGGCCTGGGCGCGCTCGCCTACATGATCGAATTCTTGATGGGGTTCATGGGGGACAAGGCGCGCTGGCGGACCATGCCGTGGATGGTCACGTTCTTCGGCATCCTGGTCGTGCCACTCGGAATCGTCAGCATCACGCTCATCATCCTGCAGCCGCTCGCGGTGGGGGCGTGGTGCACCTACTGCCTTATCGCCGCGGCCGCGATGGTCATCATGATCGCGCTCACGCTGGACGAGGTCGTGGCCATGTGCCAGTTCCTGGTTCAGGCCGGGCGCGAAGGGCAGCCCTTCTGGCGCACCTTCTGGCTCGGCGGCACGCTGCGCGAGCTGCCCGCCGTCAGTCCCGTTCACCCCGATGTGGTGCGGCCGATGGCCATGGCCTGGGGCGTGGCGCTGCCCTGGAACCTGTTGGCCAGCGTCGGACTGGGCGGCTGGCTGATGTTCGCGCCAGCCACACTGGGAAGCACAGGCGTGGCGGCCCACGGCGACCATCTCATCGGCGCGCTGATCGTCACCTTCGGCGTGATGGCACTGGCCGATGTCGGACGCGCGCTGCGTTTCGTGAACGTGCTCTTCGGCGCCCTGGTGCTCGCGGCGCCGTGGGTACTGAACGGCGCGACAAGCGGCTCTCGATGGAGCGATGCGATCGCCGGAATACTCGTCATTCTGCTCAGCGTGCGGCGGGGTCCCGTTGGAGAGCGATACGGGAGCTGGGATCGGTTCATCCGATGAGTGACGAGGCCGAGGTGGACGCAGCGGAGATTCCGCTATCATGACCTTGGGCTACTCGCGGCCGCTCTACATCCTCCCCTTCGACCACCGCGCGTCCTTCGAGAACGGCATGTTCGGCTGGTCCGGGGCACTCATCCGAGAACAGATCGAGCGGATTTCGGCTGCCAAGCGGGTGATCTACGAGGGATTTGCCGCCGCGGTGGCGGGCGGGGTGCCCAAGGAGCGGGCCGGCATTCTGGTCGACGAACAGTTCGGGACAGCTATCCTGCGCGATGCGAGGGCCAGCGGGTACATCACCAGCACCCCCGCGGAGACAAGTGGGCAGGAAGAGTTCGACTTCGAGTTCGGCGCCGATTTCGCGCGGCACATCGAGGCCATCGCGCCAACGTTCGCCAAGGTGCTGGTGCGCTACAATCCCGGCGGCGACTCGGCTCTGAACCGCCGCCAAGCCGCTCGGCTCCGGCGCCTGTCCGAGTACCTGGATCGCAGCCCGTCGAAATACCTGTTTGAGCTGCTGGTTCCGGCTACCGCCGCGCAGCTCCACAGTCTCGGACGCGACCCGATGGCCTATGACCGAGAGCTCCGGCCATCGCTCATGGTCCGCGCCATTCACGAGCTCCAGGACGCCGGGGTGGAGCCGGACGTCTGGAAGGTCGAAGGTCTCGATCACCGGGAGGACTACGAGCGCATCGTGGAGGCGGCACGGCGCGACGGGCGGCGCGATGTGGGCTGCATCGTTCTGGGTCGCGGGGAAAACGAGCACCACGTCCGCGTGTGGCTCGCGATGGCCGCAGCCGTGCCGGGCTTCATCGGCTTCGCGGTGGGACGGACGACGTTCTGGGATCCCCTAGTGTCCCTGCGTGACGAGAAGATCACCCGCGAGGCGGCGGTCGCGGAGGTCGCCCGGCGATACCGGCGGTGGGTGGACGTATTTGAGGAGGGACGATGACATCGACAATCGAAGGACCGCCAGCAGCGGACCTGGGCGTGATTGGCCTCGGCGTGATGGGTGTGAATCTCGCGCTGAACGTGACGGAGCACGGCTTCCGGGTAGCCCTCTGGGATCGCACCGAGGCAAAGGTCACCGGCTTGATTCAGCACGGTGAGTCGAGTCGGAACTGGATTGGCACCGGAACGCTGGAGGAGTTCGCCGCCGCCTTGAGTCGGCCCCGGCGCATTCTGCTCATGATCAAGGCCGGCGCCGCGGTGGACGAGATGCTGGAGAAGTTGGCGCCTTTCCTCTCAGCGGACGACGTGGTGATAGACGGCGGTAACTCCTTCTTCGCGGACAGCCAGCGCCGCGAAGCGGCCCTGCGCGAGCGGGGCGTGCGCTTCGTCGGCATGGGGGTCTCGGGCGGTGAGCAAGGCGCTCGATACGGGCCGTCGCTGATGCCCGGCGGTGTCCGGTCGGCGTACGATCATCTGCGACCCATCCTCGAGGCCATCGCCGCGAAGTCCGATTCAGGACCGTGTGTGACGTACGTGGGTCCGGACGGCTCCGGCCACTTCGTGAAGATGGTCCACAACGGCATCGAGTACGGCAACATGCAGCTC
>JBDUEA010000335.1:0-3520 GCA_040002695.1 Gemmatimonadota bacterium | reverse complement strand
CAGGTCAGCTCGGAGCCCGGCTGGGTTGGAGCCGAGGTTGCCCCGGGCCGATGCGCGGAGCATCGCAAGCGTGTCCAGCTCCTGCCCTGGCTCGATGGAAATTCGGATGTCGGCATCCGCGGGCCCGCGCGCCTCGCCGATGTCTACCGAAATAATCGTGCGGCTCCGTCGCCCCTCAGGCGTGAACAGCCCTCTGGGCTCGACGGCATATCGGGAGAGGTACCTGGGATAACGCTGTTGAGGATCCACTCCCCAGAAGAGGAGCACGTCGGCGCGGTTGAGCACCTCTCCCAGCGTCACGGCCGCGCGGCCTCGGCGCTGCCCCGCGAGAATCGACTCAGCCACCGTATCCGATGCCACTCCATCCAGCCGCGCTCCCAAGCGATCCGCCAGCCCGATCGCCTCCCCCTGCGCTTCGATCGAAAGGTCCGGCGCGAGGTACAGCAATACTTGTCGCGCCGAAGCGAGCCGGTCGGCCATGACCCCGAGGGCCTCTTCTCGCGGCCGTTCGATTCCCTCGACGAGACTCCGAGCCGGAACCGTTCCGTCGCCGAACCAGTGCGCGCCCAGCGCACAGGCGTTTCCAGCCTCGATGATGCGATCGTCCGTCACCCGCACCCGGATATCATCGCAGGCGCAGCCGCAGCCGAGGCACGTTGCATGCTCGATGGTCCGGGCACTCCCGTTCACGCGCTGCTCCGTGCTGATCGTTTCATTGAACCGTAGATTCTCTCGGCGCGCCGGAGCAGGGCTGTCCGGCAGGTCTCCGCATCACGGCCGGTCGCGAAGACGGTGCATACCGGCTGCCCGGGAGAAAAACGCTCTCCTGCATGCGGGATGTCGCTGATGTTCGCATCGTCGAGCCAGCGGCGAGTGTCTCCTGCCTTCACTGCCTCGCGCGCGTGTACGACGGCCTTGCCGTAGACTCCGCCGCCTTTGAGCATCTCCTCGAGCGAAGAGCCGGAAACGTGGCCGAGGGATCCCTCCGCATGCAGCCGGTATACGGAGATGCCGAAGGCACGCTCGGCCAGCTCCATGGATGCGGAGGGGCGCGGATTCACTTCGAATGGGCAAGGAGAATCGCTGCGGATCCCGAAGTCAATTCCATTCACTCCCTTGAGCCCGCATCCAGCCGTGAGGACGTCGGCGACCTCCGTCGCGCGACGAAGCAGGTCCGGATTTCCGAATCCGATTCGGGCGGGATGGCCCATCAGACTGCCGCAATATTGGAAACCGCGCACCCCGAGAGCAGGTTCCCCGCACAACTGCCGGGAAAATCCGAAGGGAACCGCACGGCTCCCGTCAGCCGCAAATACGATCGAACCCACCGGCCCGTCGATCCGCTCCTGGAGATATGCGGATCGCGGCAAGATCGCGCCGTGCCTCCACGTATGCACTCCATTACCGCCTCCCGAGCGTCGAGGCTTCAGCAGCCAGCGACGTGATTTTGCCCGCTCGCGGAAATCGGATGGCGATGGTGCGGTTGCACGGACCCGCGCAAAGGCGACGCCCGCTTGTCGAAGCACCCGCATGATGTGTAGCGGATTTCGGGCGAGGGCGAGCGCTTGCGTGTCATTGCCCAGGAGTTGGAACCGCTCGGCGAGCCGGGCCACCAGGGGAAGGTTATTCTCGAGATTTGAGACGTACGCGACGGCGTCTGCGCTCATCGTTTCTGCCAGCCGGACTGCGCGGTGCGCACTATAGGGTTTTCCCGTCTCACGAACTGCGACCACCCGGGCGACCGATTGCTGATCGAGATCCCCGAAGGCGTCGACCGCCGTGACCTCGCATCCTGCCCGGGCCGCGGATTGCGCGAGCGCCCGGGTCGAGACACCGACGAGCAGCACGTGCACTGGCGGTAGACTCATGCGAGTCCGAGCCTTCGTCGCGCATCCGCCTTCGAGATCACCAGGAGGTGATCGAGCACGGTCCCCGATGCCTCCCGAAGCCCGAGTCGCTCGACGATTGCACTATGCACTCCGCCCGCCAGGCCGTCCGCCATGATCGCAGCCCCCTGCGCTCCCTGCTTGGCGATCTTAGCGAATCCAGTCAGGTCACGTACCGGAGCGAGAACGTGAAGGGCGTCGTCGAGAAGGCCGCGGATCTGTGGCTCCCCGGCGTTACGGCCCGAGAGCAGGATTTCTCGCGGCCGCCGCACCGAGTGCATCAGAGCGCGGACCGCCTTGGCCGCGCCCTCCACATACGCGACTCGCCCGGTCTCATGGCCCGCCTCCACGGCTCCGCCACGGAACAGGCTGTCCTTGGTCACCCGCTCGGCGAGAAACGCAACTTCGCCATCCCATGCGCCGGATGATCTCCACCCGATCGAACCGCTGGTGCCGCCGAACCCGTCGACGATTTGACCATCCTCGATCGCGAGAGCGGAGGTGAAGGCGCCCCCGAGCTCGAGGAGAATGAACGAGCATTCCGTGGGTGGCCGGCCGAATCGCGCACAGTGGTCTGCAATGCCCAGGACCGCGGCGGCAACCTTGTCCGCCGTGCCGAGATCAACCCGGTTGAGCTTCCGATGGGCCGGCACAGTGGGCAGGTGCATGACGCCGGGCGTCAGCAGGACAGGAAGTCCGGAGTTCGCCAGGCTCCGCATGAGCCGCCGCAACCCGCCGATGCCGCCCGGATCTCCCTCGACTGCGAGAAATGCCAGCCGGAATTCTTCTTCGCTGAGACCCGCCGCCTGCCGAAGCGGGAGCCCGTAGCCCGATGGCCCCGCAATGAGGTCGACCGGCCCGCTTCCACGCAGGAGGTTGAGGAATCGCTCGGGCTCGGCGAGTGCCTCGGCCGTGGGAACAGCGAGATCGAGAGTGAGCTCACCATCCCTGAGTCCGCAGATATCGATACTGATCGTGCCAGGATCAACTCCGACGACACAGGTCATGGCTTCGTGGATCCGATCCCGGATAGGTCTTCCGAGTCTACTTGGTCTTCGACTTGACCAGTTCGCGGGCTACTTCGGTAATCGTCTCGGCATCCAGCACCAGGTCACTGCGGGTAAATAGACGATCGACGCAGGCCTTGTGGAGCTTGGTCTTGAAGTTTCCGATGCCGAGGGCGCCGAATACGAGGACTCCTTCGCGCTTGACGCCGTCGTCGTTGACGTCGATTCCCTCAATCCCGAGCGGCGGCACGGCGTTGAGGTCCACGGCCACTTTGAGACTCGGGCGGTTGGTCCACGCGTCCTTCGGAATGAGCATCACGCCGGCCGGTCCGCAGTTGAGCAGGATCTCGGCCCCCTCCACGACTGCGGCGGCATCCGCCGGCTCGCGGAGCACTTTGTACTGCACGCTGACGCCGAACCGCGCGGTGATCGCCTGTTTCGCCCGTTCACCGTCATCGGGTTTCCGCGAGGTAATGAGTACCTCGGCGCCATCCCGTGCCATGAGACCGGCCGCGCGCAATCCGACCGGGCCCGTGCCGGCGATGACGGCGGCCTTCTTGCCGCGCACATCACCGACGGTCTGCTCGATCTTGACTACCGCGGCAACCGCCGTTGTGTTCGAGCCAT
>JBDUEA010000334.1:0-3543 GCA_040002695.1 Gemmatimonadota bacterium | reverse complement strand
AGTGGAAAGTGGAAAGTGGAAAGTTGAAAGGTGAAAGGTGAAGGTGATTTGTAGTTCTTCCCCTTTCCCCTTTCCCGTTTCCCCGTTCCCCGTTCCCCGTTCCCCTTCTATTTCCTCCTTCCCACCCACCAGCCGCCGGCGCTGGCCAGGAGGTCGAGTTCGGGAATTACCGGCTCCGGACCATTGCCCACCACGCGCAGGCCTGGCAGTACCATCCCCGCTGCCGCCGCCTGCCAGGATGGATCTGCCGCCACGTCCGCGCCCAGCACGACGCCCCGCATCGAGCGCGACTTGATCGGGACGCGATCTGACCGGAGGACACTCAGATTCGATGCGTCGATCGTTCGGCCCGGTGGGTTGAGCGCCACCAGATGAATTCCTGGCAGAAGTGCCGCCAGTGAATCCGCATCCATTGAGGCCTCTCCCACCAGCAGCACATAGCCTCCGGGCCCTCCGAGGCCGAGGAACGCGGAGATCGCCTCAGCGCCGACCGGTTCGCTCGCAGCGCTCCGACGAGGACTGAGCGCGATCTCGCCACCGAAATTCACCACTCCGTCCACAATGTGATATTCGCGGTGACAGACCGGGCAGCCGAGCAATCCACGACGTACCGAGCGGTCGACGAACTCGTCGGGAATGAGCACGAGGAAGGACTCCTCGTGAGGCTCGGGGCAACGAAGATGATCGGTGAGCTCGAGAAACATTGTAGCGGTAAACGGTAAGCAGTTAGCGGTGAGCGGGAGGGAGTGGTAAATCTCCGACGGAGGCTGTGGCGGTCCCTTGCGACGAATGGCTTCTGACCTCCGGCTGACCGCTCACCGCTTTCCGCTCACGGCTTAAACACCACCCATGTCAGCTTCCCCGCTTCCACGGTCAGGCGACGGTACACCTTCCGGCCGCCGATCGAGGTGCCGAGGACATAGGTCCCCGGAGGAACATCGCTCACGGCGAAGTTCTCGCCATACGAGGGATGGGGATGGGCCTTGTCACCGTACGTTTCGGCGTAGGAAAAAGGCGTTTCGATCGGTTCGGTCTTGAGAATGCCGTAGATGCGCGCCTGAGGAACCGGCGCGCCTTTGGCATCAACCACCTGGCCCGCAATGATGCCCATTCCGGGCAGCGGTTCGATCCAGAGCTCAGGGTTGGTCGTGTAGGCGGGAAAGCGCTGCAGCGAATCCACGATGGCACCGACCGAATCGGTCGGTGAGGCGTGCACCTCGAGATGGAGATGATCGTTGGTAGCCCGCCCGGTGTTGCCAACCCGCGAGATCACCTCGCCCGCGGCGACGCGCTGCCCCACCTTCACGAGCAATGCCGAGTTGTGGTAATAGACCGAAAAGATTCGCAGGCGCTGGCCGTCGATCGCCGCGATCGTGGTATCATGGCGGATCGCGACCGTCAGCGCGCCCGCTTCCGCGGGTCCCGCATAGACGACCTGTCCCGCGGCGATCGCATGCACCGGTGTACCGTCGGGGTTGTTGAATTCGACGCCCTGGTGCTGCTGGAAATTTCCGCCCATCGTGGACCCGTAGCGATAGGTCTGGTCGATGGCGGCGTTGTCGGAGCGGTCGATCGGGCGACGGAACCAGGTTGTCGTCGGCGGACGCGGCGCTTCAGCGGTGCGCAACGCGCGCGTGAGACAGGGGATCGTGTCGGTGGCGAGCCGGAGCCCGCAGGGGCTTCCGCGATAGACCGTGCCGTCGATCACGAGACTGTTGAAGGGCGCGAAGGTGGCCTCGGTCAGCGGCTGACTCGTCCAGCCGTCTTCGAGATGCATGAGGCGCTGATGGCCCTTGAGCGTGCTCACCAGGAGGCCGCGGCGGTCGAGTCCGAGTCGCTTCACGTATTCGCTGGTCAGGATCGCGATTGCCGTATCGGCGGGGCCACGTGCGGGAGGCCCGACACTGTCGATCAGCGCGATCCAGTGCGCGCCGTCGTCAGTCGTCTGCTGCACGCCATCGGCGGTACCGACCCACGTCGTGTCCCCGCGCGTCGCGATGCCATCGGGAGCGACGTACTGCCACTCCGGTCCCAGCTGGGTCAACGTCCAGTTTTTCCAGGTCGTCCCACCGTCGATTGAAACGCCCCAACCGTTGCCGACGGTGCCGTACCAGATCTCGCCTCTCTGCCCGAAGCCGAAGGCGTGCACGAAATCCCAGGAGATCGATGTCGCGGTCGTATCGTGCCGGATGCGCTCCCACGCCCTCGCCCCCGCGCGAAGCCGGAAGATGCCCTGACCATAGGTGCCCACCCACACGTTGCCGCGCGGATCCCGCGCGACCGAGAGAACGTGAACACCCCAGCCGGTGGTGTCGGGCAGCGGCGGGGGTGCCTGGGCGACGAGAGGGGCAGAGACGGGCAGAGCCAGGATCGCGACGAGTGCAAGCCACGAGGCGAGCCGCGACGCGCGGGTCATGGAAGTCATGGAATTGGTCTTACGGAGAGAGGCATGCGCGACACGGTCACGAGGTCAGAGATACGGCATGAGACGTACCCACTCGAGGCTGACGTGCGCGGGCCGGGTGGCGGCGAACAGGATCACTTCCCCGACATCTTCCGGATGGAGCATCTGCGAACGACGGGGAAATCCGGGACGCGCATCGGGATTCACCGGGTCCCATGCGCGGGTATCGGTGGGTCCCGGCGAGATGAGTGTGAAGCGAATGCCGCTGCCGCGATATTCGGCGGTCAGCACTTCGTGCAATCCCCGGAGACCGAACTTACTCGCGGCGTAGGCGCTATTTTCCGGAAAGGCGACCTGATCACTGATGCTCCCGACGTTCACGAGCAAACCGGTGCCGGCGGCGCGCATCGCGGGGAGAAATGACTGCGCCACGACGAACGGGGCACGGATGTTCAGCGCGTACTGCTGATCAAGGTCGCGCGGATCGGTGGTTTCAAATGGCCGGAGGAGAAAGGCGCCCGCGTTGTTCACGACGATATGCGGCGTGCCCCACTCGCCCAGGATGCGAGTGGTGGCCGCAATGGTCGCGTCGACGTCGGCGAGGTCGCAGCGGAGATCGTTGAATCCGTCGTGGCGGCCGTTCTCGAGGGTGCGCGCCAGCCGGACGACGGTGGCCCCGGCGCCGGCCAGCGCCCGCGCCGCCGCGAGGCCGATTCCCCGTGAGGCACCGGTGACGACAGCGAGACGCCCGTCGAGGGCCCTCACTCGCTCAGCCGACCGCCGTGCACGAGACGAAGGAACTCGTCTCGGCTGCGCGGGTCGCTCCGGAAGATCCCCCGCACGGCGCTGGTGACGGTCTTGGAATTCTGCTTTTCGACGCCGCGCATGGCCATGCACAGATGCGAGGCCTCGATGACGACGCCGACGCCGTGCGGCTGGAGGACATCCATGACCGCATCAGCGATCTGATCGGTCAGCCTCTCCTGCACCTGGAGACGCCGGGCAAAGACTTCGACGATCCGCGGCAGCTTGGAGAGGCCGACGATCCGCCCGTTGGGAATGTACGCTACGTGGGCGCGCCCGAAGAACGGCAGCATGTGATGCTCGCACAGCGAGTAAAGCTCGATGTCGCGCACCAT
>JBDUEA010000333.1:0-3549 GCA_040002695.1 Gemmatimonadota bacterium | reverse complement strand
GAATCGGCCAACGCATGCGGAATCGCTCGGCCCGAGCCGGATTCCCCAGGGCTGAGCGATGCCTCAGGCTTAGGAATGCCCTCGGGATGACGGTTGTCGAAATGCCATTCCGAGCGGAGCGAGGGATCGGCCGACGCATGCGGAGTCGCTCGGCCCGAGCCGGATTCCCCAGGGCTGAGCGATCCCTCGGGCATAGGACTGCCCTCGGGATGACAGTTGTTGGCATGCCCTCGGGATGACCGTTCTTTACGCCGCCGGCCCGGTCACGGCTTCGCGGAACCGCTGCTCCGTGGTGCCTCGCCGGCCAGCTTCGCGAGACGATCCTTCGCCTCGCGCACCGCCGGCTGCAAGACCGGATCGGCGTCCTTCCAGATATCGATGAACGCGCTGTAGTTCTCGATCGACTTCGCCTTGTCACCCCGCTGCTCGTAAAGCTCGCCCAGCCGCTTGAGACTCGGCGCCTGTGCCCACTGCCTCTCGACGATCTTGAATCCCGACCCAGCGGGCGATGCGGCCAGCTCATAGTGTGCGATCGCGGAATCCGGCAGATTCGCCCGCTCGAAGGCGACACCAGTCTCCCACTGCCCCCATTCAGCGCGCTGTCCCTTGCGTCTGATCTCTTCGAATTCGGCGATCGCATCCTTCGGCCGATTCTCCGCGAGGGCGAGCCAGCCTCGGGCGCGGTACCATCTCGCATCCCCACGACGCACGCCTTCCGGGACGGCCGATTCGTATTCGGCGAGTAACCGCTTTGCCTCCGCCGGACGGCCGGAGATCGCGTAGATCGTCGCCACCGTCGAGTAAGGCCGGTCGAGGGCGGGCATGGAGTTGAGGGGATGGCGCTGGAGGGCAGCCTGGAGGATTCGCATCGCTCCAGCGGTGTCTCCTTCAAACTGCGCGACCCGACGAGCCCGTACTCCCTCGACCTGCAGCGCTTCTCCGGGGAGGCCACGCTGCTCCGCCAGCGCGATCGCGGCCTGCTGCTGTCGATCGGCTTCGGCGAGCTTGCCGTGCGTCTGCGCAACCCAGGCGAGGCCCGAGCGCATCAGGTTCTGGTACGCGGGGTCCCGAATCTTGAGGCCCATGTCGAGCAACGCACGGTCGGCGCTATCCGCAGGTCCGGTGGCCATGAACACCAGGGCGCGGCCGCGCAAAAGGCTCGGTGTGCCGGCCCCGACCCTGGCGTAGTCCGACATGGTCTGGCGCGCGTCCGTGATTTTGCCGAGCCCTAGCTGGGCATTCACGAGCTGCAGGTACGTATTGCCCACGCCGGTGGAATCGCGCACCGCGACGATTGCGAGGGATTCCGCTTCCGCGAACCGACCTATCTGGACGAGGGTCAGCGACAGGTTGTTGAGCGCGATGCCATTCTGGGGATCGATGGCGAGAATGCGCCGATAGGCCGCCTCTTCCTGGTCCTCGTCGGAAACCACGGTGTTGTAGTAGAAGGCCGTGGTCAGCTCCCGCTCGAGCTGCGGCAGGCGATCACGATGCTGATACGCCTTGGTCGTCGCGGCCACCTGCTGATCCATGCTGGCGGCCGAATTGCTCAGCGCCACGGCAAGCTTCCGCCACGCCATGGCGAATCCGCTATCGAGGGCGATGGCCTGCTGCAGCATGGGAACCACCTTGCCCATCTCTCCCTGGTCGCTCAGCCGGCTCGCCTCGGTGTAGAGCCTGAGCGCCTCGAGGGAGCTCGTCGTCACCTTCTCGAGCGGCGCCCCGGAACGAATGGTCCGCAGTGACTCGCCGATTCGTTCCCGAATCTTTCCGGACAGCCGGTCAATCGCAGACACGATGCCGGCATCATCGGGTGACGTTTCACGAAGGGCGAGCAACTCCGCGCCATCGCCGGCAGCGAGCAGTCGGGCCACGAGGACATAACTCCTGCCGACCGAACTGATCTCTCCGGCGACCACCGCCTTCGCGCCCTCGCGCGCCGCGATGTCCCGGGCCAGCGCGGCCGTGAGCGGCGAATTCGCCGGCTTCTGCATGCGCGCCAGCGCACTGCTCACGGCGCCCGTCGAAATGATTCTGAGCACGGGGGATTGGCCGAGGTCGATTCGAAATGCCTCAGTGACCGTGCCCGCGAGCGTGGAGTCGGGAGTGCGGTTTTCGAAGTCCGCCACCAGCAACTGGTCCCGCTCGGTAAGACGACCGGCACCGAAGAGTGTCCCCACCGGCCCGATGCCGAGCAGCCGCATCGCGCTATAGAGAACGATGACCGCAACGAGCGACCCGAACGCGAGGTAGCCACCGCGCCGGGACTTTTTCCACGTCAGGTGCTTGCGGATGCCCGTCTCGCCACTCGATGAATGGCGACCGGATGCGAGCGCCAGTGCGCGCCGCCGCTCGACGAGACCGGTGACCACCATGATCGGGAGACCGGCAACCAGCAGCGCGAGTGCGGCCCAGAGCACCCAGGTCGGCAGGCCGAGGCGGATCGTGAGGAAGTAGACCGCTCCCATCACCGCAACGGAGACCAGCGCGAAGAGCGCGGCCACGCGGATTGGATGTCCGTACCACGGATCATCCACGCGCACCGCCTGCGTCGGTTGCGTCTGCGTCGGTGTCATCCCGCCACTCGGCGTGGCCAGCGATTCCAGCCGCTCGACGATCTCATCCGCCGTCTGCCACCGGTCCGCCGGCCGCTTCGCCAGGCAGCGCATGATCGTCTCGGCCAGCGCCGGAGGGGCCGAGCTTCGGTAATCGGTGACGGGCTTCGGATTCTCCGTCACGTGCGCGGCCAGCACTTGCTGCGG
This sequence comes from Gemmatimonadota bacterium, assembly GCA_040002695.1. Lineage (GTDB taxonomy): Bacteria > Gemmatimonadota > Gemmatimonadetes > Gemmatimonadales > GWC2-71-9 > JBDUEA01. The sequence goes on along the minus strand of JBDUEA010000333.1, from coordinate 787 downwards.
CGTGAGGCCGACGAAGGGCGGCCGTCCGGTGAGCAGTTCATAGCCCATGGCGCCGAGGGCGTAGATATCGGCGCGATGATCGACGTGTGGATCGGCGGCGCACTGCTCTGGAGACATGTACGCGGGTGTGCCCAGCGCCACGCCGACGGTGGTCAGGCTCTGCCGGCCCGTCGCCTCGCTCACCGCCTTGGCGACCCCGAAATCAACGACGAGCGCGTGGCGTCCCGACAGCATCACGTTGTCGGGCTTGATGTCGCGATGGACGACGCCGCGACCGTGCGCGTAGGAGAGTGCGTCGGCCACGTCGCGCAGCAGGCGCGTGGCTTCAGCGATCGGCAGCTCGCCTTTGCGAGTGAGCCGGTCCCGCAGCGATTCGCCCTCGATGAAGGGCATGACGTAGTAGAGGAAACCGGCGGCTTCACCGGAATCGAGGAGTGGCAGGATGTGGGGATGCTGAAGCTGCGCGGCGATCTTGATTTCGCGGACGAAACGATCGGGCCCCAGCGTCGCGGCGAGTTCCGGACGCAGCACCTTCACGGCGACCTGACGATCGTGCTTGAGGTCCCGCGCGAGATAGACGGTGGCCATGCCACCCTGCCCGAGCTCCCGTTCGAGACGGTAGCGGTCGGCGAGAGCGGTAGCGAGAGTTGCGGGAATGGGGTTCACGAGTGTGCTTTAAAATGCTGCGAGGGGGGAGTTTGCGCGAGGGGCGGGCGGAGAGGGCGGAGCAGGCGGTGCGGACGGTGCGGACGGTGCGGACGGTGCGGACGGTGCGGACGGTGCGGAC
>JBDUEA010000332.1:0-3560 GCA_040002695.1 Gemmatimonadota bacterium | reverse complement strand
GTTGTACTCTCCATCAGGGCGCTTATTATGCGCCGGATGCCCGGTGTGGGCGTTCGGTGCCAGGCCATCCTCGCCGATCCGTGTGACGATCGCCCCCGGCATTTCGCGGGTCTCAGCTGCGCTCTCTCTGGAGATTGAGGTAGATCATGGCGAACAAGAAGATCATTGCCGTCGTCGGCGCGACTGGCGCCCAGGGCGGAGGGCTGGTCCGTGCCATCCTCGCGGACAAGCACGGGGAGTTCGTGGCCCGTGCGCTCACCCGTGACGTCAATTCTGATAAAGCCAAGTCGCTCGCCAAGTCGGGCGCTGAGGTGGTGGCGGCGGATCTCGATAATCCAGAGACTCTCGACCGGGCCTTCGCCGGCGCCTTCGGCGCCTTCTGTGTGACCAACTTCTGGGAGCACTTCTCACCGGAACGAGAATTCGTTCAGGCCGGCAACATGGCCCGCGCCGCGAAGAAGACCGGCATTCAGCACCTGATCTGGTCCACGCTCGAAGACACCCGAAGGCATGTCCCGCTCTCCGACAATCGGATGCCCACCCTGATGGGCAAGTACAAGGTTCCTCACTTCGATGCCAAGGGCGAAGCCGATCAGCTCTTTCGCGACAGCGGCGTGCCGACGACCCTCCTGCTCACCGTGTTCTACTGGGACAACCTCGTTTATTTCGGCGCCGGACCCAAGCGCGGCCCGGACGGTAAACTGGCGATCGCCTATCCGATGGGCGACAAGAAGCTTCCCGCCATCGCCGCCGAGGACATCGGCAAGTGCGCATACGGGATTTTCAAGCGCGGGCGTGAATTCATCGGGAAGACGGTCGGCATCGCCGGCGAACACCTGTCGGGCACGGAGATGGCCGCCGCGCTCACGAAGTCGCTGGGCAAAGAGGTGCAGTACCACGCGGTGACACCAGAAGCGTATCGGGGCTTCGGTTTTCCCGGCGCCGACGACATGGGCAACATGTTCCAGTTCAAGCACGACTTCAACGAGTATTTCCGCAAGAGCCGCGACATCACCCTCGCGCGATCACTGAACCCGGAGCTGCAGACCTTCGCTCAGTGGCTGGCGAAGAACCACGACCGGATTCCGATCGACTGAGGCGCTGAGTTCGCGCCGGGCTGCGACAGCCTCGCGCCTGGCATCCGGAAGTGCCCGGTCGACTCCGCATTCCGAGCTCGGCCCTCTGCGTTCGCCTCGCAGAGGGCCGTTCCCGCCGCATCCCCAGACGTCAGCTTATTCTCTTACCGGAATCCCCGATGCAAGTTCATCCCAGGAATCACCCCACCGCGCTGCTGGCCTTGATCGGGCTCGCGGCTTGTGCTCCGGCCGTGCCCGCGCCCGCCCCCACGAACACCGTCGCGGTCCCTCCGACTCCACTCGTCCTCTCCATCGACCAGGGAGAACGCAGAGTCCGGCGCCGCGCGCCCGACCCCGGTTCCAGCGGACTGACCACGCCATTCATCATCAAGGTCGATCGCCGTAATGGCGGCTCACCCGAACTGGTCATGGGCTACGAGGATATCACTCCCGGACAGGCCATGGTTCCTCACCGGCATCTGCTCGCCGACGAGATCATCTTCGTGCACGCTGGCTCCGGCGTCGTGGCACTTGGAGACCACCAGACCCCCTTCGCCACCGGTGCCACCATCTACATCCCCAGGAATACGCGCGTCGCAGTCCGCAATACCGGGACGGTGCCGCTCTCGATCGCCTTCTTCTTCTCCCGGCCCGGCTTCGAGGAGTTGTTGCGGGAAAGCTCCGTACCGGAGGGAGACTCGATGATTCCGCTCACGGCCGCCGAGCGCGCGGCGATCCGCGCGCGCAACGCGTGGCACACCGTGTATGAGCCCCAGCCCTGAGTCCCCGCGAGCAGCGGTCAACGGACATGCGCGTGCGACCGGCGCACGGCGAAGACCGCGAGCGCTTGCTCGAAGTCTGGGAGCGATCGGTTCGGGCCTCGCATTCGTTCCTCAGCGAAAACGACATCGTGACACTCCGTCCGCTCGTCGCCGAGGAACTCGCGAGTGACGCCGTTGGCTGGTGGGTGCTGGCGAATGCCGATGATGCGCCGATTGGTTTCCTCGGCTTCGCCGTCGACGCGATCGAGGGGCTGTTCATCGATCCAGCCTTCCATCGGCAGGGCGGCGGCCGGCTCCTCGTGGCGCATGCGCAAAGTCTCACCAGCGGGCCACTCACCGTCGATGTCAACGAGCAGAACATCGCTGCCTTGCGGTTCTATGAGACGCTTGGCTTTTCGGTGACGGCGCGCTCGCCGACGGACGCGGGCGGGCGCCCCTTTCCCATTCTCCACACGCGACGCAGAGCGCCCGGGCCCTCCCGCTGAATGGCACTCTGGCCTGCCCGGCCCGGTTTTCTTACCTTCGTCGAATCAGATCGGGTCCCTGAGGGAGACGGGACCATCGCGCAGCCCATCCGTCACCGCTACTGGAGCAAACCGATGGCCGAGACCCTTCGCGTACCCCACAAGGCGAGAGAGCTGCACAATCATCATTTCGATTCCACGATCTGGAACGAATTCAAATTCCGCGAAGACGACATCATCATCGCAACCTACGCCAAGGCCGGCACGACCTGGATGCAGCAGATCATCGCGCAGCTGCTGTTCAAGGGAGATCCGGATCCGTCGGTCGCGGAGATGTCTCCCTGGCTCGATCTCCGGGTGCCGCCCAAGGCGGTGAAGCTTCCTCTGGTCGAGGCCCAGTCCCACCGGCGCTTCCTGAAGACGCATCTTCCCGTCGATGCGCTCCGATTCTCCTCCAGCGCGAAGTACATCTATATCGGCCGGGATGCCCGTGATGTCGTCTGGAGTATGCACAACCATCACGTCAACGCGAATCAGTCCTGGTATGCCGCACTGAACGACACGCCCGGCCTCGTCGGGCCTCCGATCGCGGTGCCACCGGGTGACATCCGGACCTACTGGCAGGAGTGGATCGACCGCGATGGTCATCCTTTCTGGCCCTTCTGGGAAAATGTTCGGAGCTGGTGGCAGATCCGCGAACTCCCCAACGTAAAGCTGGTACACTTCGCGAATCTCAAGCGTGATCTCGCCGGTCAGATTCGAGAGATCGCGAGATTCCTGGAGATACCGGTGCACCCTGGAGACTGGGACGCCATCCTTCTCCACTGCTCCTTCGAGTGGATGAAAAAGAATGCCACGAAGAGTGTTCCTCTGGGCGGCGCCTTCTGGGACGCCGGCGCCGAGGTCTTCATTCACAAGGGCGTGAACGGCCGCTGGATGGACACGCTTACGGAGGAGGAGTCGGTGAAATACCTGCGGCGGGCAGAATCCGAGCTTGGGTCGGACTGCACCCGGTGGCTCACAACTGGAGAAGGCATCGCGTGAGTTTCGTCATCACGCTCCCGAAGCGCAGAGGTGAAATCAAGTGACCAACATTTCCGTTCAAACGACTATCGCCCCGATGCTCTCGGTCCGGCGTGGCGCCGAGGCGGTCGCGTTCTACAAGAAGGCCTTGGGCGCGGTTGAGATCTTCAAGATCGAGGCTGGGGACGGAGCGGTCGTAGCACAGCTGGCGGTAC
>JBDUEA010000331.1:0-3562 GCA_040002695.1 Gemmatimonadota bacterium | reverse complement strand
CGTGACCCACGCCTGGGTGAGTTCCGCGCCGAAGAGCACGATCTGGCTCGAGTAGTAGACCCATAGCATGAGCAGCACCAGCGACGCCGCCGCGCCGTACGTCGAGGCGACAGCGCTGCCGCCAAGGTAGAGCCCGATGAGAAATTTCCCGCCCGAAAACAGCAGTGCAGTAACGGCGGCGCCGCGCCAGACGTCCCGCCATTGCAGCTTCACGTCCGGCAGCACCTTGTAGATCATGGTGAACAGCAGCGTGATGACGAGAAACGAGCCGATTGCATGCCCCAGCCGCACGGCGACGCCGACGCTTCCAGTGAACGAATCCATGTATTTGCCGAGCGCCGACATCAGGGCGCTCAATACGAGTGAAACCAGAAGCAGAAAGCCGACCCCGACCACGAGGCCGAACGAAACCAGGTAGTCGCGGGTGAACCCGCGGATTCCGCCGCCCGCCTTCCGGCGAACATCCCATACGACGTTGAGCGCTCCCTGGAGCTCGACGAAGACGCCCGTCGCGCCAAGGAAAAACGTGACCAGCCCGGCAATGGTCGCGATGATGCTGGCTCCCGGTTTCGACGCACCCTCCAGCATCACCTGGATCATCGATGCCGCCTGCCGGCCGAGAAATCCGTCGATCTCACCGACGATCTGGCCGCGGGCAGCCTCACGTCCGAAAACCAGACCGGCGACGGCGATCGCGATGACGAGCAAAGGCGCCAGCGCGAAGAGAGTGTAGTATGACAACGCCGCGCCGAGACGCGGCGCATTGTCGTCGAACCATTCACGCGCAGCCCGGACGAAGATCTGCTTCAGCATCACATGCGTCGCCTTGTCAAATTTGTTGGTCAGGCCATCCAGCCAGGGTCCGGTATGCAAAGGCGACCCTGCACGTGGTTCGAGAAGGGTCGCCTGTCTGGTATTCTGCCGTTTACCGCCCAGGATCCGCGTACTCGATCGCGTTCGGACCCCCGCCGCCGGACGTTGTTCCTGCCCGACCTCGGCCTACCGCTGCCAGACTTCGGGCCAGTCGTCGAAGTCTCCGATTGTCGTGCCATTCACGATCAAACTGAACAGCGGCTCGCGAGGATAATCGTTGAGCTTGATGACCCAGAATTCGCTCCCCACGATCGACAGGAACGGGCGCTCGGCGTCCCGTGATTCCTCCCACACGGTCGGCTGACGCAGGTAGTCGTCCAGCGGGCGCGGAGACGTCATTGCGCCGAGGCCACGTTCGGGTCGCGCAGAATCCGGACGCGACGCGGAATGAGCGCTGCCGGTCGTTGACTCATCCCAGCCGAACTCGCACTCTCCCTCCCACGCCGATTCCCAGGCGGCGGGCAGCAGAACCCTCCCGCACCGCGATCTCCACCGAGCCGGCCGAGCCGGTGTAGGCGACGAGTCCTCCGGGTGGCACATCTCCGAATGTCCGGCGTAACCCGCCGATCAGGCTCTCCTCTACTTCAAGCGTGGCATACGAGGGCACCATCGCGGGAGTCAGGTTGGTGACCAGATTACCGAAGCGATCGATATAGATGACGGTACCGATCAGCGTCTTCCCCTCATGGTGCGGTTCTGGAAGGGAGCGGGTCACGGGCGATCCGGGGAATGGAACGCCGAGTGCGGAGGGCGGTGTCCCTGTCGCGAGCGCAGCGGCGGCGGGCGCGAAGATGTCCCGGCCATGGAAGGTAGGCGCCGCCTCGGGTGAGAGTGCCAGCGCCACGATCTGGTCCGGCCGATGAGCAAAGGCGCTGCTGAGAACGCCATTGTCCGGGCCGACGAAGAGCGCTCCCCCAGCGGCGAACGCAATCGCGGCGCGCTCGGTGCCGACACCCGGATCGACGATGACCAGGTGGACGGTGCCCGGCGGAAAACGGTGCCATGCTCGACCAAAGACGTAGGCCGCGGCACCGATGTCCCCCGGCGAAATTTCATGGGTGATATCCACGACGGAAACTCCCGCCGCGTGACACGCCAGGACGCCTTTCACCTCGGCAACGTAACTGTCCGAGGTGCCGAAATCGGTGAGCAGAGTGATGAGCGTCATGGGCTGCAAGATAGCAGCGGGACAGTCGAGGCCAGCATTGCCGGGCGCCTCACGCGCGAATGCGATCCCACCTGGCAAACTTCCAGAGCATCGCCATCGAGACGCCTCGGCCGAGTGCGGTGACGGCGAGCAGCGCCCAGATTCCGGCGAGACCCCACCGTAACGCGACGAGCGGCGCCAGCGGGATGCGGATGGCGGAGAGCACCGCGACCCAGATCATCGGCCAGAACGTATACCCGGCGCCGCTCAGCGACGCGAAGAGAACTTCCTCGAAGGCGAGCGCGACCTGGACTAACGACGCGAACCGGAGATAGAGCGCCGCATCGGCGATCGTCGCGGGATCGGTGGTGAAGATGCCCGCAAGTGTCCGGGGAATGCATGCGAAGAGCACGCCGAGGAGCAGCGTTGGAACCGCGGCAACGAGCGCCGTGACCCAGCCGGCCCGGCGCGCCCGCTCCGGTTTCCCCGCACCGAGATTCTGCCCGACGAGTGTCGCCGCAGCGAGCCCGAACCCGACGGACATCATGTAACTCAGGCCTTCGATCTTGTGGCCAACTCCGAGTGCCGCGAGAGCCGGCACGCCGAACGCGCGTACGGTCGGGACCAGCAGAATGTAGATGCCGCTGAAGAGAAACCCCGCGAGCATCACAGGCAGGCCGACCACAATGATGCGCCATGCGATCGCCGGGTCGAAGGCAAGCCGCACTCCCCGGCGGCGTGCGAGCACGACGAAGCCGGCGAGAAATCCGAAGCCGCGCGTGAGCACCGTCGCGAGCGCGGCGCCGTAGACGCCCATCCGGGGCACGGGACCGAGTCCGAGAATCATGACCGGATCGAGCAGCAGGTTGAGCAGAACGGAAATGCCGAGGATCACGAAAGGCGTGCGGGTATCGCCGCCGCTCCGGAAACCGGCGTCGATCGCGAAGTAGCCGTAGATGAGCACGGCGCCGAGCACCTGCACAGTGAGGAACCGGGTCCCCATCGCGGTGACTTCGGGGGGCGTGTGCATCAGGCGGAAGAGCGGACCGATGAGCCCCAGTCCCGTCGCCGAGACCAGTACTCCGAGCAAGGCGGACAACGTCAGCGCGGTTCCAGTCGCGACCGCCGCTGACTCAGCGTTTCCCTCGCCATGCCGACGAGATGCGACTGCGGTCAGCCCGATGCCGACCAGCTCGCCGACCGAAATGATGATCCAGAGCGCGTAGCCTGCCGTGGAGACACCGGCGAGTGCGGCCGGGCCGAGGGTGCGTCCCACCCAGAACGTATCGACGATGTTGAAGAGGACCTGCAGCAGCGTGGTGCCGACGGCGGGTAATGCGAGGCGAAGTACGACAGGAAGGAGCGGGGCGTCCGTCGTGAGGAGAGATTGCTGGGTTGAAGTTGCCGGGTGCTGAGGAGGTATGCCTGCCGCGGAGGTTTTTTCAGTCAGACTCGCGTTCTCCATCCTGGTGATGCCGCCTCACCCGTCACTTGTTACCTGCTACTTGTTACTCGCAACTTGATACTCGCAACTTGACACTC
>JBDUEA010000330.1:0-3563 GCA_040002695.1 Gemmatimonadota bacterium | reverse complement strand
CTCCGCCTTCTCCGCCCTTTTCATCGTCTCCGCCCTCGCCACCTCCATCACAACATCGCCGTCTGATCCTCGTCCTTTCGAGGGACCCGGTGGCAATGCCGGCAACGCGCTTCGTACGTCTCCCGACCGCCCACCAGGATCACCGGCGAGTCGTAGCGCGCGGGACGGCCATCGACCAATCGCTGATTGCGCGTCGCGAGGTCGCCGCAGATCACGCAGATCGCCTGCAGCTTGTCGACCGATTCGGCGATGCACATGAGGTCGCCCATTTTTCCGAACGGCTCGCCGCGAAAATCGGTATCAGTGCCCGCGATGATGATGCGGACACCGCGCGCGGCGAGCGCCGCGACCACCGTGACGATTTCCGCGTCGAGAAACTGCGCCTCGTCGATCGCGACGACTTCGCTGTCGGGCCGCACCAGGCGGAAGATTTCGGCGGCCGAGTCGACGGGCGTTGCCTCGAGCTCCCGTCCATCGTGGCTGGAGACGCTGTAGAGGCCGGCATACCGTGAATCGAAGTGGGACTTGAAGACCTGCACGTGGCGCCGAGCGATGATTCCGCGGCGGACGCGACGAATGAGCTCTTCACTCTTACCGCTGAACATCACACCGGTGATCACTTCGATCCATCCAGGACGCGTCCCGTGATACATCAGGTGCCTCGTGCGGGAGTACGGGAAGACGGGGATGCGGCGAGACGATACTGCCCGGGCGCGTCACGGTCAAGCGAATCGCGAGGCCGGACCCGGTGGCTTGCGGTGATTCCGGTTTCGCGGGCATATTCTTGCCCCCGCCGCCGTTCAGTCCTCGAGTCAGCTCGCGCTGCTCGCTTCCGATCCAATTCGAAGGAGCCTTCGGTGAACAAGCAGGAGCTGGTCGAAGCCCTCGCGAAAACCCTGTCGAAATCGAAGAGTGAGGCCGGCAAGATCGTCGAGGCCCTCTTCGCGAACGCCGGCATCATTCCCAGCGAGCTCCGGCGCGGCCGCAAAGTGCAGATCACCGGCTTCGGCAACTTCGAGCCCCGGAAACGCAAGGCGCGGACCGGCCGCAATCCCCGCACCGGCAAGGCCATCAGTATCAAGGCCTCCGTCGCCCCGGTCTTCCGGGCGGGCAAGGCGCTCAAGGAGCATGTAAACAAGCGGTGAGGTGGTAAAGGGTGAGGAGGAAGATATCAGAAGGGAGAGGTAAGATCTCTCCTCGAGCCTCCCGCTCACTGGTGACCGCTAACCGCTCACCGCTTCTTGGCCCCTACCATCTTCCCTCCGCGGTCCACCCGCGCCGTAACCCGGCGACGCCGGATCATCAGGCCGTTCACCTGCCCGGCGATCTGCTCGATGTCCCGCGCCGGCAGCTCCACCAGCGTGTAGAGCTCGCGCACCTCGATCTTGCCGATCTTGCCGCGGTCCACCCGCGCCTCTCGCGTGAGTGCCGCTACCACGTCGTTCGGCGTCGTGCCATCCTTCTTTCCCAGGCCGATCCACAGCTTCGAGACCGCCGGTACATCCGGCACGACCTCCCGCACCGCGCCCGTCCGCTCGGTCCACAATCGGTAGAGCGCGCCCGCAACGGCAGCGGGATCGTACCTCTCGAACAATGGCGCCAGCGCGAGCAGCTCCCCCGACGGCATTCCCTTCTCGAGTACCGCGCTCACCGATGCTCGGCGCGTGGCAGCTTCCTGCTGGGCCGCTTCGAGCACTCCGGGGAGACGGACCGCCGTTCGCGGGTGAGCCACGCGCGCGAGGTAGCCTTCGGCGTGCGGCGGAGCGAGGAGGACGACGGGACCGGCCGAGGTGAGTTGGCGCAGTCGTTCGAGGGGAGGAAGATCCCAGGCGAGAATCAGATCCGCCGCAGGCGCGTCGCCGGTGACGACGCGAAGCTCCGCGTCACCCGAAGGCAACGCCCCCGCCGCTTCCGCGACACCGGCGCGGTCCGCCGCCCAGACGACTGTCGAGGCCGGATCGAGTGACTCGAGCAGGAGGGGCAGGGCCGCCGCACGACCGCTCCACGGAACGATGACCGTGCGCACCGGTCCCGCCGGCGACGGACTCGGGCCCTCCGCGGGCGGTGCTCCGATCGTGAGCGCCTTCCGGGCGTAACGCTCGACCATGCTGCTCACGCCAGTCGCGAGAGTGGTGTGCACCAGACGCTGAGTGTCCTTCGGCAGATCCTGCATGACCGGCAGCAGAATTTCGGCGTCATCGAACAGCTCGGGCCAGGCGAGAAAGAGCTGGGTGATGCCGTCGGTCTTGAGGGCGGAGCGGCGGAGGAGCGCGAGGGCGGTGTCGGGAGCCGCGATCAGCAGATCGAGGCCGGCCTGCAGTCTGCGCGCGGAACGCGCTGGCCCGCGACCGGCATCGGCGCTCAGGCCGGCCGCCCGCGCGAGGGGCGTCACTACCGCGGCCCACTCGTCGAGTGTGGCGGCGGGGCAGAGCAGCAGCGCGCGCGAGGTTCCCCGCGTGAAGGCGCTCAGCATGCCCGCGAGCAGCGGAACTGCGTGACGCGCGGTCGGCGGCCCGACGAGCACCACGTTGTGCCCGCGCGCCGCGGTGGCCGCGACTTCCCGCACCGCGGCATCATCTTCCGCGTAGCCCCACTGTTCCAGTAACGCCGCAAGTGCGGGCGTCAGATGCAGCTCCGTCAATCCCGACATCGGTCCCCTCGGTTGTCAAATAGCGTTGGCTCGGTGGAGGCGGGAAACTACATGAGATGAACCTGCCCGGGTAGGTGCGGAGACCAGTTGACATCGGCCCGTGTGCGACAAACCTTTCGCGCTGAGACGACCATCTTCTTCGACCGGATGCTCCGATGCCCGATCCGCTTTCCCCCAATCTGCAGTACCTCAAGGGCTCCGAGACCGTCGCCATTTCCGCCGAGACCAAGCGCCGTCGCGCCCTCGGCGAGGACGTGCTCGATCTGAGCGTGGGCGAGCCTGATTTCGACACACCCGCCGCGGCGCAGCAGGCGGGGATTCAGGCCATTCAGAAGGGCATGACACGCTATCCGCCGAACGTCGGCATCGCGGAGCTCCGCGCCGGCATCGCACGACAGCTTTCAATCATGTCGGGCGGTCGCGCCGTCAATCCCGATCTGCTGGTCGTGAGCTCGGGCTCGAAACAGTCGATCTTCAACGCCTGTTTCTCGCTGTTCGGTCCCAAGGACAAGGTGCTCATCCCCTCGCCGGCGTGGGTATCGTATCCGCAGATCGTCCACCTCTGTCGTGCCGAGCCCGTGGCCGTTCCGGGAGACGTCGAATGGGGACTCAAGGTCAGCGTCGCCGACCTCGAGAAGCGCACCGACAAGCTGGTCCGCGGCCTGATTCTCTGCTCGCCCAACAATCCGACCGGCGCCGTCTACACGCTTGCCGAGCTCAAAGCGATTGCCGAGTGGGCGAAGAAACATGACGTCTGGGTCATCTCGGACGAGATCTACCGCCGCATCAGCTATGGCAACGGGCCCGCGGCGTCGTTCCTCGATCTGCCCGACGAATATCTCGAGCGCGCGGTCATCATCTACGGCGCCAGCAAGGCGTACGCGATGACCGGCTGGCGGATCGGCGCCGCGCT
>JBDUEA010000329.1:0-3569 GCA_040002695.1 Gemmatimonadota bacterium | reverse complement strand
TACGTCCCGCCCTTCCCCTGCTTGATCACCGCCCGGATGTCCTTCGTCCAGCCATCCGCGTCATCCGGCGGCGTGAAGGACCAGGTCTCGGCGCTGCGGCCGCTGCCTGCGTTGATGCGGACGCGGTTGCCGTCGCGGTGCACGTCGTAGAAGCGCCGGCTCTGCGGGGTGATTTCGATACCGAGTTTTTCGTTCTTGTGAATAATGACGGACTGCCGGGTGACGATGATCGACGCCCGACGATTCTCCCAGCCTGACTCCCGGCTGCCGGCATCATGGGTGTATCGGAAGTCCACATCGTCCGCCCGATGCAGCTGTCCTTCCGCGGTGATGCGCGCCTGCTGCTCGGTCGTAAGCGCGCCGGTTTTCTGCCCGCAGGCGGACAGGAGGAGGGCGACAGCGAGCAGGGGGAGGCGATGGTGAGAGGGCGTGGGGATCTTAGGTGTTAGGGGTTAGGTCGCAGGTGGCAGGTAGCAAGTGCTCGGCGACGGACGGGGCCTCGGCTCATCTTCCGAGAAATGATGCGACCGGGCCTTGAGGAGTGCCGAGGCTCAGGGTGTCGCCGGCGATCGTGTAGGATCGCACTGTGGCGAGGGCTGCGAGGTATGCGGTTTCGAGCCCGGTACCTTGCGGGCAGGCCATCTTCGTCGACATGAGCGGTCCGAACTTCACGGAATCCCCGTTCAGCGAGTAGATGCCGCGGAACCGGTTGCAGCCGGCGAAGCCGCTCACACTGCTGTCCGATTCGAGCAGCAGCGTTGCGGGCTTGTTGCCGGCGCCCATTCCGGCCGGCTTCCCTGCGAGCCCGCGCAGTTTCCATTCGGTGGCGACGAGCGGTGGCGCGACCGGGTTGATGATGCGCCGAGCGGGTACGGCGGTGGCCGGAGGCGTCGAATCGGCCGCGGAAGTCTGGTCCTTCTGCTTCTGGCAGGCGCACAACGAGATCGCGACCATCGAGGTCAGTACCAGGGCCGCATTCGGATATCGCATCAGGGATCACGATCGCGAGAAACATTTGGTGGGGGCGCGAAGCCTGCGCCTCGTCGTGGGCCGGTCAGCGCTCGGCGTCATCGATGAGCGAGCGGGCGCGGTCCACATAGGCATCGTAGGGCCGTCCCCAGAGTCCCGAGAACCGGGATTTCTTGGGCTGATTCTGCACGACTTCGAGCAGCGCCTTGAGGACCGGGTCGGCGTAGTCTTCGGCTTCCACGTCGGCGAGCACTTCGCTGCGGCCCATCCGGCCATCGTAGAATTGGCGGGCGCGACGGGCAAATTCCTTCCGGCGCTGGAGACTGCGATCATCCATGATCTGATTTCCTGACGAAAAAAAGTTCAGCCAGTGTAACGAGCCACGGCCATGCAGGTGGTGGCCAGCAGGATGAGCGTCAGGACCACCGGCCCGACCTTCTGCACCCGGGCCTGCAGGCGCTGCATCTCGGAGATCTGCTCCGGCGTCGGCGGTTTGCCGCCGGACTGAATGGCGGCGCTGATCTCTCCCATTCGCTTCCCGGCGGGCGACATCATCGTCATGCCGAGCACGCCGGCAATGATCGCGAGGAGACCGCCGAGGCCGAAGACTCGTCCGGGGGTCGAGGCCATCCAGCTGGTGCCGAACGACTGCCCGTCCATCCAGTAGATGAGGAGGCCGGAGAGCAGAGTCAATACGCTCGCCGCCATCATGTAAATCGGGAACCGACGGACCTTGCCGAGCTGTGCCATCATCGGCCCGCCCGCGGGTCCGATCGCCTGAATCGAGGGCATGATGAACGCGGCAATGACGATCGCGCCGCCGACCCAGAGCGCGCCGGACAGGATATGCAGCAGTCGGAAGAGGACAAATGTTGCGGAGCCATTCATCGTTGCGGATCCTCAGGGCGGATAGTGGAGATGAGACCTCCAGTCCCCTAAGGCTCGCGCTTCTACCCGGAATCGTCAACCACCCGCGCCAATCTCGTCCGCGGGCCCGGGCGGGTTGTGTCAGCCGATCCAGCCGCGCAACTTGGGGAGGCTGGGTAGCCCTTTCCGTCGACCTGATCCCGTACCCTGGACCTCGACTCCATGCCCCCGATTCTCCCGACCGGCACGCTATTCCTGCTCGTCCTGGGCCTGACATCCCGTGGCTTCGCGCAGTCCGCTCCGGTGCAGCGACGGGCGGTGAGCATGGCCGGCCGGTCGGCGGTCTATGCGCCGCATGGGGTCATCGCCACCAGCCAGCCGCTGGCGAGTGCGGCGGGCCTGGTGGTGCTCGAGCGGGGTGGCAATGCGGTGGATGCTGCGGTGACTGCCGCGGCCGTGCTCTCCGTGGTCGAGCCCATGATGACGGGGATCGGGGGCGACATGTTCGCCATCGTCTGGTCGGAGAAAGACCATCGGCTGCTCGGTCTCAATGCGAGCGGACGGGCCGGTTCGCTCATGACGCGGGACGAACTGGTGCGTCGAGGCTACTCGAGCATGCCAGCGAACGGGGTGGAGACGGTGACGGTGCCGGGGGCGCTCTCGGGGTGGGCCGCGCTGCTCAAGCGCTCCGGGACGATCACCCTGGCGGAAGCACTCGCGCCGGCGATCCGCCTGGCGGAGGAGGGCTTTCCGGTGACGCCGGTGATCGCGAAGGACTGGGCGGACGAAGCGGAGAAACTCGCGAAGGACGACGGTGCCCGCGCCACCTTTCTCATCGATGGCGTGCGCACGCCCCGAGCGGGCGAGTGGTTCCGGAATCCGGACTATGCACGGACGCTTCGGCTCATCGCCAAGGGCGGCCCCGGCGTGTTCTATGGTGGGGCACTAGGCCAGCGACTGGTCACGCGGGTGCATGCGTTGAAGGGTTTTCTCACTCTCGATGATCTTCGCAAACAGCAGGCAGTCTGGGTGACACCGATCTCGGCGTTCTTTCACGGTTACCGGGTCTGGGAGCTGCCGCCGAACGGGCAAGGGGTGGCGACGCTCGAGATGCTGCGGATCCTCGAGCCGTACGATCTCGAGTCGATGGGACAGGGCAGCGCGCTGTACCTGCATCATCTCATCGAAGCGAAAAAGCTGGCATACGCGGACATCCGGAGATTCGTGGGGGACACGCTGAGAGATGAGACGCCTGCACATCTGCTCTCGGATGCATTCATTGCGGAGCGGCGGGGGAAGCTCGACGCCACGCGCGCCGCGGTGCGGCCGGATCCCGGACCGGAATTCACCGCGAGCGAGACCATCTATCTCACCGCGGCGGATGCGCACGGCAACATGGTCTCGTTCATCAACAGCCTCTTCGACGCCTTCGGCTCGGATGTGGTGGTTCCGGGGACCGGCTTCGCGCTGCAGAATCGCGGCTCGGCGTTCTCGCTCGAGGCGAATCGTCCCAACACGGTGGCGCCCGGCAAGCGCCCGCTCCACACGATCATTCCGGCGTTCGTGACCAGACCGAAACCGGGCGCCGAGTCGAACCCCGCACTCGATGAACCGTGGCTCAGCTTCGGTGTGATGGGCGGTGCCATGCAGCCGCAGGGACAGGTGCAAGTACTGATGAACCTGCTCGTCTTCGGCATGGATCTGCAGAGCGCGATCGACGCGCCGCGGTTCCG
>JBDUEA010000328.1:0-3585 GCA_040002695.1 Gemmatimonadota bacterium | reverse complement strand
GCGTTCCCCGCAGAAGAATCTTCGCTCCGGCCTGCTCCGCCTCCTGGATCCAGCTTTCGACGCGGTCTGCTGCGCTGGCGTCGATCATCGGGCCGACGACGGTCTTCGGGTCCGCCGGATTGCCGACCACGAGCGCCGCGGATGCCGCCACGAACTTGCGGACGAACTGCTCATAGACAGGTGCATGCACGAGAATGCGCTGCGCCTTGATGCAGACCTGCCCGGCATAGCTGAAGGCGCCGAGGGCGAGTCGCTGGGCGACCCAGTCGAGGTCCCCGGCATCTTCGTGAACCACCGCGGCGGCATTTCCGCCAAGCTCGAGCACGACTTTCTTTCGGCCGGCGACCTCCTTGAGGTGCCAGCCCACCGTTGGGCTTCCGGTGAATGAGAGCAGCGCGAAGCGTGGATCCGACGCGAGTCGCTCGGCCAGCGGAATCGGCATGTGAAGCACGTTGTACGCGCCGGATGGCAACCCAGCTTCGGCGAGGATGCCGCCGAGCAGGTAGGCAAGCTGGGGGCACTGAGGAGGAGGCTTGACGACCACCGCGCTGCCCACGGCGATGGCTGGCGCGATTTTGTGGACGAGCAGATTGAGCGGGAAGTTGAAGGGACTGATCGCGCTGATCGGACCGATGGGAAACCGGTGCACGACCCCGGTCATGCCCGCAGTTCGTGGGTCCACATCGAGCGGGATGACTTCTCCTCCGAATCTCCGGGCTTCATCCGCGGCAAGCGAGAAGGTCGTGACGGCTCGATCGACTTCGCCGAGCGCCTGGGTGACTGGCTTGCCACAGGAGTCCACGATGGCGGCGGCGAGCTCAGCGCGGCGCGCCGTGACGATTGCCGCGACACGTTCGAGGAGGTCCCGGCGGGCATGACGGGGGAGTGCGCGCATTGTTGGAAAGGCGCGCTCCGCGGCCCCAACGGCGAGCTCGAGATCCGGAGCGGTCGCGACCACGGCCTCCGCAATCGGGCTCGACGTCATCGGACTGAGAACTGCATCGAGTTCACGGCCGTCGTCGGGCTGTTCGGCGCCGTCGATCCAGAGTTTCAGCCTGGGAAGCTGCATAGATTTTACTCGCGATTGGTCTTAACGCGTTCCGGTAACCAGGACACGGGAGCTTCGGCTCAACTTACAATGGTCGGCTTCCGCTGGTATCCTCAGGACACGCCTGTTTTCCACGCGAATCGGAGAGGACCATCATGGGTCTGCAGCGCTGGGTGCCGCTGTTGCTGATCGCGGTGGCGGGAAGTGCCTGCCACATCGAGGACCGGACGCCCGCTGGAAGCCGGCGTGACGACATCGCGATCCGGGGTGTCATCCTGGATTTTTACCGCGGGCGATCGGACGGCGACACAGCCAGGTATCGCAGCGCGCTCTGGAAGAGTGCGACATGGGGTCCGGTCGCACGACCGGGGACCGCGACGCCGGAACCACTTTTTCTACCCATCGACTCGTTGCCCGGTTATTCTGGGGCATCCAGCTCGGGACACGATGTGCAAGTGCTGCGGATCGATCTCCGACAGGAGCGGGACGTCGCCGCCGCCTGGGTTAGCTATACCGAACACACGGCAACAAATCCGGGAGAGGGTGCGCTGGTCGATCATGTCCTGCTCAAACGGATCGGAACGGACTGGCGGATCGCGAATTTATCCACCATCTCCGACCTGGAAGCGCCGACCCCGTAGCCTTGCGGCATTCATCGACCATCGGGAAGCGGGTGAGACGGGATAGCGGCTGGAGGGCGCGCGGGAATCGGGCATCTTCCCGTGGCGGTCTTGAATCTTTCGTGTTCGCGGTGCAGCGTATCGATATCAGATATCATCAGCCGCCTCCGGTCGTGCCGGAGACCGCCCCCCGATCCTTCGAATTCCGCTAAGGCCCATGTCCGAGTCCGCCAACGGCATCCAGCTCGTCGCCGGCATCGCCCGGCTCCTCAACAGCGGTCTCCGCGCTGAGGAGACGCTTGCGTCGGTGACCGAACGGTTGCGTGCGGGGCTCGGGGTGCGCTCTGTGGCCATCTGGCTTCGGGAACCGAACTCCACGACACTCCGGGCGATCTCCTCACCGGCGCTCGCCAGGGAGCGGACCAGCGCCAGCTTCGCGCTGCTGCCGGAACCGGACGAGGACATGCGCCGCTTGCCGCTCCTGCATGAAGGGGAGCGACTGGGGATTCTCGAGTTGGCGCCGCGCGAGGGTACCGGCCCGGCGAGCGCCACGGAGATTCTGCCGCTCGTCGCGGACATACTTGCTCCGTTTCTCGCGTCGATAGAGTTGTCGGAGGACCTGGCGTACGAGGTGGCGTTGCGGTCCCGGGAAATCGAGGAGCAGCGGCGATTCATTACGCTGGTCGTCGACTGCCTGCCTGTAGGACTCTATGTGGTGGACCGGGAATACCGGATTCAGATCTGGAACCGGAAGCGGGAGACCGGCACGCAGGGATTGCGACGGGACGAGGTGGTGGGGCGACCGGTCTTCGAGGTGCTTACGCGTCAGCCTGCCGACCAGCTCAGGGCGGAGTTCGATCAGGTATTCGAAAGCGGAGAAATCCGGCAGATGGGGATCGACGTGACGGTCGGTGGAGAGCAGCGCTACTTCCGGATCAGCAAGATTCCCATGCGGCAGGATGGCGATGCGATCACGCACGTGATCACGATCGGCGAGGACGTCACCGAGGCGCACCTGGTCCAGCAGCGAATCCTCCAGAGCGAGAAGCTCGCCGCGATCGGGCAGCTCGCCGCCGGCGTCATGCACGAGATCAACAACCCGCTTGCGACGATCGGGGCCTGCGTCGCGGCGCTGGAGAACCGGTTGGAGGACGACGTGCCGGAACACGCCCGCGGCTCCATGCGGGAGTATCTCGATATCATCGACAAGGAAGTGCAGCGCTGCACCGGCATCGTGGACGGGTTGCTCGATTTCAGCCGGCCGAAAGGCAAGTCGAAGCGCGCGGTCGCAGTCAACAACCTCTTGGAAGACACACTATTTCTTCTCAAGCATCACCAGCGGTTCAAGCGGCTGGACGTCCGCCGGGAGCTCGCGCCTTCGCTGCGTAATGTCATGGGCAACGCAGAGCAGCTGATTCAGGTATTCATGGCACTGATGCTCAACGCACTCGACGCGCTCGATCAGGGCGGGGCCCTCACCGTGAGAACGCTGACGAGCCGAGGCCGGGAGGACGAGATCGTCGTGGAAATCGAGGACACCGGTGTGGGTATCCCGCGCACGGAGCTCGGCAAGATCTTCGAGCCGTTCTATACGACCAAGCCACCCGGACGCGGCACGGGCCTCGGGCTGTCGGTCTGCTATGGCATCATCGAGGACCACCTGGGCCGCATCGAAGTAGACAGCCAGCCGGGTCGCGGCTCGACGTTTCGGGTCTACCTACCCGTGGAATCCGCAACGAGGCTATCGTCGGCCTCGAAGACCATCGCGTAACCAGGGCGGCGATCAGCCCACGCTTCCGTTTCTCGGCGCCTCGACTTCTCTCACCCGCATACTCCCAGCATGAAGCTGCTTGTCATTGAGGACGATCGCACGGTCGGTCAGTATGTCAAACGCGGTCTCGAGGAGCATCAGTACCA
>JBDUEA010000327.1:0-3589 GCA_040002695.1 Gemmatimonadota bacterium | reverse complement strand
CGTCTCTGCGCCTCCCCGGTGCGCAGTTATCGATTTCTACCTGACACCGTCGCCGACCGAGCGCAGCAGAATCCAACGCAGAGGCGCAGAGAAGGCGGAGGAGGCCGGGGAATGGCCGGCCGATGATACGGCAACACGCCTCGAGGAGGGGGATGAGAATCTGCGGCCATTTGACGCCTGCGCATCAGTTTCGTGATTGCAACGAGGCCGCGAGGCCTCGTCATTTAACCGGGCGGGCTGCATCAGAAGCTAAGTGACGGCTCGCCGGCTTGACGGTCTCCGCTCCTTTCGCTAAAGTCCCGGCGTGCGCGACAGGGCGCACCCCGTCCGCGGGCAGGGACTATCCCACCTGGCAACACCGCAGGAAAACTGACATCACCTCACTTCCAGCCCACCGATGGCGGACCCCGGGCGACACGAAGGAGGCATGATGTCCCGCACTCTGCCCGAACGGGCCAATCTCGAGTTTCTCAGCAAGCAATCGAAGGATCTTCTCCTGGACGTGAAGGCGGGTGACGCCATCGCGCGCGATCGTCTGCGCACCTGGGGACCGCTCGACGCGACCGACCGACCGAAGCTCGCCGACTGTCAGCATGCGCTGGCGCGCGAGTACGGCTTCGCGAGCTGGCCCAAGCTGAGAGCCCACGTCGAGGCACTCGCGGCGACCGATCCGATGGAAGCGCTCGCGGCGGCATTGCAGACCCGCCAGTCCGGATCAGTCGCCGAGGCGCTGAAACGCTTTCCCTCCTTGAAGCCGAGGCTGGACGAGCCGGTGACCGATGGCGCATTCGGGGCCACACCGCTGATCGTCGCGGTACAGCAGGCCAATCGCGAACTGGTGGATCTGTTGCTCGCGAACGGCGCGAACATCGATCAGCGCAGTCACTGGTGGGCCGGCGGCTTCCATGTGCTGGAGGACGATCACGGCCTGGCCGACTTTCTTATTTCGCGCGGAGCCTCGCTCGACGCCAAGGCGGCGGCCGGACTGGGGCGGATGGATGACCTCGCGGCCCTGGTCGCCGCGAATCCGCAGGCGGTCAATACCCGGGCCGGCGATGGCCAGACTCCGCTGCATGTAGCGCCGACCGTGGCGATCGCCGAGTTTCTCCTCGACCACGGTGCGGAGATCGACGCCCGCGACGTGGATCATGAATCCACGCCGGCCCAGTACCTGGTTCGCGAGCACCCGGATGTCGCGCGATTCCTGGTAGAGCGCGGGGCGCACACCGACATCCTCCTCGCTGCCGCCTTAGGAGATCTGGAACGGGTGCGCACCTTTCTCGATGCCGATCCGGAGTCCATCCGCTGCACGGTATCCGAAAAATATTTCCCCAAGCGCAACTTCCACGCTGGCGGACACATCTACACCTGGACGCTGGGCGTGGGGAAGAACGCGCACGGGGTGGCCCGCGAGTTCGGCCACGAACAGGTCTACCGGCTGCTTATGGACCGGAGTCCTGATCCGCTCAAGCTGGCAGTGGCCTGCGAGGCGGGCGATGACACGGCGGTCTCGGCATTGCTGCAGGCGCGCCCCGATCTCGCCGGGACGCTGAGCGAAGAGGATCGGCGGAAGCTGCCTCTGGCGGCGCGGAACAACAACCTCGAGGCGGTGCGCTCGATGCTGAAGGCAGGCTGGCCAGTCGATGAAGTGGGGCAGCATGGCGCCACTTCGTTGCACTGGGCCGCTTTTCACGGCAACGCCGCGATGGCCCGGGCGATCCTTGAGTCTCGCCCATCGCTCGAGGTGCGCGAGAAGGACTTCGGGCAGACGCCGTTGGGCTGGACCATCTACGGCTCGATTCATGGCTGGCATGCAGAGCACGGAGACTACGCCGAAGTTCTGGAATTGTTGCTCGATGCGGGTGCCTCGGCGCCTCCGCTCACATCCGAGGTCAAGGCGAGCGAGGCGGTGTTGGCGATGCTTCGGCGGCGGGCGAAGAGCTGACGAAGCTGGGGACTGCATCCCGGAGGCTCGCTCTTACCGGAATTCTTACCACGGCCTGGCCTCGACGCCGGGCGAGCTCCGCCTTACGGCATCATCTTCGTCCCTTGGTCCGTGCCATAGGGTGGGTCGGGAAGCTCCACGATCACTGATGATCCGTCTACGAGATGGAATGACTGCCGGAGGGGTTTCGCCGCAATAACTTCGATGACCCACGGATCGGAGCGGTCGCGCGCCGCGGTTGCCAGCAGAATGTCACGCTCCCCGCTGTACTCCGCGTGATCGAAGTGGATAGTCCGCCGCGCGATCTCCGGCGCGAACCAATCGAAGGTCGCGCCGAGGGCCAAATTCAGCGACCCCGGAAATAACGGCATTCCCGCTTTGCGCGAATATGCGGCGTTGAACGCCGGCAACCAGCGGGACGCGTCACCCTCCCCGCACTCGACTCGGCAGACCAGGCGGATCACCCGCCGAGGGCCAGATGCAGCACATCGATCGCAAAGTCCGCGTCTTCCGCGGAAATGCACATCGGTGGCTTGATACGGATGACGTTCCCGTCGAGGCCGCCCTTGCCGATGAGCAGGCCAAGCTCCCGCGCAGCCTCCAGCACCTCGAGCGTTTCTTCCCTGGCGGGTGTCTTGCTCGCCCGATCCCGTACCAGTTCTACCCCCAGCATCAGTCCCATCCCCCGCACATCGCCGATCAGGCGGTGGGTCGCCATGAGGCCGCGCAATCCTGACTTGAGTCGCGCGCCGATGACCCGCGAATTCTCCTGCAGTCCTTCCTCGTCAATCACGTCCAGCACCGCGAGGCCGGCGGCCATGGAAACCGGGTTTCCCCCGAACGTGTTGAAATGAATGCGCTGCGTCAGCGCTTCGGCAATTTCTCTACGTGTCGTCACCGCGGCGAGCGGGGCGCCGTTGCCGAGCCCCTTGGCCATGGTGACGATGTCGGGGACGACGCCGAAATTCTGGAAGCCCCAGTAGTGATCACCGGTGCGGCCGAAGCCGGTCTGGACTTCATCCGCGATGCAGAGGCCGCCGTGGTCGCGCGCGATGTGATACGCCTCGCGGAGGTAGTTCGCCGCGCCGTAGGTGGCGCCACCGACCCCCTGGATCGGCTCGGCGATGAACGCCGCGATCTTGCCGGGCGTCGAGTACCGGATGATCTCCCTGATATCCTCGGCGCTCCGGCTCGCGATCTCTTCCGGAGTGCCGCTGAAACCGCTCCGATAGGGATCGGGGCACACCGCGTGATGGATCGCTCCGCCCTGCTGAGTGGGGAATTTCCAGGTGTGGTGCGACGTGAGTCCCATCGACGATGGCGAGCCGCCGTGATACCCGTTCCGAACGGCGATCACGTCCGCATTGCCGGTGTAGAGACGCGCCATCGTGATCGCGAGGTCATTGGCCTCGCTGCCGCTGTTTACGAAGTAGGTGACGTCGAGCCCGGCGGGCATCTTGGATGCGAGCTTCTTCGCGAGCAGCGGGAGGGTCGGGTGGAGGTAGATGGTCGTGGCATGCTGCAGCGTCGCACTCTGTTCCTGCATCCGCCGGGTGATCACCGGGTGGCAGTGACCGCAGGAGACAGTGACGATCCCGGCGAAGAAGTCGAGGTAGCGGCGCCCGGTTTCATCCCAGACATACT
>JBDUEA010000326.1:0-3610 GCA_040002695.1 Gemmatimonadota bacterium | reverse complement strand
AGCGTCCGTTCGTCGATCAGCAGCGGATACGCCACTCTCGAATTCACGCTGGTGATTCGTTCCGGCCCGCCGCCGGTCGAGGGAACTCGCCAGACATCCATCTCGCCCGGCGGCACGCCGTGCGTGAAATAGAGGAAGCGCCCGTCCGGCGACCAGCTCAGATGGTGATTGTGGATGCCGGGGTCGGCCACGTAGATCCGTTGCGGATTTCGGCCGTCGGCGGTCGCGACGTAGATCGGATCGCCGGGAGTCGTCTCGTGATACGCGAGCCGCGATCCGTCCGGCGACCATGCAGCCATCACCGCGGTAGGAAGGAATGGATGTATCGGACCGCCGTTCGCTGCCACGAGTGAGACAGTGGCAGGAGATCCGATCTCAGCGACGCGAAGCCACACATTCGCGGCGTCGGCCGTGAAGCCAACGTTGCCCACGTCTTCATTGAAGAGCTCGGGCAGCCGTCCATTCGTCAGGTTCACCCACTGTCCGCTTCCGACCCGACCGACAAAGGCGTCGAACACGCTGTCGCGATCGGCGAGGAAGGCCACGGAGCGGCCGTCTCTGGAAATCGCGGCATCAACCTCGGAGCCGGGGAAATCGGTGAGCCGTTCGATCCGGGCCCTCGACCACCGATCCGGCCATGAGACACTCGACCGCTCGGCGCGCCACCATGCAAAGGCGGCGAAGGCCGAGAGTGCCACGAACGCGACAGCGAGTGCGGGTACCCTCCAGCGGCGCTGGTCAGCCGGTGACGGACCGCTTCTCGCAATTGCCAGCGTGTCGAGACGCTGGATCATCTCGTCGGCCGCCTGCCATCGGTCCGCCGGTTGTTTCTCCAGACAGCGCATCACCAGATCGGCGAGCGGTGCCGGTGTCTCCGGCCGACGTGTCGCGATGGGGACCGGTACCGTGGTGAGGTGCGCCGACAGCAGCGCTTCAGGAGTATCGCCACGGAAGGGAAGTTCTCCCGCCAGCAATTCGTACGCGAGTACGCCGACGGCATAAATGTCAGCCCGATGATCGACGCGCGAACCAGCCGAGATCTGCTCTGGCGCCATGTACGCCGGAGTGCCGAGGAGGAGGCCGGTTGGCGAGGTACTTCCCGTCGCGGAGCTGTCGGCCGCTGTCGCTACGCCGAAATCAGTGACCATCGCGTGGCGCCCGGAGAGCAGCACGTTGTCCGGTTTGATGTCCCGATGGACGATGCCATGCGCGTGGGCGTCCGCCAGCGCGTCGCACACGTCGCGCAGGATGATGACCACATCTTCTGGAGGGAGTGGGCCATCACGCGTAAGCCGCTGCCGCAATGACAATCCGGTCTCGTACGGCATCACATAGTACAGCGTGCCGTCGACCGCGCCGGAGTCGTAGAGTGGCACGATGTGCGGATGATGGAGCTGCGCGACGATTTCGATTTCGCGAAGGAATCGATCGGCGCCTAGTGCGGAGGCCAGCGCGGGATGCACCACCTTGACGGCGACATCGCGACCGTGCTTGACGTCGCGGGCGAGATAGACCGTCGCCATCCCGCCGTGTCCCAGCTCCCTCGTCAGTCGATACCGTTCGGCGAGCGCCGAGGGGAAGCTTACTTCGCCGTCGAAGAGCGCCGCGAAGCGATCCGGCGCTGGCCGGCTGAGCATCGCGGGCTCGCGGTCACATTCCTGGAGCAGTCCCTCGAGCTCGATTCGCCGAGCTGGATCGCCACCGCTCAGCTCCTCGATGAGCGCGGGCCTTCGCTCCGGCGGAGCATCGAGGAGCGCGTCGACCAGTGAGGCGAGCCTCCACCAGTCGTCCCCAAGTTTTGGAGCGGACATAGCGCCTTCGGATCGGGAGAGCTGAGTCGATCAGGATTCCAGCACGCGTCGGAGGAGTATCCGCGCCTTGACCCAGTCCCGTTGAACCGTGCGGACCGTGAGACCGAGAGCCTCGGCGGTCTCCTTCTCCAGGAGGCCGCCGAAGAAACGGCACTCGACGACGCGAGCGAGGCGAGGCTCCATCCTGGCGAGCTCCTCCAGCGCATCGTTGAGCTGAAGCAGTGCGTCGGGCTGATCCTCGACTGTCATGAGGTCGTCATCGAGTGTGATGCGACGGCGGTCTCCGCCGCGCTTGAGCGCACTCCGCTCCCGCGCGCGGTCCACCAGCACATGCCGCATGGCCAGGGATGCGAGAGCGAGAAAGTGCCCGCGATCCCGCCAGGCCCCGCGTGACTGATCGAAGAGTTTGAGGTAGGCCTCGTGCACGAGCGCGGTGGTCGAAAACGTGCCACCGCGAGCTCGAGCCGCGAGCCGGCGATGGGCGATCGACCGCAACTCCTGGTAGGTGAGCGCAACGAGTCGATCGAGCGATCCCGGATTGCTGATGGTCGAATCAGTGAGCCCAGGTGGGGGTGTGATAGGGGTGTCCATCCGATGTCTTTCCAGCACCCGCTCGGGTGCCTGACAACAAACCATCGTTCCGATTCGGAGCAGCGCTTGAGAAGCCTCGAGCGTTCCCGGTGAGGCCCTCCTTCGGCGGTCTCCAGAATGAGAATCCTGCGAGATCCCGACATGCCGCGCATCAGTGGAGCAGCAATGTCGTGTTTCGCCCCAACACCCCGTTACTCCAGCTAAGGGGGCACGCCTCCCTCGGCGAAGCCAATATATGCAGCCGGCGGAACAGCAGACAGGGCGCGCCACCTCATTCCTTCACTCGATCCGGGAGGCTCATATGGCGCGGGGTAAACTCAGTTTCGTCGGCGCACTCATGGTCGGCGCCGTTCTCACGGCATGCAAGGCGGATGGTGATCCCCTCGCGACACGCAATGTTTCTCCGGGACGGAATCTGCCCGAAATGACCATGGGGTCAGGGACGACTTCGACGCCGCTCGGCCGGGCGACATTCGGCGATCCGACCAAGGAACAGTTCAGGATCACGCGTAAGACCGGGGAGTGGAGCATCGACATGAGGTCGAGCCCCCAGTTCGATGTGGCGGTGCAGAGTATCGTCTTTCAGCCGAACGGCCAGAGTGGCTGGCACAGTCACCCGGGTCCGGTGTTCATCCAGGTCGTGTCAGGCACGATGACATTCTATCAGGCTGACGACCCGACCTGCTCACCAATTGTCCGGACGGCAGGGCAGGGGTACCTCGACCTCGGCGAGCATCCCCATATCGCGCGGAACGAATCGACGGTGCCCGCGGAAAATCTCGTCACTTACTTTGCGCCTCCGGGCGCCGCGCTCAAGATCGACCAGCCGAAGTCAGAGCACTGCCCCTTCTGACGGTGAGTTCGAGACGCGGGCGCAAGAAAACGTCGACCGGCTGCATATCCAGCAGCTGGCCGACGTCCCGGGTTTACCGCGCACGCACGCTCCCCCGCCACCTGCCGGCCTACCTCGCCGCCCTGAATCTTCGCGACTGGCGCTCGTACCCATGCGCCAGTGCCAGCACTCGCGCATCTTCGCCCGGAAGTCCAACGACCGAGAGGTTGAGCGCCGGCATTCCATCGGCGCCGAATCCCGCGGGAACCGACACTTCGGGGAGACCCAGCCAGTTGCCGTAGCCGAGTGTGGTGCGGATGTCCGGCCAGGGATCGACGGTCTTCGGAGCGTTGAATGGCATCGTCGGATAGACCAT
>JBDUEA010000325.1:0-3635 GCA_040002695.1 Gemmatimonadota bacterium | reverse complement strand
TGAGTACTGAGTACTGAGTACTGAGTACTGAGTGAAGAGAGACGAGTTGAAAGTTGAAAGTGGAAAGTTGAAGGATGAATGATGAAGGATGGGTGCGGTTGAGTCAAACGGAGGCTTACGGCTTCCGCTTCCTCTTCGAGACCAGCATCACGGCGGCGCCGGGGGTCAGGGCCCAGAGGTGCTGGGTGTCACGCACCAGCAGGGTCAGTCTCGGATGTTCGGCACCGTCGCATAGGACGTCGATCGCGCGGATCACGGAATCGCCGAGGCCGGTGAGGTGGGGCTGGATGCGCCATGCGGCGGGGGCGCTGTCGACGGGCAGCTCCCGTCGCCGGTATTCGGCCGCGACACACGGCTCGCCGATGAGCGAGGCGGAATCGTGAGCGAAGTAGAGTCCGTCATTCCACCACCGCGCCGAGTCGGGCAGCGACCCCTCAGTGCAGCTGTACGGACAGCTGATGCTGTCCGGCCACCAGCGTCCGCGCGGGAGAAAATCGGCGGCCAGCGCGAGTGGTGCGTCATGGGTGACGACGGGAGGAACCGGCTCGTTGACCGCCAGCAGTCTGATCGAGACGGCCTTGCAGTCGGGCTGCGAGCAGTCGCCGCCGAACCACACCTCCCCGCTCCCGATCATGATCCCCTTGGCGTTCACGAACAGCGATTCAGGAAGTTGCCGGAGAATCGCGTTGCGGATCGGACGGCTGAAAATCCGGGAGTACCGCGATAGAAAATCACCACGAGTCCGTACGTACTCGACGGTATCCGGCCAGTTGACGCGGAGCGTTCCGCCGGTCAGCCGCCAGATCCGCACATCGTCATGGCGCCGGACCGCGGTCTGCAGATGCTTGAAGAAGGTGAGAGCGGCGCTGTCGGAGACACCGGCGGCCGCGAACTGCTGGGCCCGGAGTGAAGTCGCCGTGAAGATGAGGATCGTGAGCGCAAGCACCCGAATCAGACGCACGCTCACAGCCGGGCGATTCCTCCTGGCGGGGATGCCCATTCCATGCCGCTTGGAAATACGCCAGCGTGAGGCCCTACCGGCACCAGTCACCTCACCTGCGTCTCGCTGAAGACCATCATCGTTCCTCCCGCTGCCATCGCGACGTACTGCGTCCCGCCGATAGCGTAGGAGATCGGGTTCGCGTTGACCTGCGCGCCCATCTCGAAATGCCAGAGCGGCTTTCCCGTCACGGCATCGAGCGCGAAGAAGACGCCTTCGTTGGTGCCGGCGAAGACCAGGCCGCCACCCGTCGCGAGCAGACCGGCCCACGGCGGTGAATGCAGAGGGAAGCTCCACCGCGTCTTGCCGGTGATCGGATCGAGCGCCCGCACGCTGCCGCCCGCCGCGTCTCCACCCACCTCGGCCTCTCCACCACCCATGAAGTAACGACCCGGTTTGTAGCTCGCGGCATACTTGAAGTACTTCGAGCCCATCTGCCGAGCGGCGACGTAGAAGAGATTGGCGCGCGGGCTGTAGGCGGGGCTGTACCAGTTGGTGCCGCCGTGCAGATTCGGCGTGAGACTGTTGCCCGCCGCGGTCGGCTCGATGTTGGCGCGCATGCGTGGGCGTCCCGCGGAATCCAGACCGTCGGCCCACTCCTGCCTGATATACGGCTCACCCGCCAGAAACTCGCCGGTCTTCCGGTCGAGGAGATAGTAGAAGCCGTTCCGGTTGGCCATCGCCACGAATTTGCGCGCCGCGCCATGAAAGCGGCCATCGAAGAGCACCGGAATCTCGGTCGCGTCCCAGTCGTGCGTGTCATGCGGCGTGAACTGGAAATGCCAGCGCAGCGTCCCTGTTTCTGCGTCCAAGGCCACGAGCGAGCAGGTATAGAGATTGTCTCCGGGGCGCGAGTCTCCATTCCAGTCGGGACCAGGATTCCCGGTTCCCCAGTAGACCAGCCCGAGCGCCGGATCATAGGACCCGGTCACCCACGTCGAGCCGCCGCCGGTCTTCCACGAATCTCCGCCCCAGCTGTCATTGCCCGGCTCGCCCGGCGCCGGCACCGTATAGAAACGCCAGCGTCGGACACCGGTGCGCGCATCATAGGCATCAAGGAAACCACGAATGCCTGCCTCCGCACCGCTGATCCCCACGATCACCAGATCCTTGAACGCCAGCGGTGCCGCCGTGATGGAGTAGCCGAGCGCATTGTCCGCAACCGTAGTGTTCCAGCGCAGCGCGCCGGAGCGAGCGTCGAGGGCGATGAGATGCGCGTCAGCGGTGCCGACGTAGACGGTGGAATCGAGCACCGCGATACCGCGATTGGTCGGACCGAAGCCGAGGGTCAAGAGCTGCGCCGGCACGGTCTGCTGGTAGCGCCAGAGAACGCGACCGGTCCGCGCGTCGAGTGCCACGACGTGACCCTTGAACTCGGTCAGGTACATCACGCCGTCAACCACGACCGGGCTGGTCTGCAGGATGCCGGATTCACTCGCCTGGTAGACCCACGCCGGACGGAGCGCGCCGATGTTCGCCGGAGTGATCT
The DNA here is from genome assembly GCA_040002695.1 of Gemmatimonadota bacterium. Lineage (GTDB taxonomy): Bacteria > Gemmatimonadota > Gemmatimonadetes > Gemmatimonadales > GWC2-71-9 > JBDUEA01. The sequence continues at coordinate 1,146 of JBDUEA010000325.1, read as the reverse complement.
GCGTGAGCGGCGAATAGCGCTGGGCGCCCAAGTCTCCCGAATAGGTCAGCCAGTTCTGCGGCTCGGCACGCGCTGCGCGGAGTCGCTGATCGGTGACCTGCGCCTCGAGTGAAGCGGCGAGTCCCAGCCCGAGAAGAACGGCGGTCACCGGGAATCGAGTCATGGGGTGGTTTCCGTTCCGCTCGGCGGGTCCTGGTCGCCCCGCTGGCTCGCGAGGAAGGCCACGACATCATCGAGCTCGCTCGGCGAGAGCGTGGCGGCATAGGAAGGCATGGGGCTCTCGCCGGGAAGCTTGTGAACCCGGCGAAGCGCCTGCTTGTCGAGCGAATGCAGGTGTCCGTCGACGCCGCGCAGCACGAGCGTGAAGTCGTCCTCGCTCACTCGGCTTCCGCGGATGACGGCGCCGGAGCGCGTCGTCACTTCGATCATGAGATACGCGGGATACGGTCCGTGTGCGGAAGGAAGTGGAGACACCGGCTGCAAGGCGCCCGGTTCGGTGAGTGACTGCCGAAGGAGTGCCGCGCCGAGCCGGAGGCCGACTTCAGTCAGGTCAGGGGCCCAGCCGGCGCCCTGGCCGCGGATGATGTGGCAGCTGCCGCAGCGCCCGGCGCCCTGATAGAGCTGACGGCCATGCGCGGCGTCACCCGGAATATTCTCCGGCGGTAACCGGCCGAGTGAGCGAATGTAGCTCGTCAGCTGCCAGGCTTCGGGCTCGGAGAGATTCCAGAGTCCCGCCATGGCGGTGCCGGGGATGCCGCCGAGGATCACCTGCACCAGCGCGCTGTCGGTGGGTGCGTGCCGAAGGTGCGCGTGCGTGAAGCTCGGCCCGATCCCGCCGGTACCACCGGCGCCATGACAGCGCGCGCACTGACTCTCGAAGAGGAGCTTTCCGGCCGCGAGATTCGAGTCGGCGGATGCGACGCGCGTGCCCGCACCCGAATCCCCGGCAGTTTGCGCAGCGGAGAGGGACGGAAGCGAGAGCAGCGATGTGATGATGAAGAGCGGGAGAGGCCGCATGGGGGGAAAGTACAGGTGGCAGGTGGTAGGGGGTAGGTGGTGAGACCGGGAAAGGGGAAGCGGGAAGCGGGAAGCGGGAAACGGGGAACGGGGAACGGGGAACGGGGAACGGGGAACGGGGAACGGGGA
>JBDUEA010000324.1:0-3638 GCA_040002695.1 Gemmatimonadota bacterium | reverse complement strand
GACCTCGGCGATGGTCAGCTCGTTGAGTCCGTTCTGCGCCGAGATCACGCAGCCGGCGGGTTCCAGGTGTGGGAGGAGTGCGCGCGCGGCGGCGGCAGTGTGGTGCGCCTTGGTGGCGAGGATGATCGTGTCCCACGTCCCATGCAGCATGTCGGGAGTGAAGGCGGGCAGCGGCGTTGAGAACTCGGCGATCGGTCCGGTGATGCGGAGTCCGGAGCGATTGATCGCGGCGACGTGCTCGGCCACGGTGTCCACCAGGGTCACGTCGTGTCCGGCGCGGGACAGAAACGCGCCCATGGTGCCGCCGATCGCGCCCGCGCCCCAGACGAGAGAGCGTCCCTTCGGCGCGGTTACGATGGGCCACCCCACGAACCGTCCAGCAGCGCGCGGGTTTCCTCGACGGCGACCTGCCACAGGGACAGCATGTCGGCATCGGAGCGCTCGTAGAGGCCGCCGTAGTTGCCGTCGGGAATGTAGGCACGCATCGCGACGGGATCGAGCATGCGCACCTTCTCCAGGTCTACCATCGGCCGCTGCGCCTTTGGGAGCTCGACGCCCGGGAGCCGCGTCCAGGGAAAGTTTTCCATCCACGACCCGTGCGATGCCACCGGATCGATGGCCTGCACCCTGGCCCAGGTCTTCGGCGCGTTCCACCAGTTATGGAAGAGCACCTTGCAGCCGGGATGGTCCGCCGCCCACTCCTGAGAAAACTGCTGCACGGCGCCGTTGCCGCCGTGGCCGTTGCAGATCATGATGCGCCGGAAGCCGCTGTGCGCCATCCCGCCGAGGATGTCGCGCACGACGGCGAGGTGGGTCTCGACGCGGAGCGAAATCGATCCCGGATATTCACGGAAGTATGGCGTGACGCCGTAGGAGAGGACGGGAAACACGGGAATCCCCAGCGGTTCGGCCGCGTCCGCGGCGACTCGCTCAGGGAGGATGCAATCGACAGTGAGTCGGAGGTGGCTGTGCTGCTCGGTGCTGCCGAGGGGAAGCACGGCGCGGTCATCGCGTTTGAGATATGCCTCGACCTGCATCCAATTCATATCGCTGATACGCATGTCGTTAATTCGCTCCGGTCAGTGCTGAACGAGAATACGCCGTGCAAGCTCCGGACGTAAGGCGCTTGCTGCGTGCGGAAATCCGCCTGAGCGTTGCGCCCATGTCGGGGAGCAGAGAAAAAACCGGACCGTCCAGTCAGAGTGCCCGTCGTGGCGCCGCAGTCCACCGTTACTGACGATCGCAGCAATCCGCTACGCCGATCCAAACCTTCCGTTGCCGACAATCTCCCGCCCGAACCGCGGCGCAACGCCAGTGTCCGCTTTTCGTGCACTAGTTGCGCCTTAGAGAATACCGGGTGGTCCGACTCACGGCGCTGGCAGGAGGGGCACACACCGGGAGCCCGAACTGGCGCGGTCACGGGGATTTCCATGCGTACGTTTCGACTTTACACCGCATCCGCAACGACGGCAGGCGTCGCTGGACAGAGTACTGCGCTTCGTTTCGTTCCCGCGGTATTCCTACCGCTGGCCTCTGCCGCCGCCCTGCTGCTGGGCGGGTGCGATGGGCCGGTGGCACCGCATGCCCAGGCCGACCAGGCCGCCGCGCCAGTCTCCAGCCGCGACAAAAACGTCGGCGCCGCGGCGACCAACGACTTCATGATCAACGCCCTGCCCGTCGCGGTCTCGGTGACTTCCGGCGGCAGCGGCACCAGCGTCATCTCGACCGCGATCACGTCGGGCGCCGCCGAGACGATCACCCTGAGCACCTCGGGCGTGCCTGCCGGCGCGTCGGCGTCGTTCACCTCCAACACGATCACTACGGGCACGAGCGCGAGGTTGACGCTCAACTCTGGCACGGCGGCGGCAGGCACGTACTCAGTCATTGTAACCGGCACGGCCGCCTCGGCGACGCACAGCAAAACGATCTCGTTCGTCATCAACCCGGTGGTCGTCAATGACTTCTCGATCAAAGCCAGCCCCTCCACCGTCTCGGTGACCTCCGGCGGCAGCGGCACCAGCGTCATCTCGACCGCGGTTACGTCGGGCAATGCGCAGTCGGTCACGCTCAGCGCCTCGGGTGCTCCCACCGGCGCCACGGCTGGGTTCAGCCCGAATCCGATCACAGCGGGCGGCGGGACGAGACTGACGCTGAGCTCCGGCAGCGCGGCGGTCGGAACTTACTCAGTGACTATTACCGGTACCGGCGCCTCCGCGACGCACAGTACGACCGTCTCTTTCGTCATCAACCCGGTGGTCGTCAATGATTTCTCGATCAGCGCGTCGCCGATCAGCGTGTCGGTCACGCAGGGCGGCAGCGGCACCAGCATCATCTCGACAGCGGTCACTTCAGGGAGCGCACAGGCCATCAGCCTCTTCGCCAGCGGCCTGCCCGTCGGCGCCACGGCCACGCTCAGCCCGGCCTCGATCAGCGCGGGCGGCTCAAGCACGCTGACGCTGAACTCCGGCAGCGCAGCGGTCGGAACCTTCTCGGTCACTATATCCGGCACCGGCGCAAGCGCAACGCACAGTACTTCCATTGCGCTGACCGTCGTGGCAGGGAACGGGAATGGGAACGCCCTTACCAACGGCGTCGCCATTACCGGCCTGTCGGGCGCCAACGGACAGAACACGTTCTACACGATGGCGGTCCCGGCCGGTCAGACCTCACTGACTTTCAACATGAGTGGTGGCACCGGCGACGCCGACATGTACATCCGTTTCGGGGCGCAGCCGACTACCTCAACATGGGACTGCCGGCCATTCGTCAACGGCAACACCGAGACCTGCGCCTTCTCGAACCCTGCCGCGGGTACCTGGTTCGTCATGATCCACGGTTTCACCGCCTTCACCGGCGTCTCGATCAAAGGCACCTACTCGGGGGGCACCAACGGCACGCCGTCGCTCGACAACGGCCTGCCGGTGACCGGCATCAGCGGCCCCGCCGGCTCATCGCAGTTCTGGCGGCTTTCGGTGCCGCCGGGTCAGCCCAGGGTGGTCTTCACCATTACCGGTTCGAGCAGCGCCGGCAGCGACGCGGACCTGTACGTTCGAAGGGGGTCGCCGCCACTCATCTCAATCTGGGATTGCCGGCCGTTCATAACCGGCTCCAACGAAACCTGCACGATCAACAATCCGGTCGAGGGGGACTATTACGTGATGCTCCAAGGGTTCACGGCCTATTCGGGAGTGACGCTGATTGGCCAATATCCCTGACCCAGTAAGCGTGAACCCCCGCTTCATTTCGCTTGCAGAGCCTCGCCGCCGGAGGTGCGAGCTTCGATCGTCGCGAAGATAACTTCGACCGGACCATTGGCCGCGTGGACGATATTGTCGACCGGCATTCGCCGCAGGTGGGACAAGAAAGAAACTCCCGTTAATTCCCCCTTGGCGATCAGGAACTCGAAGTCAATCAGTTGCACGACCCCTGGACCGCCTGCGGCGCTTCGTGCGTTTGGATCTGTTCGACGAAGGCCAGGCGGCGTGCTTGCTCAAATGGCCCACTCGGCCGGACAAGTCCGAAAGGCCGACGGCGGGCAATGAGACTGTGGACGCGTTGGCGTTTCTGGCTCGGGCCTTCACGCACCTCTCCGACCGGGGCCAGGTGACGACCCGCTACTACGGCTGGTACGCCGCGCG
>JBDUEA010000323.1:0-3646 GCA_040002695.1 Gemmatimonadota bacterium | reverse complement strand
TTGCATTTCATCTCTTCATCACATCCGAGGATAGCATGGCGACCAAACTCGACAAGACCATCAAGCGCGAGCTCGACATCGAGGGCAAGCTCTACACCGTGGCGATCTCTCCGGAAGGGGTGAAGGTCACGCCGAAGGGCGCACGCAACGGACACGAAGTCACGTGGAAGTCCCTCGTCGGGCAGGAAAGCAGCATGGCGCAGGGGTGAACTGATGGGCGGCCTGCGCGTCCAGTGAGGGGATATTTTACGTGAGGGCCGCGGGCATCGCCCTCCGGCCCTCGACCTTTGCCCGGGAGCCGCATCGGAAATGAGCAACCTCATCGTCGCGCGGTTCCTGACCGGGAGGGTGCTCAAAGGCACCAGTCTCGACGTCGATCCCAATAAGCCGTCCTGCCATGTGCGACCGTCGGTCGGCCCCGTCGAGGAGGTGCGCCTGATGGATCTCAAGGCGTTGTTCTTCGTCCGCACGCTCGAAGGAAACGCCGCGCGCGACGAAGCCCACAAAGTCGTTCCCACCGACCCCCGCCTCCTCGGCTCCTCGGGCATCACTCTTCTTTTTAAGGATGGTGAGTCGATTACCGGGCGTACGAACCGGTATCCACCCAACCGGCCGTTCTTCTTCATCGTGCCGGTCGATCCCGGCAGCAATAACATCCGCATCCTCATCAATCGCGCCGCCGTGACCAGCATGGCCAGCGACCCGCCGACCTGAAGCCCGGTGCAAACGTACCGGCTGGTCTCGGCGTAAATTCCGGAGTAGGTTGGAGACGTTGTCTACTCCACCTCCCGAGGACACTATGGCTCACCGTACCGCATCCGCACCGGCCACCCGTAAACCCGCGAAAACTTCCGCTGAAACGCGCCGCCCGACCACTACGCGGCTCTACCCGACCAGGAATGATCTGCCCGAAGCCACCCGGCGCGAAATCACCGCGCTGCTCAATCAGCGCCTGGCTGACTGCATCGATCTCCAGACGCAATGCAAGCAGGCGCACTGGAACGTGAAGGGACCCTCGTTCATTGCCCTGCATAAGCTGTTCGACGAAGTGAACGGCGCAGTCGAGGAATACGTCGACCTGATTGCGGAGCGTATCGTCCAACTCGGCGGCATTGCGGAGGGCACCGCGCGGATCGTCGCCGAGCGGAGCACGCTGCTGGATTATCCGATGACGCTCTCCTCCGGCATGGATCATGTCGCCGCGCTTTCCGAGGCGCTCGCCACCTTCGGCCGTTCCGCGAGAATCGGTATCGAGGAAGCCGACGATCTCGAGGACGCCGACACTACGGACATCCTGACCGAAGTCTCCCGCGGCATCGATAAATGGCTCTGGTTCGTGGAAGCCCATCGCCAGGACAAGGCGGTCGAGAGCGAGTAAAGCCGCGAAATGGGAACGGGGAACGGGGAACGGGAGATACACGCTCCCCCGATCCCCGATCCCCTACCACCTACCACCTACCACCTACCACCTACCACCTAACACCTAACACCTACTACCTGCCCCCACCTACTCCTCCGCCACGCCTCCCGCTCTCGCCACCTGATCCGGCTTCACCTTGCCGGCGTCGAATCGTTTCGCGGACTCGAGCATGGTGCCGATGGTATCATCGAACGTCGCCTTGGCGCCGCGCTTGAACCGGAGCGGATTGATGCGCGCGATCACGAACGCTTTTAGATATGGACTCTCGAATCCACGCGCCTTGAGTCCCTGCACCGCCTCGACCACCGCGGCATCGAGCTCGATCAGGCGCTCGGCCCGTTCCCGCCGAGTGACGAGCGCATTGGAGAGTTTCGAGGCAAGGAACCCCTCGACGCGCTTGAGGACCGGATAGTACGCACCCCCGGAGAAACGGCCATTTTGCTGGTAGCAGAGGCCGAGTGTCACGAGCCCCGGCTCCTCGAACTCCACCTGGAACTCGCGTTCCGGACGATCGTCCAGCATCGCCAGCGCCTCGGCAAGCCGGCTCACCTCGAGGGCGCGCTCGCGGACGTTGTGCGCCTTTTCGGTATTCAGCACCAGGATGCGGTGGGCGACTTCCGCCTCGGGAATCACCAGTGCGACGATAGCCCGTGCGCCGAGCGAGCGCATCGCAGCCAGACGGTGGTTTCCGTTCGGCGTGAAGTAGGTACCTTCATCCGAGCGAACGGCGATCACCGGGTCCGCATAGCGGCCGAGCTTGTCGATGGCGGTTGCAAGGCGCTCCACATGCGGCTCGGAGATATCCCGCTGATATGGCGTCGGCGCGACTCGATCGATGGGCAGACCAGCGACGATCTGCCACTGACCCCCCAGCGGTTCCCGGTACGCACCGATGACACTGCCCCCGTCATCGGCGATCGTTTCCATGAGGCGCTGAATCGCAGCCGGCGGCGTGGCACCGGCCACCTGTGGCGCGGCGAGTCCACGGGGAGCCGGCTGAGCCTTGGGCTTCCGGCGACGGGCCGGAGCCTTTTTCTTTTCCATGTCTGCCATCGGTCTGCTCGGTGAGGGGCCGTCAGCAAGGTATTTCCCGGCGGCCGGTCGCGCCACGGACCCCGACCCGTCACTCGAGTTCAGTCTTCTTCTTCCCGGACAGCGTTGTGAACCGATTCGAGCTCGCCCTCTCGGCCATCTGCACAATTGCGGTCGCCAGCTGCCACAGCGCGGCCCCAGTCCCGGCCTCGCTCACCCCCGTTCTCACGGCACAGCAGAGCGGCGTCACCGTCCGATTCCAGGCGATCAGCGTCATCAATGAGCACGTCGTCTGGGTGAGTGGGACGCACGGCACCTGGGCGCTCACCGAAGACGGTGGTGCCCACTGGAGGTCGGCGATGGTGCCGGGGGCCGACAGTCTCGAGTTCCGCGATGTTCAGGGCGTCGATGCGCGCTCGGCATACCTGATGAGCTCGGGGACCGGCAGCGTCTCGCGGATTTATAAGACCACAGACGGTGGCGCGAACTGGGCACTCCAATTCACCACTCCGGAGCCGAAGGGATTCTTCGATTGCCTCGCATTCTGGGACGCGACGCACGGAGTCGTCGTCAGCGATGCCGTCGATGGTCGCCTTCCTATCTATCGCACCACCGATGGGGTGCAATGGACTCCCGTGCCGACAGCCGGCGTTCCGGCGGCGCTCCCGAACGAAGGAGGATTCGCCGCGAGCGGCACCTGCGTCATCGCGCGAGGAGCGACGGAGGGCTGGTTCGGCACCGGCGCCGGAGAGCGCGCGCGCATTCTTCACACGACTGACCGCGGACTGACCTGGTCGGTGAGCGAGTCGCCCATGGTCCAGGGTGCAGCCACGAAGGGGATTACCTCCATCGCCTTCCAGGACGCGCTGCATGGGATGATTGTGGGCGGCGATGTCAACGACGCGAAGCTCCATTCGGACAACGTTGCCGTTACCGCGGATGGCGGGAAAAACTGGACGCTGGCGGGACGTCCGCGGATGGCGGGCGCACTGTTCGGCGCAGTGTACGTCCCCGGCCTCCGCGGTGTGGCTGTCGCGGTCGGGCCGGCGGGAGCCGACTTCACGCAGGATGATGGGAAGAGCTGGCAGTCGCTCGACACGCTGAGCTACTGGAGTGCGGGATTCGCGAGTGCCAATGCCGGCTGGCTGGTGGGACCGGGAGGAAGGATTGTGAAAGTGGGGATGAGGGGCGGTA
>JBDUEA010000322.1:0-3683 GCA_040002695.1 Gemmatimonadota bacterium | reverse complement strand
ATCCGGACGTCACTCGGCGTGAAGATCTTCGGCCCGGATCTTCAGGTCATTCAGCGCATCGGCGGCGACATCGAGCGCGCACTTTCTTCGGTGAAGGGAACGGCAAGCATCTACGCCGAGCGGTCGTTCGGAGGCCGGTATCTGGACATCCGGCCGAACGCGGACGCCTTGGCCAGATACGGCCTGACGACAGGAGATGTCCAGGAAGTCATTGCGATGGCGCTCGGCGGAGACCAGGTCACGACGACGGTCGAGGGGCGGGAACGGTATCCTGTCGAGGTGAGATATGCCCGTGACTTTCGCGACAGTCCCGAGGCCATCGGACGCATTCTGGTGAGTAACCGCGATGGACTGCAGATTCCGCTCGCGCAGGTGGTTGAGATCGCCTTTGCACCGGGTCCACCGATGGTCCGGAGTGAGAATGGCCTGCTCAACGACCTCGTCTCGATCGATGTGCGAGGGCGTGATGTCGGCGGGTATGTCGCCGAAGCGAAGCAGGTGGTGGCAGCGCGAGTCACGATTCCGCCAGGTTTTCGCCTCGAGTGGAGCGGCCAGTACGAGGCAATCCAACGGGTTAAGGCGCGGCTCCAGCTGGTGGTGCCGCTGACGCTGGCCGCGATTGCGCTGCTCCTCTACCTCAACTTCGGCACATTGGCGGAAACGGCGATCGTCATGCTTTCGCTCCCGCTGGCGCTGGTGGGTGGCGTCTGGCTGATGTGGCTGCTGAACTACAATCTTTCGATCGCGGTCGCGGTGGGCTTCATCGCCCTGGCCGGCGTCGCGGCAGAGACAGGAGTGGTAATGGTCCTGTACCTCGACCACGCGTGGGAGGACCTGACGCGGGAGGGTCATCGGCCTACCCGGAGCGAGCTCATTGACGCGATTGAGCATGGCGCCGTCAATCGGCTCCGCCCCAAGCTGATGACCGTACTGGCCATCATGCTCGGCCTGCTGCCGGCACTCTGGGCTCACGGAGCGGGGGCGGATGTCATGCAACGCATCGCGGCGCCGATGATCGGCGGGATGATTACTTCGACGGTGCTCACGCTGGTCGTGATCCCGGTGCTGTACTTCCTGTGGCGGCGGCGTGGGCTCGAGGTTCGCGGCGAGGCCCTATCAGCGGTGACGGGAATCTTGTGAAGCCGAGCGGACCGCCATATTTCCGGCGCCCAGGCGCACGAGCGCCAGGCTTGCAGTTGGGAGGCGCACATTTTGATCGCGACCATGAGTCGCAGGTGGTGACCGTTTGAACCGCAAGGCTCATTGGGAAAAAGTGTACGAGAGCCAGGCTTCAACGGAGGTGAGTTGGTATCAACCCATCCCGTCGCGGTCACTGGATCTGATCGCTCGTAGTGGTGTGGGGCCGGCGGGTGAGTTCATCGATATCGGAGGTGGTGATTCCACCCTCGTCGATGCCTTCCTCGAACATGACATCGGGCACCTGACCGTGCTCGACATTTCCGAAGCCGCCCTCCAGCACGCGCAAGCGCGCCTCGGCCCACGAGCCAGCACAGTGATGTGGATGGAAGCTGACGTTACCCGAGTGGCCCTCCCGGCCAATGCATACGACCTTTGGCACGACCGCGCGGTCTTCCATTTCATCGTGAGCGACGCGGATCGAGGACGATACGTGGAAGCGATGCGGCAATCCCTCAAACCCAGAGGTCATCTCATCATGGCCACCTTCGCCTCCGACGGGCCGACCCGCTGTAGTGGACTTGAAGTTGCACGCTACAGTCCGGAAGACCTCATGGAGGTCCTCGGTACTGATTTCGAATTGATTGCGCACGCCCGTGAGGTCCATCGCACTCCCCAGGGGCGGGAGCAGCCATTTACCTACTGTTGGTGCCGGAAGCGCTGAGTGAAGGATCTCGGACATGTCGTGCGGTACACAATTGCCCGGGCCTGGGAAAGATCTGATCAACGAACAATTGACGCTTCGAACGGAAGGCAACTCACAGATCATGACCGCCACTCCTGTCTCAGTCGTCCGACGAGGCCTGCGCCTGGTCTATGCCACCATAGTCTACAACAGTCTTGAGGGGGTTATCGCACTCACCGCAGGGCTCATGGCCGGGAGCATCGCGTTGGTCGGCTTTGGGGCAGACAGCTTCATCGAGCTCACCGCCGGCGCGGCAGCGATCTGGCGGCTCAAAGCCCACTTCAACGCCGAACGTCGGGAGCGCGCCGAGCGCTCGACGCTTCGAATAGTCGGGATCTCCTTTCTGACACTCGCCGCCTATCTGACATACGATGCGATTCGCTCGCTGGCCAGCGGTGGGCGGCCAGACGAAAGCGTGGTGGGGATCGCCATCGCCACCGTCTCCCTGATCGTGATGCCATTGATAGCACGTGCGAAACGACGTGTGGCGGTATCGATGGGCAGTGGAGCCTTGGCCGCCGAGGCGCAGCAGACCACGATCTGCTTCTACTTGTCGGCAATCCTTCTCGGGGGATTGGTGTTGAACGCCACCTTGGGATGGTGGTGGGCAGATCCGTTGGCTGGCCTTGCGATGGTGCCACTCATCGCGCGGGAAGGCATCGAGGGGGTGCGGGGTCGATCGACCTGCGAAGGTTGCTGTCCGTGAGGGCGGAGACCGATTGCGGAATGATCCAGCTGGCGACACAGGAACGTGGCGATTGAGGAAGCTCGGCGGAAGCACGGATAAGCGCGCGGCTTGGAATGGCATCGCTCGGGCGCTCGCCGCGGCCGCGCTCTTCGGTGCGACCACGCCGATCTCCAAGCGCCTGCTCGCCGCCCTCGCGCCGCAGGTTCTTGCCGGAGTGCTGTACCTGGGCTCCGGCACCGGTCTCCTTGTGTACTGGCTGATCCGGCGGCATTCCGCAGGGGGCCACCGAGAAGCCGCGCCGAGTCGGAAAGATCTTGGTTGGCTGGCGCTCGCGATCGGGGCGGGTGGTCTCATCGCCCCAGTTTTGCTCATGGTCGGCCTCACCCGTACCCCCGCCTCGACAGCCTCGTTGCTGCTGAACTTCGAGGGCGTTTTCACCGCGCTCATTGCCTGGATCGTTCTTCGGGAGCACGTGGACCGTCGCATCGCCCTCGGCATGCTGGCGATAGTCGCGGGCGGGGTGGTCTTGTCGTGGGGAGGGCATGTAGCGGTGGCCGGATTGACGGGACCACTCCTCGTGATCGGCGCGTGCCTCGCGTGGGCGATCGACAACAACCTTACCCAGAAAGTTTCCGCGACAGACCCGGTCGTGATCGCGGGCCTGAAGGGTCTGATTGCGGGCTCCATCAATCTTGGGCTGGGACTCTCCCTCGGAGGAGCGCTGGCATTTTCCGGGCGGCTTGTCGGGGCGGTGATGGTGGGCTTCCTGGGGTACGGCGTCAGCCTGGTGCTGTATGTCCGCGCGATGCGGGACCTCGGCACAGCGCGAACTGGTGCCTACTTCTCGCTGGCCCCCTTCGTGGGCGCGGCAATCGGGTTGCTGTTCCTCGGCGAGCCGGTGAGCGCCTCGCTCCTGGTGGCAGCCACCCTCATGGCGTTCGGGCTCTGGTTTCATCTTACCGAGCGGCATGCGCATCAACACGGACACGACCCGCTGGAGCACACGCATTTGCACGAACACGACGCCCACCACCAGCATGCTCACGAAGCCGGCCACCCTCCGGGAGAACCTCACACCCATCCGCATCGCCACGCGTCCATCGTCCACACGCA
>JBDUEA010000321.1:0-3686 GCA_040002695.1 Gemmatimonadota bacterium | reverse complement strand
GGAATCTCAAGGCACCTGACACCACGATCATGCAGAGGTCGAGTGGAACGAGGGTAAGGAATCTCGAGTATCCCTTGGAGACAGCGAGCGCGCCTCGGCCGGCTGCCTTGCCCGGCAGTCCAATCGCCACAGGGGGATTTTTAAAATGGAACAATTGATTCAGAACGAAGCGATGAAGCAAAACCCGGCGCTCGAGTCGCTGAGCGTCCTGGTCGGATCGTGGAATACCGTCGGCACGCATCCGATGGTGCCTGGCAAGACCTTTCACGGCCGCACCTCGTTCGAGTGGATCGAGGGCGGAGCCTTCCTGATCATGCGTTCTCAGACCGATGAACCGGAAATCCCCAGCGGAATCGCCATCTTCGGCACCGACGATGCGAAGGGAGAGTGCTCGATGCTCTACTTCGACGAGCGTGGCGTCTCGCGTCGGTACCAGTTCAGCTTCGAGGACAATGTGTGGAAGTGGTGGCGCAACGCTCCGGACCTCTCTCAGCGTTGCACCGTTAAGATTGCTGCTGACGGACGAACGATGGTCAGCGAAGGGGAATTGTCACGGGATGGCGCGAAGTGGGAGGGGGATCTCGACCTGAGGTACACGCGGGCGGAGTGAGCCGAGTTGCTCGTCCCGCTGGCAGCCTTGCGAGCACGAAGTTGACGAACAATCTGAGGATTGGCGCGCGGCACTGCCGCGCGCTTTTATTGTATTGTTGACAGCCCAGCTCGGGCGTCGGCTCGCAAGCGACCGTACAACTCGAAGCCAGGTTGCAATGAACTCACCCCTGCACATCACTCCGTTCTCAATCCAGATCGAGGCGGAGATCCTCTCCGACCTCCAGCAGCGCATCCGCAACACGCGCTGGCCCGATCAGGCGCCCGGCGCTGCATGGGAGCAGGGGACGGACCTCGAGTATCTCAAACACTTGCTCGCATACTGGGCCGACGGGTTCGACTGGCGCGCGCAGGAGCGCGCCCTCAACTCCGTCCATCACTTCCGCGCGGAGCTCGACGGCGTCCAGATCCACTTCGTCCACGAGCGCGCCAGGCACGGGCAGGGCATTCCGCTGATCCTGACCCACGGCTGGCCCAGCACCTTTGCCGAGCTGCTGCCGCTCGTGCCATTTCTGACCGACCCGGGCGCGCACGGCATCGACGGTCCCGGCTTCGACGTGGTCATCCCTTCCCTGCCCGGCTACTGCTTCTCCGGGCGGCCCGCTCGGATGGGTGTGAACTATCAGCACGTCGCTCGGCTGTGGCACCGCCTCATGCAGGGCCTGGGTTACCAGCGGTACGGGGCGCAGGGCGGAGATTTCGGAGCAGGGGTTACCACCTTCATGGCACTGGACGATCCCGGGCCGATGATCGGCATCCACCTGAGCAATCTCGAGATTGCTCCGCATACCGGACCGGGATCGCGACCGCTCTCCGCGGCCGAGCTGAGCTATCGCGCGCGCAATGCGGAGTTCTGGCAGGATGAATTCGGCTACAAGGCCATCCAGTCCACCAAGCCCCAGACCCTCGGCTACGGACTGAACGACTCGCCGGCCGGCCTCGCCGCCTGGATCCTGGAGAAGTGGTACGCCTGGGCCGATTCCCGCGGGAATCTCGATCAGCGCTTTTCGCGCGAATTCCTGCTTACCATGGTCACGCTCTATTGGGTCACCCGTACCATCACCTCATCGATGCGGGACTACTTCGACAACGACAACCGGCGATTCCGCGTGACACTCGGACCAGAGGACCTGGTCAGCGTGCCGACTGGCATCGCGGTCTTCGCCAACTCGTTTGTCGATGAAGGAACCCCTCCGCGTGAGTGGGCCGAACGCCTGTACAACGTGCGCCGATGGAGCCCGATGCCGAGGGGCGGGCACTTCGCTCCAGCAGAGGAGCCCGAGCTGCTCGCCCGCGATATCGCGGCGTTTTTCGGCGGGCTGTAAGGCGGCACGCGGCTGCCCGTGGAACGGGGCCCGCTCATCAAGGTCTTTCCACCGCCGAATCTCAACCTGTATCTCCTGTTCGGCGCTGCCTGGTTATATCTCGCGGTTGAGGAGATCGCCTCGCCCTGCTTCTCGATCGCGCCGCACTACAAAACCTGGCCTGTCTTGCCGTACATTGTAGCGCAGTGAGTCGCGCCGCATGGCGCCTGTTGAGAGAGTATTCGTTAGTCGCCACCCGGGGTGCCTCATGCTGCCTGTCCGCCGCCAGGACCTTGCCCGCGCCTTAGCGACGGTGTCCGAGCGCCGCTCTCGTGACTCCGAAATGCGAATCCGTATCGGCCTCATGGATGGCTCCATGATGGAAGGGACACTGATCTCCGCGTCTCCGGATCATATTTCGCTCATGCTCCCCACTGTTCGAGCCGAGTACATTCCGGCCGAATCCATTCGCTCGGTGGCCGTGGCTGAGCCGCGTCCGGTCCGCGAGCTCCTGCCGGTTTCCCTCGTGATCGTGGCCGCGACCGCCGTCCTGGTGGGACTGGCTCAGTTTCCCGCGCTGACCCCCTACTTCCCACGCATCGCCGGCGGACTCGCCATCTTTGGACTCGTCGGCATCGTGCAGCTCAAGCGACGGACGCGGGTCGGCGGGTGGCTGACCTCATGGAAGGCGCTGTTCGAGCGGAGGGACTGACGCACACTCGCTTGCGCGAGCGCCCGTCTATCATCAGCCTATCCGAAGTCGTCGGGCCGGCTAATTCCACTCGATGAGTCCACGCCTTTGCAACCCATCTTCGCTCCGAAATATCGCGAGGCCATTCACGCCCGCCTCGATGCGCTCGATCCCGACCGGACGCCGGCGTGGGGCAGGTTTTCCGCGCCGCAGAGGCAACGGGAAACGGGGAACGGGAAACGGGGAACGGGGAACGAACTAAATACTGTCATTCCGAGCGTAGCGAGGAATCTCAAGCGTCGCCACGAAGGGACTTTTCCGGGCGACCTTTGAGATCCCTCGATCGCTTCGCTCCTCGGGATGACAGTTTCTTGACTCAGGCGTCGCACGTCACGCAGCACCCAGTACTCAGTACTCAGTACTCAGTACTCAGTACTCAGTACCCAGTACTCAGTACTCAGTACCCAGTACTCAGCACTCAGCACTCAGTACTCAGCACTCAGCACTCAGTACTCAGTCTTTCTGGAATCGGTAGCCCCTTCCCGCCTCCTCCAGCAACCCCAGCACCAGCCTGAGCGGCAGCCCCATCACACCGAAGAAGTCTCCCTCTACGCGCTCCACAAGCGCCGCGCCGTAGCCCTGGATACCGTAAGCGCCCGCCTTGTCCATCGGCTCTCCGGTTCTGATATACGCCTCGAGAAAGCTGTCGTCGCAGGGACGGAAGGTCACGCGGGAAATATCAGTTGCCTGGCGAAGCGTTCCATCTGAGACCAGCGCGACCGACGTGATCACCTCGTGAGTGCGGCCCTGAAGCAACCGGAGTATCCGCAACGCGTCCGCCGCATCGGAGGGTTTCTCGAGCAGCACATCGTCGAGCAGCACCGTGGTGTCGGCTCCCAGAACAAGGCATCCCGCGACGCTCATCGCCTTCTCGCGCGCCAGCCGTTCCGCGTAGGCAATAGGCGCTTCGCCCGGCGCGCGAATCTCCGGAATATGTGAAGGTCTGACGATCACGGGGATGCCGAGCATTTCGAGCAGCTGCTTTCGGCGCGGCGACGCCGAGGCGAGGATCAGTGGCTCCG
>JBDUEA010000320.1:0-3691 GCA_040002695.1 Gemmatimonadota bacterium | reverse complement strand
CAGTGCCGCCTCTGCCCTTTCCACCGCCAGCCCGCGGCGGAGGATGCCACCGCGCGCCGTCTCGAGGATCGCCACTTGCACCCGGCTGTCCCGCAGCACCAGCCTCGCCCCACCTGGTCCTGCCCAGTCTCCGGATACAAGCGGTTCCCCGCCAATTGAGACACTATCGGTCGAGCTCACGCCGGGGACCAGTCCCGCCGACGCGATCATGGCGCCGAGCAGTCGCACGGTGGTTGTCTTGCCGTTGGAGCCGGTGACGAGCGCCACGGGCACATCGTTGATGACGTCCCAGGGAACCGCGTCGGGACTGGGGATTTTTTCGATGGGCCAGGAGCGCGCGCCCGTACCGCTGCCGACCGAGACCACGCCGTCGCCCCAGAGAAATCGTACCCCTCGCGCGCCGGCGGCATCCCGGAGCGCGATCATCGCCGGACTCGATTCGGCGACGATGAGTCCCCTGAGCCTCGTCGCCTCGTCGTCCAGCGATGGACTGCGCCGGTTGATCAGCGCCTTGTTGGCCGCAGCGAGTGCCCACTCGTTGACCTCGGTGGCGGCGTACAGGGCGTCGATCGGCGCGCTGATGGCCAGGCTCGCTCCGCCTGGAAACCGGTGAACTGCGGTCTGCTCCTTGTCCCAACCGATGGCGCCCAGCATCCGCCGAGCGGCGGATTCCCAGGCTTCAATCGCAGGCTCGGCGAGCGCATCCGGCATTTCGATGTCGAGTACCGCGCCGGCGCGATCAAGCAACAGGTTGGGCCCGGTCAGACGGCGCGAATCCTCGAGCACCATGACCACGTCGCCAGTCGGCGGGTCCCCCGCTTCAGGTGCATCTGTGATTCCCTCCGCGTTTGTCACCGCCACCTCGTCGATGCAGGTATCATCTCCGGTCAATCCTCGCTCTCGCGTGCGAGCCGGACTCCACGCTCGTCGCGCACCAGCGCATCGCTCTCGAGTGGCATCGGTTCCGGGACGGCCGGTACTTCCACGAAGAGTGGCCGAGGCCGCTCTTCGTCGGTGGCACTCGTCTCGGGGCGGAAGTGGGTCACCTGTTTCCAGGTGCGGGTGATGGCGTCGGCGAAGATGAGGACCAGGTCGTCGGGGCGGGCCTGGGTGAGCGCCGCGTTCACGGCGGCCTGCTCATCCGCGATGACCTCGATGTCGGCCGCGTTCACCCCGTTCGCCATCAGCGTGTCGGCGAGGAGGCGCGGCACTTCGTCGTCGCCGCGGCCGCGGGTACGATCATCGCGGCGGCAGATGTAGCGCTCGAAGCGCCCCGCCGCGATGCGTGCGATCTCGCGGATATCCTCGTCGCGCCGGTCTCCGGGGGCCGCGAGCACGACGATGCGACGGCCTTTCGGTTCGAGGCGCTCGACGAGCTGGCACATCACGTCGATGGCCGCGGCGTTGTGACCGTAGTCCACGATCACCTTGAAGGGCAGCTCGTCGAACACGTTCATCCGTCCCGGCGCCTGGAAGAATGTGGTGTCGAAGGTGCGGAGCCCGTGACGGATGTCTTCGAGCTTCACGCCCATGCTGAACGCGAGTGCCGCGGCGAACATGGCGTTCTGCACATTGTGCGCGGCCCGGCCCTCGAGCGTCGCGGGAATCAGGTGGGTCCAGAGCAGCGGGATGTGCGCGCCGTGGTCGTAGATCGTGATCATCTGGCCGTTGATGCCGGCTTCGAGCACAACTGCTCGTCCCCCGGCGCGGATATGCTCGCGCACCAGCTGATGCGAGGAATTGACGGTGACGTAGCAGAGGTGCTTCGCCTCGGAGTAGTCGGCCATCTTGAGGCAGAGCGGATCGTCGGCGTTGAGGACCGCGGTGTCCCGCGCGACCTCGATCACGATGCGCTTGACCTGTGCGAGCTGGTCGAGCGTATCCACGCCTTTAAGGCCCAGATGATCGGAATGCACGTTGAGGACCGCGGCGACATCCACGAACCTGGTGCCCATCCCGGCGCGCAGCAGTCCGCCGCGGGCCACTTCGAGCACCGCCACATCGACCGACGGATCCCGAAGTACCATGCGCGTGGCGATCGGGCCGGTCATGTCGCCCTTCACTGTACACTGGCCATCGATGTAGACGCCGTCCGTCGTGGTGAGTCCAACGATCCGCCCAACCAGCTTGTGAATGTGCGCCAGCATCCGCGCGGTCGTGGTCTTGCCGTTTGTCCCCGTGATCACGGCGATCGGAATGCGGCTCGGCGTGCCGGGAGGAAAGAGCATGTCGATCACGGGCTCCGCCACGTTCCGTGGCTTGCCCTCGCTCGGTGCCGTGTGCATGCGGAAGCCCGGCGCTGCATTGACTTCACAGATCGCGCCGCCGTTGTCCTTGTAGCTGACGCTGATGTCCGGTGTCAGGAAGTCCACGCCGCCCACGTCCAGGCCGATCGCTTTCACCGTGCGGACCGCCATCTCCAGGTTGTCGGGATGGACGATGTCCGTGACATCGATGGCCGTGCCGCCGGTCGACAGATTGCCGGTCGACCGGAGAAAGACTACCTCGTCTTTCGCGGGGACCGTCGTCGAGGTGTAACCGATCTTCTCCAGCAGCCGCACCGCCTGATGATCGAACTCGAGCCGGGTGAGCACCTTCTCGTGCCCGACACCCCGGCGCGGATCGCTGTTAACAATCGCGACCAGTTCCTCGATGGTGCGCTCGCCGTCGCCCACCACGTGCCCCGGCACCCGTCGTGAGACCGCGATCAACTGACCGTTGACCACCAGCATCCGGTGGTCATCGCCCCTGACGAAACTCTCCACGATGACGCTCCGGCTATGCACCTGCGCCTGGACGAATCCAGCCCGCACCTGCTCCGCCGTCGTCAGGTGAATCGCAACCCCTCGGCCATGGTTCGCATTGTACGGTTTGACTACGACGGGATAGCCGATGGCCGCGGCGGCACGCACTGCGTCTTCCTCGCGCTGCACCAGCCGCTGCTGCGGGACAGGCAGGCCGAGGTTGGAGAGGATCTTGTTGGTCTCCTCTTTGTCGGAGGCGAGTTCGACGGCGATATGCGGAGTCCGGCTGGTGACGGTGGCCTGGATGCGCTGCTGATAGCGCCCATGTCCGAACTGGATGAGACTGTGCTCGTTGAGCCGGATCCATGGGATCCCTCGGCTCTCCGCCGCCCGCACCAGCGACGCGGTGCTCGGTCCGAGGTCTCTCCGTTGTGCGAAGCGAATGAACGTCTCGAGCTCAGCAGTGAAATTGAAATCGGGAGGCGCCGGATGCTCTTCCCGTAGCGGCGCCGGGAGAAGTGAGTGCAGCAGCGTAAGCGCGAGACTCGCGGCCTCGATGCCGATATCCGACTGATCGTACTGAAAGACCACGTGATAGTGCCCCGGCTCGTCCGCCGACCGGGTCTTGCCGAACGTCACCTGGGCGCCCGCCACGTGCTGCAGCTCGATGGCGACATGTTCAAGCACATGACCGAGCCAGGTGCCTTCGCCCTCGCGGAGACGCCGTACGAATCCTCCGGGCTCCCCGAACGAGCAGCCGTGCTCCTGCAGTCCGGGTAGCGCGGTCAGCAATCCATCGATGAACGCGGGTCCCAGTCTGCTGGTCGGCCACGCCTCGAGCGAACCGAGATCCAGTTCGAGGCGGATGACGGGAAAGTGGGCGTACAGGCTGGGGCCGACGTAGACGGACCGGTCGAGGATGCGCATGGGAGTAGGTGGTAGGTGGT
>JBDUEA010000319.1:0-3716 GCA_040002695.1 Gemmatimonadota bacterium | reverse complement strand
GAATAGAAGTGATTGGTGAACTGCCGCTCGTAGATGCGCTGGATCTGGTGCGCCAATGGGATCGAGTGGCAACCGTCGTCGTAGACGCCCGAGATGCGAAGCAACACCACCGGGATGTCTCCCCGCCCCGCCCGGAGGAGTTGTTCGGTCCTGACTTTCGATTCCGGGTACGCCCAGGTCGGCTTGATGGGCCAGTCTTCGGTGATGAACTGGCCCGGCTCGCCCGGCGCATGCACCAGCATGGTGCTGGAGAAGACGAACTGCTCCACCTGGAAGCCGGCCTCCCGCAGGCCGCGCAACAGGCGGTCGGTACCCCGCACGGTGATTTCCTCGTACTTCGGACTCGGCGCGCCGAAAAAATCGTAGTAGGCGGCGAGATGAATCACCGAGGCGATGCGCGGCCCGTGATGCTCCCGGAGGATGCGGAGCCCCTGGCGTACGTTGTCGTCCGACGTCATCTCGACCGCCATGTGAGTACAACCGGGTGGGGGCGGATCGGGTGCCTTGCGGTCGAAGCCGACGACCTGCTCGAAGCGGCCGGTGAACCGCTCCATCACGGCCTGGCCTATTTCGCCGTTCGAGCCGGTGACGAGAATGAGCCCGCGCTGTGGTGTCATCGCGTGAACTCCTCGAAGGGAACCGGAATCAGCATCGGTGCGTCACTCAACTGCCATTCCCGCTTCGGTTTTTTCGGATGAGGTTGTACAGCAGAAACCCGATCACAATGAGCACGATCCAGAACCCCCAGCCAAACGGGCTCATACCGAAATAGTGATGACCATCGTTGAACTGGTGCATGAGCATCCTCCCTGAGAGTGGTCTACCAGGAAACAATCGGTCTGAGGATGAAATCGTTGTCCGGTCTCATTGCATTGGCCCTGGCGGCCGCGGCCCCGCACGCGGCGGTGTGTGGGCGAGTCGCTCCGGTCCCCTTTTCCGTGCTGCACAATCTTTCGGGGGTACCGTGTGCGTCACGCTCTCCTTCCAGGTGAAGTGCTCGTACATGCCGGACCAGTACGACCCGAAGGTGAAACCGAACAGGAGTTCCTCGAGCGGGATGCCGTACACGAGCCCTCCGTGCAAGGCGGGAAGATTCCAGACTGCCGCGATGTACCCCGGCGCGAGCCATTTGAGCCCGAGCATGAATGCAGCGTACAGCCCGAGGAAGAGGAGGCCGCCGATGACAGTCTTGCCCCGCAGGTCCGGTCGGCAGAGCGCCGACGCGATCGCGCCCAGGCCAAGGCCCGTGATGGACGGGTAAATGGGATTCCACGGCACGAAGTACAGCGGCACGAGCGCAACAATCGGAACGATCAGCGCCGCCGTATGAAACCGATGCAGCGGTCCCCGACGTGCGTCAGCCGGTGTCCGAACGAGTCCGTGATGGTTGAGCGCGTGGTAGAGCGCGCCGCCGATCCCGCCGACGGCGAATGCGAAGATGAAACTCTCGATATCGAAGCCCGTCCGTCGTGCCAGCTCCAGGAGGCTGGGCGGATTCCAATACACGGGGACGAAGAGTGGCTCCGTTAGCCCGAGAAGTGACGTGGCAAGGCTGGTACGCCACATCATCGCACGAAGCCCTGGGTTCGCCAGATAAAGCACGAGCCACGGGACCAGGAAGGCGCTCGCCCAGAGGAGCCATACGTAGTGATGATTCATCGCTCATTCCCGGCAATGCGACTCTTAGGAGACGGCCCCCCGGCATATAGAGGGGTCGAACGATCCTTCGACCGCAGGCGCCATTGTTCGAGTGTTCGAGTTCCCCAGGCTCGGAGCCCAAACGTGAAGTCATGCCCGCATGCCGCGCTTCATTCGAGACTTAGGGTCAACAATGGTGGGTCGGGCCTGAGGGTGGAGTGAGGCGCAGGTTAAGAAGCAGCAACCTGCGCGCACCGCCTGACGCACACCCGCTGGGTCCTGGGTGTGACAAACCCCGGACCGAGACCACCGAGCAGGTCCAGCCGATGAGAAGTCACCGCAGCACGCCAGCGAATGTCGCCGCGCCTGCTATCGCTCGAAGGAGTTACTGCAGGGTTACATCGGCCGCGGTGCCACGCACGGCGGCCCCCGGGCCGGATTTGGTCAACGGGCCGCCCTCATTCAAGCCAGTGCACTCACGATGGCGCCGAGTACGATGCGCCCCTGCCGAGGCCAGCGCCCTGCGGTGAAGCGGGGCTTGCCGGGAAGCCGCCGAGGACGCGGTAGCGCAGGTGGAGATACACGAGCAGGCTGAGTACCGCCGCGAAGAAGCACCAGACCGACACCAACGCCTGAGCCGCGAACAGGTACGCCGCGATGAAGGACGACAATGCCAGGACGCCAAACAGATTGACGAACCGGTGACTCGAGAAGAAGCACGAGACGCAAGTTGCCGCCAGGTAGAGGAGAATCACGGCCGGCAGATAGAAATGGGGAGACCAGTACACGATGTGGCGGCCGACGACTTCAGCGACGATGGGACGTGTTACGATGGAGTAGAGCAGGTAGACACCCACCAGGATGCCGGCGGCCTGAAAGGCGGAGAAAGCCCTCCTGCGCCAGCGTGCCGTCTCCATGAAGCCCATCGCGAAGGGGACGTAGATTGGCCACAGCACATGAGAGAATCCCGAGTACACGGCCGTCATCATCTGCTTGAGCAGCGGCGCGTCGTGACGAAAGGTCAGCCAGATCACGCCTTCGATGAGTTGCTGGATCCCGAACAGGAGCGGAATCGCCGCGAAAGGGACTTCGGTCTTCGTCTCCGCACGCCTGAGTGTCGCCACGCCGATGGCGGACAAGGACGTGCCGGCGACAAAACTCGCGGCTGCTGAAAAACACATGGATGGGTCTTCTCTGGCTCGCGAGACATGCCCGTGCCGCGGAAACTCCGGCTGGCTGATGCGGTGTACCATCTCACTGCAGCAGTTCGTTGTACCTCGTCTTGCCTGACTTTAGACGACCCACATGGTCGCTACCGCCGTATGTGCCGCCCGAAGTTCGACGGCGCATCAGCCGCGCACCACGCGCATCGCCCCGCCGCCGTAAACCGGGCAACACCCAGCCCATCCTCACATATGCATCATGCCCTGATGCATGACCATCATCCGCCGCATGCGCGCGACATGCGCCTGCATCCTCGTGGTCAGCGCCTGTGGAGGCCGGGCATCTCAGCGAGGTCGCTTCGCACCGAGTCGGTAAGCGCCGTCCATGCCGCGTCCGCCTGCATTTTGCCGCCTCGCATGTCCGCACCCATCGCGTCCATCGTGCGAGAGGCGCGGACCGCATGCGCGGGAATCCAGATGGTCCCGCATGAGGGGGATCATCCGCCTCCCCCGCACTGCCATGCCGGCCTCACCGTCATGCACGCTGCGCGGTCCGTCCGTACCTGGGCCGTGTCAGGCTTCGTGCCGCACGCGACAAGAGTGGCCATGGCCGCTACTAAGACTGTGTCAGTCGTACGCGTGCTACGGTTCCCCGTGTTCCTGGAGAGTCCTGCCTTGTGTCGCTGGCCGCGTGCCCCTCAGTTGCAACAGCCGCCTCCCTTGTGGGCACCCGCGGCTTTGCTGGCGGCGTTCGGTGCCCCTGCGGCGAGGGGTTCATAGCCGGAGCCCCGGACAGCCTTGGCGATTGCCTCGGGCGTCGTTTGCTGCTCGTCGTAGCTGATCGTCGCTGATCCCACCGACACCGCATCGGCATGTGCGCCGGGAACGGCGTCGAGCGCCTTGCGCACGGTGCTC
>JBDUEA010000318.1:0-3718 GCA_040002695.1 Gemmatimonadota bacterium | reverse complement strand
AGGGCGGAGAGGGCGGAGAGGGCGGAGAGGGCGGAGAGGGCGGAGAGGGCGGAGACGAAGGTACCACCTGCCACCTGCCACCTACCCCCCACCTACCACCTACCTCCCGCCCGCGCCATCCGTCCCATGTGCTCGGCGGCGCGGAAGGCCAGGGCCTGGATGGTCATCGTCGGCTGGCCGCGGCCGGAGGTGACGAGGCTGCTGCCGTCCACGATGAACAGATTGGGCACATCATGCGCGCGATGATATCGGTCCACCACGGAGCGCGCCGGATCATCTCCCATCCGGCAAGTGCCGAGCAGGTGAACCTGCGGGAAGGGTGAGGCGCCGGCGCGAAACGCCCAGCGGCGAACGGCACCTGCTGCATCGAGCAGACTCATGCAGTGGTCGAGCAGATATCGTGAGAGGCGGCCATCGTTGGGATGATTCATGAAGGTCATGCGGATTGCCGGCAGCCCCCATGCATCGACGGCCGTCGGGTCGAGCGAGATTGAATTGGTGGGCACCGGCAGCGACGTCGAGTGCGCGAGTACATAGCAGGTGCGCGTGTACTCACGAAGCCGTTGCTTGAGCTCCGGGCCCCAGGCCGGGGAGCTGTCGCCGAGGCCGCCCATGGCGTACGAGATCGGAGCAAAGCCAGAGCGGAAATCGGCGCCGCCGCCACCGGCGATCCCGAGGGCCGGATCCAGTTCGTAGAAATCCTGGATGACCCGCGAGACGACATTTCCTTTATAGCCGTTCACCTCGTGCTCGAACACACCGCCGGCAAAGGCACTGCCGTTGAACATGAGGTTGCGGCCGACGAGGCCGCTCGCATTCGCGAGGCCCTGCGGGAATCGATTCGAGCGGGACATGAGAAGCAGTCGCGGTGTCTCGGCGCCATTCGCGCAGAGGACAACGGCCCTGGCGCGCTGGAACACTTCGTGGCGCTTCGCATCGAAGTACTTGACGCCGTTGACGCGTCCGCGAGCATCGACCTCGATTTTCCGAACGTAGGAGTTCGGCCTGATCTCGCAGCGACCGGTGGCCTGGGCCTCGGGAATCATGCCCGCCAGCGTACTCGACTTGGCGTTCACCTCACAACCGAAACCCTCGCAGAATCCGCACTGGACGCAGGCACCTCGGCCGCGAAAGGGAATCGACGCGATCGCGGTCGGCGCCGGAAATGCCGTCCATCCCAATTTTCTCGCCGCGCGCTCGGCGAGCACGCCAGTCGACTTGATCGGGAGCGGGGGCATCGGGTACGGGCGGCTCCGCGGCGGCTCGTGCGGATCGGCGCCGGCCTGGCCGGAGACGCCGATCTCCCAATCCACCTTCGTGTAGTACGGCTCGAGTTCGGCGTAGCTGATCGGCCAGTCGACGAGGTCCGCTCCGGCGACGCCGCCCTTGAGGCTCGCTTCATGGAAATCCACCTCGCGGAAGCGCCAGTAGTTCGCGGTGAAATGCACGCTCCCGCCGCCGACCAGGCGTCCGTACTGCAGAACCTGCGCGGGGACCGCGACCTGGTTCTCGTTTTCCCGGAACGTCGTCGGTTGAGCCGTGAAGTCGTTGGTGAGCGCGCCGAGGCGGCTTACAGCAAGCTCGTCATGCCGAAAATCAGCGGCCTTGAGATACGGCCCCTGCTCGAGCACGATCACCCGAAATCCGGCGATAGCCAGCTCGCGGGCAACGACACCACCGGCGGCACCTGCACCTACGACGACGAAATCCACCGTCTCCCGCGTCCCAAATGACGGGCCTTCCACGCGAACCTCACTTCGAGCGCTACTCACGATCGTAATCGCCGAACGGCGCCGACCAGACGAAGCGATCCTGGAACCCAAGCAGCTGCCAGCCAATCTTGTCGTGGTTCCCGCCGTACTCGGGATTCGAGAACATGCCCTGCAGCGTCGCGATGATGACCAGCTGGAAGAAGCCCGATCTGGCGTGCTCCAGCGCACGCAGCAGGTCCGCCTGCTCCGTCTTTTCCATCTGCGCGAAGGAGGCGAGCCCCGGCCGGCGATGCTGAACGATGGCCTGCACCTCGCCGAATCCCGTCCGCCAGGCGGGAAGCTCGGCGGCGGCGAATGTGGCGAGAGCATTGTCCATGAAACGAACGACCCGGGCTTCGCGCGCGCCGGGGGTGTCGTCGCTCGGAATGATCTGCTCCGCGATCGCTTCGAGGACTTGGGCCTCGGTCGCTGACAGTACCCGCCAGGGATCATCATCCCTCGCCGCGGCTGCCTTCGCTGCCGCCGCGCTCAGGTCGCGCGGAGCGGCGCCAAGCCAGACAGCACCGACGCCGCCTGCGAGAAGCGCGATGAACTGCCGGCGTTCGAGCGGTGAAAAGGTCAAGCGGCTTCCCGGTGCGGGTCCCCTCGCCAACTCGTCATGTATACTCCATCTTGTCTGATCAGCAGGTCCAACGCTTCCACACTACGTCGAGAGTCCTGATGCGCGCATTCTACCTGCTCGGCGTCCTCACGATTCCGCTTGTGATTCCCGTTGCGACGTCGTCTCATGCCGGCGGGATTTCGCAGACCCTGCCGCCCGGTTTTATCGTGACGCTGCCGAAATCCCGAACGTCCGCACCTATCGACGGACGACTTCTGCTCCTGATTTCCACCGATTCGACCGCGGAACCGCGGTTTCAGATCAGCGACGGCAGCGAGACGCAGCTGGTATTCGGACAGGACGTGAACGGACTCGCACCCGGCGGAAGCGTCCCAGTCAACTCGAGGGCGCCGGGCTATCCAGTGCACAGCCTCGCCGAGGTGAGGCCGGGGCGCTACCGGGTGCAGGCCGTGCTCAATCGCTACGAGACCTTTCATCGGTCGGACGGACACACGGTCAAACTTCCTCCGGACATGGGCGAGGGTCAGCAATGGAACCGGAAGCCCGGCAATTTCTACAGCGCTCCGGTCTGGATTCGCTTCGGAGGCCGCGTCAGAAATCGATTCATTCTGAGTCTCGATTCCATCATTCCGCCCATTCCCGCTCCGGCGAACACCAAATACGTGAAGCACGAGCGCATCCAGAGCAAGCTGCTCAGCGCCTTCTGGGGACGGCCGGTTTTTCTCGGCGCACACGTGCTGATTCCGGAAGGATTCGACACCCACCCCGACGCCAGGTATCCGCTGGTCATCAACCAGGGACACTTTCCCGAGGATCTGGAGGAATTCCGCGAGGCGGCTCCTGATTCCACCCTCAAACCCGATTCGAGCACCAGATTTCACCTGGGCGGATACAACCGCATTACGCAGCAGTATGCCCATCAGTTTTACGAGGACTGGACCGGCAGGGACTTTCCGCGAGTTCTGCTGATCTCGATTCAGCACCCGACGCCATACTATGACGATTCGTACGCGGTCAACTCCGAGAACAACGGCCCCTACGGCGACGCGATCATGCAGGAACTGATTCCGTATCTCGAGAAGAAGTATCGCGGCATCGGCAAGGGCTATGCGCGCTTCATGTATGGCGGCTCGACCGGCGGTTGGGAGGCGATGGCGGTGCAGATGTTCTATCCGGACGAATTCAACGGCGCCTGGATCGCCTGCCCTGATCCCATCGACTTCCACGCCTTTGAACTGGTGAATCTCTACGAGGACAGCAACGCCTTCGCGCCGACCACTCCGTGGCTGCGTGTTCCCCGCCCCGCCCATCGCGACTACCTCGGCCGCATCAATTCGACGGTCGAGAGTGAGAACCGGATGGAGCTCGTGCTCGGCACCCACGG
>JBDUEA010000317.1:0-3718 GCA_040002695.1 Gemmatimonadota bacterium | reverse complement strand
GCGACGCCGTTGTAGGTCGTCGGTTCGTGCATTTCGTTCAGAATGCCGACCGGGGCGAGAATGAGCCCGGTGCGGAGGGTCAGGTCTCCCGAGGCGCGGTAGTCGAGATAGACCTGTTCGACGGCGACTTCGCCACCGGGGTTCCCCACTTCGACCCTGGCATCTTCGACCTCGAGTTCCGAGCGCAGGGCGAATTTCCCGTTGAATGTGTGGGCGAGGTAGATGACGAACCGATCGAGGTTGGCGCGACCGGGCGAATTGGGTCCGCTGAGATTGGCGTAGGAGACCTCGCCGTAACCACCGATGGTGGTGTGACTGGAATCCTGGGCGTTGAGTGAGACGAATGGAGCGGCGAGCAGTGGGAGGGTCCAGCGAATCGCACGCATCACGTGAGGCTCGAGTTGGCGTAAAAGACTAGTTGAGAATTGTTATCAAACAATACGCAACCAGTTTAGTCCCGATTCTCCGGACTGTCAACAATGGCCATCGCCTGCGTTTGCGCCGCTCCTGAGACTCCGGTAGTATCCCAACGAAAGGAGAAAACATGGTGCATCTACCACTTCGGCAGGCCGAGCTGCCTGCCGCGACCGAACGGTTCTACGACGACTGGCTTGCCGGTCTCGCGGCTCAGATCAGCGCCCCCGGCGCTGACTGGTACCGCATCTGCCGCGACACACTCTTCGATCTGTACAATCCGGGACACAGCGATTACGACGCGCTGCTCGCGGACCCTGCGCTGCCGATCACGAGCCGAGCGGCGCTGATCGGGCTGGATCCCCACAACATTTCTCTCGAGCCGGAATATTACGGCGAAGTCGACGGGGAGCGATTCGCGCGCATCAAGCCGCTCATCTGGCTCTGGCAATCATTCGATCGCTCGCCGCTGGGCGGCGGCAACGTTCATCTCGGCGTGCAGTTCCGGCGCATGCTGGCGCCGTTCATTTTCAAGCGCGTCGGCAAGAACTTCAAGGCATTCCAGTTCGTCGAGTTCTCCTTCGGTTACAATCTCGAAATCGGCGATGACGTCGTCGTGCACCGGCATGTTCTCCTCGATGATCGAGGTGGCATCGTGCTCGGCAACCGGGTGAGCATCTCCGACTACGCGAACATCTACAGCCACACCCACAGTATCGTCGATCAGCGCGACGTCACCAACGCGCCGACGGTCATCCAGGACGACGTCCGCATCACCTACCACGCGACCGTGCTCGCCGGTGTCTGCATCGGGCGGAACGGCATGGTCGGCGCGATGGCACTCGCCACCAAGGATGTGCGCCCGTATCACGTGAACGTGGGCATTCCGGCCAAGTCGGTGCGGGTCAAGCCGAATGCGCCACCGGAGGCATACGTGACCGAACGGATCGCTCGACCCTCGGGAGAATTCCCGCGCTGAACCTCCAGCGCCGCTCGGCGTCGCTGCTGGCGTTCCTTTCGCCCGCCTGCTTCCTCGCGGGCGGTGCGGCACTGCTCGTCGCCGGCGGAACGACTCCCGTCCTCGCAACGGGGCTGATCGTC
The DNA here is from genome assembly GCA_040002695.1 of Gemmatimonadota bacterium. Lineage (GTDB taxonomy): Bacteria > Gemmatimonadota > Gemmatimonadetes > Gemmatimonadales > GWC2-71-9 > JBDUEA01. Next base: position 2,203 of record JBDUEA010000317.1, on the reverse strand, counting down.
TACGGAGTTCTCGCTGCCGTGCTGATCTGGCGGCGGCGCGAGTGGACGCTCCGCATGCACCTGCTGTCCGTCGGCCTGCTGGCGGCGCTCTCCTGGTTCCTCGCCCGCTCCACCCACTGGCTCATCCTTGCGCTGTTCGTGGTGCTGCTTGCCGCGCTCTTCGTTCACGTCGAAGCGCTGCGGCGACGTGCGTTGCGTATCGAGCTCGAACGCCAGCAGCTCGCGCAGCAGCTCGACCGGCGCATCAACGAGATCTTCTCGCTGCAGGAGTTGAGTTACGTCCTCGCGGAATCGCTGCAGCTCGAGCGGATCGCGGAGCAGGTCGCCCGGTACACGCTGCGCTTCCTGCAGGCGGACGGGGCCATCGTGGCACTCGCCGCGGAAGATGGCGAGTCCCTGGTCGTTGCGGCGGCGGAGGGATCGCTCAGCCATCTCATCGGCAGCCGGATTCCGGAGGATCCGGAATCGCTGGTCATGCAGGCGGTCACGCGAGAGCGGATCGAAGTGGCGCAGGCCGCGCCCGACACATCGGTACAGCTCCTGGGCCAGACTTTCGTACATTCGGGCGCCGCGGCACCGCTTCGAGCGCACGGGTTCACGATGGGCGCGCTTGCGGTCGCCGACCGGCGAAGCGGCCCGTTCACGCCGGAAGATCTGTGGCTCCTCTCCACGGTCACCACGCACGTGGCGGTCGTGATGGCGAACAGTCGTCTGTTCGAAATGATCCGGCAGGCGAAGGAGGAATGGGAGACCGCGTTTAACGCGCTGACCGAGGGAATCGCGGTGGTCGACGCCGGTGGCAAGGTACTTCGCGCCAATCGCGCGCTGGCGCGGATGCTCGACCTGCCGTCCACCGCGCTGATCGGCCGGCAGTTCTGGGAATCGGTCACCGGACGGCCGGAAGAGGGACAGGCATTCATGTCGGAGGTGCGGCGCGGAGAGCGGCTGCCGCCCCGACTGGTGCGCAGCACGACACTCGGCCGCACTATCCGAGTCACCGCGGCGCCGCTGGCGGAGCCTGCCGATACGACCGCGATCGTGATCCTCATCGAGGATGTGACGGAGCAGCAGGAACTCGAGGCGCAGGTCATCCAGAATGAGAAACTCGCCGCCGTGGGACAGCTGGTGTCCGGCGTGGCGCATGAGCTCAACAATCCGCTGACGTCGATCGCCGGGCTGTCGGAATTCCTGCTCGAGCGCGCGCAGCTCCCGGCAGCGGAACGCGAGCACCTTCGGGTGATTCATGAGCAGGCCGAACGCGCCGGACGAATCGTGCGGAACCTGCTGACGTTCGCGCGGAAGGGTGCTCCGGAGAGCACCGGAGTTGATCTGAACGAGGTGGTGGAGCGGACGACGCTGCTGATGGCGCACGAGATCGCGCTTCGGGGCATCTCGCTCACGCAGACTCTGGCGTCGGAGCCGGTGACGCTGCTGGGGGACCGCTACGAGCTGCAGCAGGTGCTGCTCAATCTGCTCACCAACGCGATCCAGGTCGTCGGCCGCCCTGAAGCGACGGCGGAAGGCCGCATCCTGATCGAGACTTTTCGCGACGGGGCGACGGTCGGCGTGTGCGTGCGGGACAACGGGCCCGGCGTCCCGGCGCACCAGATCCCATTGCTCTTCACTCCGTTCTTCACGACCAAGGAGCCGGGAGAAGGCACGGGGCTCGGGCTGTCGATCAGTTACGGAATCGCGGAGTCACACGGCGGCAAGCTCTCGTACGCGATCGCACCGGATGGCGACTCGGAATTCACCATCTCGCTCCCGTTCCGGCCGATCACGGATGCGCCGGAAGAGCGGGCGGACGATCGCGCACCGGTGGCGGCTTCAGGCCGCGCGATTCTGCTGGTCGACGACGACCCGAGCGTGCATCGCATGCTCTCGGCGCTGTTCGCACGCGATGGCCACACGGTCGAGTCGGTAAAGAGCGGTGACCATGCGCTCGCGCTGGCGAAGGAGCGGGAGTACGACATGGTGATCACCGAGCCGCGGATGACTGCGGCACCTGGAAGTCCGCAATCATTCACGGATGCACTGCTGAGGATCCGTCCCTCCTGGGCAGACCGGATCGTACTCACCACCACCGAAGCTGCAACGGCGACACGGCTCCGGGCCGAGGGGCAGCGCGTGGTGCAGCGGCCGTTCAACCTGCGGGAAGTGAGGGAGATGGTGCAGGAGAGGCTACGGGGAGGTGAGCGGTGAG
>JBDUEA010000316.1:0-3765 GCA_040002695.1 Gemmatimonadota bacterium | reverse complement strand
TCTGACGCGCAGCCCGCCCTGCGGTGTAGCGGCGGAGCGGATTGACCGCGGTGGACGCCTTCACCACAGCGCTCGCGACCAGTTCCGGCGAGTCAGCAGTCTTCATCCCGTCCCGCATGACCCCCTCCGCGTTCGCTCGTGCCGACTGATAGACGTCGAGCTGCTGGTCGGCCTGGTAGACATTGCCCTCGAATGAAGTCTGGGTATAGGCGGGCTCGACCAGCACCACTCTGATGCCCGAGCCTCTGGTCTCATGATCGAGGGACTCCGAATAGCCCTCCACGGCGTGCTTGCTGGCTGCGTACAGCGCCATGAACGGCGCCGGGATCAGGCCCATGATCGAGCTGATGTTGACGATCCGCCCCGCCCGCTGCTGGCGCATGCTGGGAAGCACCGACCTGGTCATGCGAATCAGGCCGAACAGGTTGACCTCGAAGAGGGACTTCGCTTGCTCCAGTGATGATTCCTCGGCCCCCCCGACCAGTCCCACGCCAGCGTTGTTGACCAGGAGGTCGATGCGGCCGGTCCTCGACAGCACCTCGCTGACTGCGGCCTGTACCGACTCGTCGCTGGTCACGTCGCACACGAGGAACTCGATATCAGGGGACCCCATCGCCGGAGCCCGGCGAGAGGTGCCGAACACCCGATAGCCGGCTGCGTGAAGCGCCCGCGCAGTCGCCTCGCCAATCCCTCCCGAGGCGCCCGTCACGATCGCCGAGGGTCGAGTCTGCTGCTCATGAGTGCTCGCCATGCTGTGTTCGCTTTCCGTTGGGGTTCAGTGCGGTGTCAATATATGATAGTCATCATATTAGAAGGCAAAAGCAAATCCTAGCCGCTGTGCTGGGCTGGACCTGTCGCGGTGAGGTGCTTCAGCACCTCTGCGCGCAGGAGATCGGCGAGCTTGGGGTCGTCCACGGCACGGGCCAGGATCAGCGCACCAAGGGCAGTCGCCACCGTAACGAGTGCGCGCTCGTGCGCGCCCGGCCGCCCCCAGTCGGGCGACTGACGGGCAACCAGATCGATCATTTCCTTGATGCGACGGGTGGCGGCTCGGCGCACCTTCGATGCCTGGCGAGGCATTTCCGAGCCCAACGCGGCGACCGCGCAGCCCCACTCCGCACCTTCCACATGCTGTTTGGACAGATAGGCGCGGAGCATGGCCTCGAGCGCCTGTTCAGGCGGTGCCGATGCGGCCGCTTGCACTAGCAGGGCGAGGCCGTCAGCACCCGCCCTGTCGGCCGCCTCGGCCAGCATTTCATCGCGAGATTTGAAGTGGGCGTAGAAGCCGCCATGTGTCAGGCCGGCCTCTTTCATAATGTCGGCCACGCCCGTGCCGCCGTAGCCGCTGCGTCGGATGGCGCGGGCGGCAGTTTCCACGATCCGGTCGTGGGTGACTTCCTTGCGGCTGGGAGCTGGTCGTTTCGAGGCACTCATATGATATGCATCATATCAGAATCCGGCGCGAACGCAAGCCCGCGCTCATGCCACGCCGGATTGCGGATCGCGATTGCGGTAGGCTCGCGGGGGTGCTGCCGGGGTCGACGCCCACGTAGCCCTCTGTTGCTGGGCGTCCCTTCACTCTCTCGCGAGGAAGGTTCGCACGGATCGAATCACAGTCGAAGGGGCTTCCTCCATCAGCCAGTGGCCCGCGCCCGGGACTATCAGCTCCGTAACGTCTACCGCCGCGTTGCGCATCACCACCGCTTCGTTCGCACCAAACGACTTTTCACCGCCGATCGCGAGCACGGGCATGGTCAGCTTCGTGGCCATCGCGGCCTTGTTGTCCTCGGCGTCCTGTCGGATTGCGTTGAACTGGGCGAACGCCGCGTGCATGGCGCCGGGCCGAGCATAGAGCTTCGCGTAGTGCGCTCTCGTTGCTTCGTCGATCTTCGTGCGGTCGCCGGCAAACTCGTTCCAGAAGCGGTCGAGATAAATGCGCTCGCGCCCCGCGACGAGGCGTTCCGCATCGGGGCCGCCGAAATCAAAGTGCCATAGCGCCGGAAGACGAACAATGGACTCCCACGGCGGAATGCCCGGAACCGGCGCGTCCATCACGACGAGCTTCTCGGTCTTTTCCGGATAGCGCGCCGCGTAGGCGTAGGCGACCATGGTGCCGATATCGTGACCCACGATCGCAGCCCGATCGAGGCCGAGCGTCGTGAGAACGGAGCGAATGTCGGCGGCCTGCGTACGCTTGTCGTAGCCTCCGGGTGGCTTTGACGAGAGCCCCATGCCACGAAGATCGGGCACGACAACCGTATGGTCTTTGACGAGGTCAGCCGCGAGCGGCGCCCACATGTCGCCAGAGTCACCGAACCCGTGCACAAGCACGACGGCCGGCCCCCGACCTCCGATGCGGACGTGAATCGTCGCCGCCTCGGTCTGAATATCCTGCGTTCGAAACGAGGCTGGAAACGATCGGACTTGTGCGGCTACCGGCGGTACCAGGACAACCGCGACGAGGGTGCCTGAAACGAACCTGAACATTTTTTTCTCTCCGATCATCGATAGGTCAATCACTGTTCTTGACGCACAAAGCGCTCGCGTTGGCTGCGAGGCCGGGCGCATTCGCGCCAGTCCGTCATCCTGGCCCGCCGCGCCTCGTCGGTTTCATGCGCTGGGCCGGCGGCGAAGGCACCGGCCGGCACAGCCGCGCCGCGGGGTTGACCTCCTTGGGGTCCCGTCGGCCGACGGACTCTGGGTTCCCAGGTTACGGAGGATGTGGGCGGGCCCGTTCAGTTGACGGTTCGGGGCCAGGCCGTACCTTGAGGAATGACCAACCTTCCCTGGGGACCGCACGGTCCTGAAGCCCCACCGAATAGCGTGCGGCCCAATCCCACCGCGCCGACGTCGTCACCACAGCTGCAAGGCGCGGACGAGGCGGGCGCACCGATCTCGGCGGGTGGTGGCGGCGGGGGCGGCTTCCTCGCGATGGTGATCATCAGCCTGGTGCTGGTGACGCTCGTGTGGATCCCCATGGCCTGCATCTACCCGCTTACCGCATTCGCAGGTGGCTTCGCTGGGTTGGGGGCGTACCTGTTGTCCGCTCGCCTGCTCCCCCCGGATGGAGGAGACGTCGCCTCCCTGCTCGGGATTATCGTCGGAGCGGTCGTGGTGTGGAAGGTGTATCGCCTCGAGCATCGGCTGGCACAGCATCCAGGGTTTCGCCTGATGCGACACGTGGTTCGGCTGCTTCTCCTCGCGGTATGGGTGATCCCGATCATCGAGCTTACGATGGGAGGGACGGCGCCCACCACGACGACGCGTTATGTCCTCGCGACCGTCAGCAACCCGCGGGCGCTGGTCTCGTTCCTGACTCGGCCCCAGAATCTGCTCATCTGGGTGGTCGCCATCGCCGCGCTCCACTTTCTGCTGTGGTCGGACAACCCCGTTCGGCGGTGGTGGCACCGCAGGCTGACATACGTGGGACTGAAATAGCCCGGCGCTTGCAGGTCCGGCGTCCCCGTCATGGAAGCGATAAACGAAGACTGGGTTAGCTCGTCCGTTGAGTGATTCCGGCAAAGACGGTTGGCGCTTCTCCTCGCGCAGCGTCGGACCGGCCCACTTCATCGGGCAGTTAGCACGCCTGCCGTGAACCTGCTCACACGCCATGAATGCCAATACTCCACTCCGATATCATTTTCCCTTCAGTCCATCCCGCCAGGCGATGACCTCGAGTTCGCCGCGGACCGCTTCTTCGACCGGGATGACGGGGTGCACCTCAAACACGAACGAAGGGAGCATCGAACAGAATTTGTGAATGGT
>JBDUEA010000315.1:0-3770 GCA_040002695.1 Gemmatimonadota bacterium | reverse complement strand
CGAATCGTCGCCTTTGCTTCGCTGCGCCAGGTCATTCTCGTGGGACATGAGAAGCTGGTCGCCAACCTCGGCCAGCTCGGACCGGTGCCGCTTGAGGTGGTGCCCTTCGGGCTCGCGACGGTGCTGCGGGAGCTCGCGCGCATCGGCCATCAGGCGACCGTCCGTATGCACGGGGGCAGCAGGTTCCTGAGCGATAACGGCAATGTCGTCGTCGATTGCGCCGCGGTGCCGGGAGGCACGCTCGATCCTTCCGGTCTTGAGAAACTTTTCCTTGCGATTCCCGGCGTCGTCGATACCGGCCTCTTCCTCGGCACCGCGGAGCGCGTCCTGGTTGGGTATCCCGATGGCCGGGTAGAGACATTGATGCGGGGAGTCGTATGAATCGGTCGCGGGTGCAGCCAGACATCGAGGTCTTGCCGGAGAGCGAGGCGCTCACGGCCCGGGCGGCGGAGCTGTTCATTGCGGCGGCGACTGCCGCGATCGCGTCGACTGGACGATTCGTCGTGGCGCTGTCGGGCGGGCTCACCCCGAAAAAACTCTACGCCTTGCTCGCGACCGAGGCTTTTGCTGCGCGGATCGAATGGGCGCTCGTACACGTCTTCTGGGGTGACGAACGGTGGGTGCCACCCTCCGACCCGGCGAGCAACTTCCGCATGACGCGGGAGACACTGCTCGACCATGTTCCGATTCCGCCCGAAAATATCCACCGCATGGAGGGCGATTCGGCCACTGACGCCGCGGCAAGGTGCGAGCGAGTGCTACGAGATATCTTCGCGACAGCGGAAGGCCCGCCGCACCATAGCGCCGGCGCGCGATTCGACCTGGTGCTGCTGGGCCTCGGCGAAGATGGGCATACCGCGTCGTGGTTTCCCGGACGAGCGGCGGTCGGGGAGCGGCAACGCTGGGCGGTCGCGGAGTATATCAGAGAGGCGGATATGTGGCGGGTCACGCTGACGCCCGTCATCATCAATGCCGCAGCGCAGATAATCTTCCTGGTGTCCGGCGCGGCAAAGGCGGAAACGCTGAGCAGGGTGCTCGAGGGTCCAGATCAACCCGATCAGTTACCGGCGCAGGCCGTGAAGCCCACCACTGGCACGACGCGGTGGCTCACCGACTCGGCCGCCGCCGAACTCCTCCGAAAAGGCTGATCCGGCATGACGTCCAAGCCCGGGCCCCGCTCGCCGATCGTCTTCCTGCTGGACGTGGACAACACGCTCCTCGACAACGATCGTGTGGTCGAAGACCTCAAGGAACTGCTGCATCGCGAAGTCGGCGCGGAATGGCAGGCACGTTACTGGGAAATCTTCGAGCAGCACCGGCGTGAGCTCGGGTACGCGGACTACCTGGGCACCCTCCAGCGGTATCGCATGGAGGATCGGCGGGATCCGAACCTGATTGCGATCGCGAGGTTCCTGCTCAACTACCCGTTCCGCGAGCGCATGTATCCTGGCGCATTCGAGGTCCTCACCCACTTGGAGAAGTGGGGGCCGACGGCGCTGCTGACGGATGGAGACGTCGTGTTCCAGCCGCTCAAGATCGATCGCTCCGGATTGTTCCAGGCGCTGAGCGGACGGGTCCTGCTGTATGTGCACAAGGAGGAAGAGCTGCCGGATATCGAGCGGCGCTTTCCGGCCGATCATTACGTCGTCGTGGACGACAAGATCCGGCTGCTGACCGCCATGAAGCTGCAGTGGGGAGACCGGATGACTTCCGTCTTTCCGCGTCAGGGGCACTACGCGCATGCGCCCGACGTCTCCGACTATCCACCACCCGACATCACGGTCGAGCATATCGCCGACCTTCTACAGTTCGATCCGCCCCCCGGGGTTCCGAAAGCGAGACACCCATGAATGGCCCACGACAGCTGCACGAGGCTGGCCAGAGCGTCTGGCTCGACAACATCACGCGAGGACTGCTCGCGAGCGGCGGACTCGAACGCTACATCCGGGAATTCTCCGTCACCGGGCTAACTTCGAATCCGACCATCTTCGACCAGGCGATCAGGAACAGCAGCGACTACGACGCCGCGATCCGGGAGAAGTCGGAGACCGGACTCTCGGGCGAGCAGCTCTTCTTCGAACTGGCGCTCGAGGACCTCACGCGCGCCGCCGATCTCTTCCGGCCGGCACACGACGGAACCAATGGAGTGGACGGCTGGGTGTCAATCGAAGTCTCGCCGCTGCTCGGGGAGCAGAGTGCGGCCAGTCTCGCGGTCGCGAAGGATCTGCACCGCCGAGCGGCACGCCCCAACCTGTTCGTCAAGATTCCCGGCAACACGGCGGGTGTGGTCGCGATCGAGGAGGCGATCTTCGCCGGAATCCCCATCAACGTGACGCTGCTCTTCTCCCGCGAACATTATCTCGCGGCGGCTGAAGCCTACGTCCGCGGAATCGAACGGCGGGTGAAGGCCGGGCTCAATCCGAGGGTCCCGTCCGTGGCTTCGCTGTTCGTGAGCCGGTGGGATGTCGCGGTTGCGAAGCGTGTCCCAGCCGAACTGCAGAACCTGCTCGGCATCGCGGTGGCGCGGCAGACATACCAGGCGTACCGTGAGCTGTTCGCGTCGGACCGGTGGCTCCGGCTGCTCAACGCGGGGGCCATGCCGCAGCGATTGCTCTGGGCGAGCACGGGCACCAAGGATCCCAAGGCAGCGGACCTGCTCTACGTCGAGGCACTCGCGGCACCGTACACTATCAACACCATACCGGAGAAGACGCTGCTTGCACTCGCCGACCATGGCCGCATCAGCAGCATGATGCCCCAGGATGGCGGAGATTTCAGAACTCCACTCGCGGCCTTTGCACGCGCCAAGGTCGATGTCGGGGCCGTCGCCGAGGAGTTGCAGCGCGAAGGTTTCGGCTCCTTCACCAAGTCATGGAATGATCTGCTCGCCTGTCTTGCCGAGAAGAGTGCCGCGCTCCGGACGGCGGGGCCGTCCTCCCGGACGGCTGAGCCGTCTTCCCAGCCATGACCTCTTCCGCATGGGATGCACTCGAAGCCCACGCGAAGGTGATGCGCGGCATGCATCTCCGATCGTTGTTCGCCGAGGACCCTTCCCGCGGCGAGCGGCTGAGCGCGGAGGCCGCGGGACTTTACCTGGATTACTCCAAGCACCGGATAACGGACGAGACGACCCGACTGCTGGTCTTGCTCGCCGATGATGCGGGCCTGCGGCGGCACATCGATGCGATGTTCCGCGGCGAGAAAATCAACCAGACCGAGGGGCGGGCCGTCCTGCACGTGGCACTTCGCGCCCCGCGAGACGCAGAAATAATGGTTGATGGCGTGAATGTCGTCCCTGGTGTCCATGAGGTATTGGACCGGATGGCGGCCTTCTCGACTGAGGTGCGCTCCGGAAAATGGACCGGCCACAGTGGCGCCCGCATCCGGAACATCGTCAACATCGGCATCGGTGGCTCGGACCTCGGCCCGGTCATGGCGTATGAAGCGTTGCGCTGGTACACCGACCGGAATCTCGTCGTGCGATTCGTGTCGAATGTGGATGGCACCGACTTCGCAGAGACGACGCGCGACCTGGATCCGAAGGAGACGCTGTTCATCATCTGCTCGAAAACGTTCACCACGCTCGAGACCATGACCAACGCCCGCACCGCGCGCGCCTGGAGCCTCGCCGCGCTCGGTGACGAACGCGCGGTGGCCCGGCATTTCGTCGCGGTGTCTACCAACGCGGCCGAAGTGACCAAGTTCGGCATCGATCCGGCGAACATGTTCGGCTTCTGGGACTGGGTCGGCGGCCGCTACTCCATGGACTC
>JBDUEA010000314.1:0-3774 GCA_040002695.1 Gemmatimonadota bacterium | reverse complement strand
CACCTCGATGATCGCGAAACCGGCGACGACTTCCTTGGCTTCGGCATATGGACCGTCCGTCACCGTTACCTTGCCGTTCGACATCTTCACCGTAAAGAACGGTGAGGCGGGATCCCATCCTCCCGTGGAAACCAGGATGCCCGCCTTCGACATCTCCCCGATCAACTGGCCCATCTCGGCGAAGAGTTGTTCGGTCGGCGGATTGGCGTTTTTTCCAGGCCGCCACAGTGACATGTATCGCATCGCGGGGTTCCTCGTGGTTGAGTTCGGATTTCGCGGTTCGCTCGGGTATTCGCGGTCCTGCAGCTACGTCGATCGAACCGAGCTCGAATCGACATGCGGCGTTAACCCTTGCGCCGCACCGCCGCCCGCTGCCTCTCTTCCTGCTGACGGAGCTCCGGTGTGAACTCGGCGCCGAACTCCTCCATTTCGAAGATCGGCCGAACCTCGATGTCGAATTCCCCGCCCTCGGGATTGGGCACCCGTCTGGCCCACTCGATCGCTTCTTCCGTGGACTTCACCTTCCACAGCCAGAACCCGGCAACCAGCTCCTTGGTCTCCGCAAACGGACCATCGATCACCGTCGATTTGTCGCCATTGAAGTGAACGCGCTTCCCCTTCGAGCTCGGGTGAAGGCCTTCGGCCGCCTCGAGCAGGCCGGCCTTGAGCAACTCATCGTTGAACTTTCCCATCTCGGTCAGAAGGCGTTGACTGGGAAGCACGCCGGCCTCGGAGTCCCTGTTCGCCTTCACTAGTACCATAACTCGCATCGTCATTTCTCCAGCTGTTTCGTGAACCCGATGCCTTGTGCATCGGGATGATCATTGGTCCTACCAGCACGTCGAACGAAGGTTCGCGAAATCGACATGGCTCGCCCTGGTCGGCCGGGCGTTCTGGCCGTGATGACCGGAAGCACCTGTCATTCATGAGGTTGGCCAGCTTGCGGGCGGTCGAGCGCGCCGTCAATCCGCTCGAGGCCGAATCAGACTGACGAAATGGTCGCCGAGGTCGAGATCCAATACGCGGATCCACCGCGGCGACCACTTCGAGCGACCTGCCTCCGGCCGAGCCGGATCGGCTCAACGATTCCGGTGCTCCTGCTGCAGCTCGCGCAGCAGCTCCGCGAGCCGGTCCGTACCCACCGCCGGGCCTTCCTCCATACCGGCCGCGAGCATCGGGAATAGCCTGCCGCATGGACTCGCAATTGTGCCGTACAGCCGCAGCTGACGAAGGAAGATGCTCATGTAGGGGTCGAAGGTTATTTACACCATCCGCAGGGGTCGGGGTCCGCCTGCTGTGCGGCTCGTCGAACCGACCCGGACGACTGCGTTGCACGCCTGCTTCCCTGCTGTCAGACCAATCGACTACTGTGAACGCAGGCGTGCATTCATGGCTCGCCGCCTGCCGGAATCCACGGACGCATCCTGAATGGAGCCTCCCATGCTTGCCTACATCATCGTGGGCCTCACCTGTGGTCTGATCGGCGCGTTGATCGCCTGGCTGGCGAGCCGCTCTGCCACCACAGCGCTTCGCGTCCGGCTGGCCGAGCGGGATCGGGAGGTTGCATCCGGCCGGGAAGCCGTTCGCGCGGCGATCGAAGCGCGCGAGAACGCCTCGGCCGCTCACCAGGAAGAATCTGAGCGACTTCGCGCCGGCCTTGCCCTGGCGCGGGAGGAGCGCGAACGCGCGGTCGCGACGCTCGATTCGGAACGTCTGGCCACGCTGGAAAAAATTTCGACGCTGGAGGATTCGGAAATCAGGCTGCGAGACGCGTTCGGTGCGCTCTCTCAGCAGGCACTACAGGCGAACAACCAGGCATTCATCGACCTGGCGAAGAGCACATTCGGCGAACTGCAGGTCGCGGCGCGTGCCGACCTCGATGCGCGACAAGTCGGTTTCGATCAGCTCGTCAAACCGATCCAGGAGGGCCTGACGCAGGTCGACGCGCGCATCCAGGCGTTCGATCGCGAGCGGGCAGCGAGTCATGCCGCGCTGCAGGAACACCTGCGGCTCATGGCGGAGGGGCAGCGGTCGCTACAGAGTGAGACCCACGCGCTGGTGACCGCGCTCCGGGCGCCGCAGACGCGGGGGCAGTGGGGAGAGATGCAGCTCCGACGGGTCGTGGAACTTGCGGGCATGCTGGAGAATTGTGACTTCGTGGAGCAGGACTCGACGCGGGGCGACTCCGGTCTTCTCCGCCCTGACCTGATCGTGCGCCTTCCGGGTCACAAGGTCGTCGTCGTCGATGCGAAGACGCCGCTCGCGGCCTACCTGGACGCGCTGGACGCAGTCACCGACGCGGAACGCGATGCGCACCTGGACCGGCACGCGCGTCATGTCCGGGAGCACATCTCTCAGCTCGCGTCCAAGAGCTACGCCGATCAATACGCCGAGGCTCCGGATTTCGTCGTGCTCTTTCTCCCGGGCGAGGCCTTCTTCAGCGCGGCCTGCCAGCGGGATCCGAGTCTCATCGATTTCGCCGTGACGCGCGGCGTCATCCCCGCCAGCCCGACCACGCTCATCACGGTGCTCAAGGCCGTCGCGTATGGCTGGCAGCAGGAGCGAATCGCGAGGAACGCAGAGGAGATCCGGGACCTGGGCCAGGAGCTGTATGAGCGGATCACCGTGGTCGCCGAACACCTGGTGAAGATCCGGAAGGGTCTCGACGGCGCGGTCTCGGCCTACAACGATGCGGTGGGTTCCATCGAGCGTCGGGTGCTGCCGACGGCTCGGAAGCTCCGCGGCATGAGTGGCAGCTCGAAGCCGGAAATCGAAACGCTCGAGCCCGTGGCCGGGGTCGCGCGCCTCGCGGCGGCGCCTGAGCTCCTGGTGGAAATCGACGCGCCCCCTGCGACGCTCATCACGGAAGTACCGAAGATCAATTGAGTCGAGGTAGCGCCGGCCGGAATCACTGGAGGTCGGAATGAAAACGAGGGGTCCGGCAGTGCCGGGCCCCTCGTTTCATGATACGATCGCAGCGAGTTACTGCACCGCGTTCACCATGTCGAAGATCGGGAGATACATGGCCACGACCATGCCACCGACGATGACGCCGAGGACCACGATCATGATCGGTTCCATGAGGGAGAGCAGCGCGCCGACCGCGACGTCCACTTCTTCATCATAGAAGTCGGCGATCTTGGAGAGCATTTCGTCGAGACCGCCGGTCTGCTCGCCGACCGCGATCATCGAGATGACCATGGGCGGGAAGACCTTCGACTTCTCCAGCGGACCCGCGATCGTCTCGCCGCCGGCAATCGATTGCCGGGATTCCATCACTGCGTCATGGATGACGCGGTTGCCGGCGGTCTTGGCGGTGATTTCGAGCCCATCGAGAATCGACACGCCGGAGCTGATCAGGGTGCCGAGCGTCCGGGTGAAGCGGGAGACGGCGGATTTCCGGAGCAGGTCGCCGAGTACCGGAGAGGCGAGCAGCATCTGGTCACAGCGCTTCCGGCCTTCGGAGGTCGCGTAGTACTTGGTCACGCCGTAAATGGAGATTCCGATGAGGCCGACAAGCACCCACCAGTAGCTGATGAGCATATTGGACGCGCCGATCACGATACGGGTCGGCAGCGGCAGCTCGAGGTTCACCGAGGCGAACATCGCCTGGAAGGTCGGGATGACGAAGATCAGCAGCACTGAGACGGCGATGGCCGCCACGGAGAAGATGACGCCAGGGTAGATCATGGCGCTCTTCACCTTCCGGATCAGCGCGTCGCTCTTTTCCAGGAAGGTGGCGAGCCGGAGCAGAATGGTGTCGAGAATACCACC
>JBDUEA010000313.1:0-3787 GCA_040002695.1 Gemmatimonadota bacterium | reverse complement strand
GGCGCGAAGGCAGCCTGCGTACCCGGCGAACAGCAGTCCGTAGATGGCGACTGTCGTCCACCCAAGCGAATTCGTCACTCCATTCAGTACCCCCACGAGCGCCACCAGCGTTCCGCACGCCGAAGCGAGGGTCCCGCCGATCGCGATGGCGCGGATCGTGGCGGCCTCCCGCACGTCACGCAGCAGGTAGACCGTGATGGCGAGTTGCACCAGTGCGCCTGCGAAGAAGCGACTCAGGAGGACAGTGGATGGGTCCGCGGAAATGCCGTACTGGTGAAGCATCGCCCCGGGAGCGATCAGGAATGCCGCGGCAAAAGCGAACGCGAGCAGGCTGGCGGTCAGAAACAGAGTGGTGGGTCGCATGGAGATATCCTGCGCTGGCGTGGTTGGTAGTGGCCTCCGGTCACATCTCGTTACGCGTCCCCAGTCGGCACGATGCCCGCGCCTTCAACCATCAGGATGACTGTTCGTTCCGGTGCGCGGGGCCGATGCTCCACGCCTTTGGGAATCACGCAGCCCTTGCCCGGCTCGAGGGTGATGGTGCGATCACGCAGGTCGATCTGGAACTGTCCGCTCACGACGTAGAAGAACTCGTCCTCGTCATCGTGCTTGTGCCAGTGGTACTCGCCGTGGACGACGCCGAGCCGGACAACGGAGTCGTTGACCAGGCAGAGTGTCTGGTTGTACCACGGCGCCTTGCACGCGGAAACGAGGCTCGGCACGTCGATGACCTCGAGCGGACCGTACTGGATGTTGAGACGGGTGTCGTAGGGGAAAGCGGTCGGGTCGGGCATGATGGAATTACCGAATCGAGGTGCGCGGGCCATCGTCGACCGCAGCGAGGAGCGCAGCGTCGAATTGGCCCGGTGGAGCGCCGGGCCGGCGGAGTGCTTCGTTAGCGCACGATGACCAGCTGGGTGCCATTGTAGACCGGTGCGCCGGCCGGCGACTGGACCGCGCCATAGCCGACAGTCTGGTCATGCCAGACCTGGACCTGATCTCCACTGCGGATGGCGCAGGCGCTTGATGCGAGGGTCCTTCCACCGGCCGAAATGATGAACACCGGCGCCGACTGCGCGACCACGACACCGGCATTCGGGGTGACGGAGGGAGGAATCGTAATCCAGACATCGAACTGGGCGATGGGACCGGCGGGACCGTTGCCGCCCTCGAACGTCACCTGCGAGACCTTGCCGCTGAAGTCTGGAGCGTGCGATGAGACCTGCTGAGCGGGAGCACCGCAGCCCGATGGGGCGGTCGAGTCGGAGCAGCCGCCGATTCCCACAGCTGCAAGCAGCGCGAGTGAGGCTCGCGAACGTAGCCAGCGCATCAGGCTCTACCTCCACTACTCGGGGGCGAAAGATTCCGATCCGGCAAGACGATGATACGCCACGATACCGATCGCCGCCAGCGGCTCCCCTCTCGGCCTCGCGCCACCTAGGCGCGAATCGAGAGTGCGTGGTGGAACACATTGAGAGGGTCCCACCGCGCCTTCACCCGTTGGAGCCGCTGATAATTGTCCTTGTAGTACAACGTGTGCCACGGCACGCCGGACCGGTTCCACTCGGGGTCGGCGAGGTCGGCGTCGGGATGATTGATGAACGCGCCATCCGTTTCCGCGCCCGGTACTGGAACCCCGCCCGTCTCGGTGTACACTTCGCGGTAGAAGGACCGGGTCCAGTCGAGGTGCCTGGCGTCATTCTCCGCACCCATCCAGCCGGCGTTCATCGCAGTCGTGAGAATCGAATCCCGCTGTGCCGATGCCGTTGCATCCGGAGCGACGGTATTGACGGCTCCTCCATAAGTCGCGAGTCCCATCAGTCCCCCCGGAATGTCCACGTCGGTCCGGGTCAGGTAGTGATGCATGACGTTGATCTGTCGATCCGAGAACCGCTTCCGCCGGAACGAGTCCTTGATCTTGAACCGCACCAGGTCTCCGCCCGGGGCCTTGAACAATTCAGGAAAGGGATTGAGCGCGAACTGAATCCAGGAGAGTCGCTCGATACTGCGGGTATGGGAGATGCCGAGCCCTTCGTTGATCGCTGCGAGATGCCTATCCGCCAGAGTCTCCGCCTCCGCGCCGGCGGTCGAGAGGCCTTTGATCGCCAGCATGCCGCTCTGCCTGCGGCCCAGGAACAGGATACTGAACAGCCTTGCGTACGGAGAGGCGGCGCCGCTGTTCTGCTCACACCACTCTCCATGATTCCGCAGCAGCCTGGCAAAGAGAGGTCCATCGAACTCTTCCCATTTCCATTCGGCGCGAAAGGTCAGCACCGAGTCAGGGGCCCGGGGGAGAATCGTCGTGGGATCCGCGGAGGCCCCGACAGTTGGAGACCTGAACCAGAAACGGGTGGCGATCCCGAAGTTTCCGGCGCCTCCGCCGGTGTGCGCCCACCAGAGTTCGCGGTTCGGATCCGATGACTCCCTCGTCGCCACGACGCGTCGCGCGGTCCCCGTCTCATCCACTACGACCAGCTCGATGGCGTACAGGTAGTCCGCGGCCAGTCCGTGCTCCCGGCAGAGAAAGCCGAATGCTCCGCCCGCGATATGACCGCCCATGCCGATGTCTGGACTCTCACCAGCCGGGATCATGACTCCCCAGCCGAGGAATAATCTCCGGTACGTCTCGCCGACGGTGGTGCCTGCCTCGACGGCGAAGGCGGACATCGACGGATCGTAGTACACCCCGGTCATCAATGAGATGTCGATGACGGCTCGTACCGATGGATCGGAGACGAACCCCTCGAGGCAGTGACCGCCAGAGCGCACGACGACGCGGATTTTCCTTCGCACCGAATCTTCCACGGCCGCGATGACCTGCTCGACGGAACCGGCGAGATACACGATGTCGGGTTTGCCCTCGAATCGCTTATTGACGCCTCGTCGTATCAGATCGGCGTAGCGCGGATCATCAGGGCGGATCGGATCGAGAGCTGCGGCCCTCGTCATGGGAGTTTCCTGATGAGTCATGCTTTCTCCTGTAGGGTTTGCTGAAGCAGGTCTGTCATGGCGGCCGCTACACGGGGAATCAGCGTCAAGTGGAACGTTACCAGTCCCCGCGAGGTAGTGCAGGGATTGAGAGCAGGCTCGACAACAGCGAGCGTATCAGGAACAGAATTAGCCTCGCCCCCGCCGACTCACAAGATCGCACTGACGGTCGTCTCGTTACCTCTTTGCCTTCAGCCGTGCTTCATCGTCCCGGTGCGCAAGGTCATCGTCCACCACCTCGTGTCTTCCCTCATTCTATTACGCAAGGATCTTTCCATGGGAATCTTCAGCAACATTCTCGAAAAGCTCGGCCTCCCCCATCAGGCTGAATCCGCTGCCCCCGCGACTCCGGCGTCGCCCGAGTCAGGCACAAATCCTGGCGCCGTGGCCACCGCCTCACCCCGGCGGAGCGCCGTCGGTGTCGTGGACGTCGTCGCCCACCTGGAAGCGCGCGCGGCCGCGAGCCAGGATAAACTCAACTGGCGGACCTCCATCGTCGATCTGCTCAAGCTTCTCGACATCGACAGTAGTTTGACTGCGCGGAAACAGCTGGCGACCGAGCTCGGCTGTCCGCCGGAGCTGATGGGAGACTCGGCCAAAATGAATATCTGGCTTCACAAGGCGGTGCTCGAACATATCGCCGCCAACGGCGGCATCATCCCGCAGGAATTGCTCGGTTGAGCGCGCTACTGCACTACCAACCCGGGAAATCAGCTCATGCAGATAACCGATATCCTCGCGCGAATGGGTGGCCTCCAGTCGATCGCGCGTGAACTGGGCATCAGTGAGTCCGAAGCGG
>JBDUEA010000312.1:0-3796 GCA_040002695.1 Gemmatimonadota bacterium | reverse complement strand
AGCTGCAATATCGCCGCGGTACTAGCCGGGTGTCCTGCCGTTGGCAAGCGCCCGGCTTTTTCACGCGCTGAATTCTTGCCCTAGCGGCCGCGCGGCCCGCACTGCATACTAGGAGAGACTCCCTAACAAAGGCTCGGATGCTCCGGCCGACGCTGATTTCCCTTCTGCTGCTGTCTGGTGGGGTACTCTGTCACGCCCAGGTGCCGAAGGCCCTTCCGCTCGACACGCTCGAGGCGCTGGTGCGCGCCGATTCCAACGACGCCATGGCGCACTACGACCTGGCCATGGGCTACTGGGGCAAGAAGCGCTGGGATGACGCTGAGCGCGAGTTGCGACTCGGCGTGAGCATCGCGCCTTCCTTTGCGGAATCGTATCTCGCGCTCGCCGCGCTCCCCCAGGCCCGCGGCGAGAGTTACTGGAAAAAGCGAATCAAGCAGGACGGAATCGAATCGGCCCGTCAGGCGTTCCTCCAGAGCCGAGCGGATTTTCGCCGGGCCTTTCTGCTCAATCCACTCGTCGACCTGCGCGTGCTCGGCAAGTTCGAAGGCGACGAACGCCGCCGCTGGTTCTGCACGGCAATCTCATCGTGATATTGACGCCGCCCTGGTGGGCCGGCGAAACCACGCTCGGCATCAATGAATTCCGCGAAGGGCGCTATGACGCCGCCTTCCGGCGGTTCGACGGCATCATCAAGGGGGACCGGCTGCATGGCGCGGATCAGGACGCGCCGGATGCCGTGCTCTGGTACCACGGTCTCTCGGCAGCCCATCTCGCCGATTTCGACGGCGCCGTTCGGGATTTCTCGATTCTCACGGGGCGGGCGGTCGCGCGGTCGAAAGGCGAGGAGCGCGATCAGGAGATCGACGCCTTCGAGGCGAATGACCTCCGCTACATGCTCGCGACGATGCGCTATCTCGGCGGTCACTACGCGGAGGCAATCGCCACGTTCCAGCGGAGTCTCGAATTCGACCTGAGCCTCTACATGGCGCACGTCCAGATGGCGCGGATCTACGAGGCCGCCCGCATCTGGCCGAAGGCGATTCTCGAACGCCGGCGCGCGGTGGAGGCCAACAGTGCGAGCGCGGATCTGCTGGCGGATCTCGGAAGCACTCTGATTCTCGCTGACAGCGCGGCCGGCGCCGAAGAGCCGCTGCAGACTGCGGCGACGCTGAACCCCCGCGATGCGCGCGTGCCCTACCTCTTGGGGCTGGCCGAAGCCCGCCTTGGACACGCCGATCAGGCGAGGGATGCGTACAATCGTTTTCTCGCGATCGCGCCTTCCAGCTACGCCAGTCAGGTGAGTGAAATCCGCGCCCGTCTTGCGATGTCGCAGTGAACTTGCCAGTGGGTTCCATTGAATCCCCTTTCCCGAGGGCCTTTCATGCGCCGCCTGCTTACTGCCCTGCTCGTGCTGACGCTCGCGACTCCAGCTGCTGCGCAACGCGCCAAGCTGCTCATCCCACTCGACACGCTCATCGCCCGCGCCTCACGGGATTCCAACGATGCGCCGGCGCACTATGAGCTGGCGCTGGGCTACTGGAACGCGAAGAAATACGACGACGCCGAAAAACAGCTCCGGGAAACGATCGCCATCGAGCCCCGGACCGCGGTGGCGTACCTCGCCCTGTCGTATCTCCCGTGGGCGCGTCGGCCGGGGCTCTTCAAGGAGGTCTACAAGGGATCCGTGCCCGCCGACTGGACCGCGCCAGTCGAGGAGGCGTTCCGGAACCGGCGCCGCGCCTTCCTGCTCGATCCCCTCGTCGACCTCAAGCCTCTCGGCCTCGCCGTCCCGCCGCGTGATGCGATTCTCATCGGTCGGAATGCATCGCCGCTCTATGCTGCGCTCGTCGTCGGATACGAAAATTTCTGGGATGGCCGCTACGATCAGGCCTACACTTCGCTGAACGAAGTCATTGCCGGCCTCACCCCCGAGCAGCGGAAGGAGTATCTGCCCGACTGGTTCATCTGGTACCACGGTCTTGCCGCCGCGCATGTTCTGCAATACGGAGTCGCGGTCGCGGATTTCCAGACGCTGGTGGATCATGCCGCTGCCCGGGTGAGCAGCGATTCGGTGTCGACCAGCACGATTCCGCTTGCCGATGTGAACGAATTCAAGTACGAGCTTGCCGTGATGCTCGACAACGGAGGTCGTACGGCGGACGCAGTGCGCCTCTTTCAGGAGAGCCTGTCGAACGACCTCAGTCTCTATGTCGCGCATTCGCGTCTCGCGGGGATTTACGACGATCAGCACAAGTCCGGCATGGCGCTCGAGGAGCGGCGCCGCGCCGTGACCGCGAACCCCGACGATCCGAGCCTGCTTTTCGATCTCGGCGAGGCGCTGGCCCGGAACGGAAATCTTCCCGAGGCGCAGGCCGTGCTCCGCCAGGCGCGACAGGCCAATCCGCGCAGCGCCCGGGCGGTGTACGTTCTGGGAGGAGTCGCACTGCGGCTGGAGAACAAGGTGGAAGCGAGGGAGTGCTACACCCGCTTTCTGGAGATCGCGCCGAGCCGGTTCAGCGCCCAGATCGCCGAGGTGAAGAAAGAGCTGGAGTCGCTATGACTCGGCCTGACTCGCTGAGCTCGATCCGGGGCTACCTCCGTGCGGCTGCGCTCGTCGCAGCGCTGGGACTCGGCCCAGTGGCGCCGTGCGTCGCCCAGAGCGGCACGTACGAGCAGCTGCAGACCTTTTCCGGCGTGCTCAATCACATCCGGATGAATTACGTCGATTCGGTCAACACCGAACGGCTGGTCGAGGCTGCGATCAGTGGCATGCTCCGGTCGCTGGATCCGCACAGTTACTACGTGTCGAGGCGGGAATTCGAGCTGCGGGCCCAGTGGGACCAGGGCCTGCTCGCCTCACCCGGTCTGGCGCTCGAAGATGCCGACGGCGTCACGACCGTGCTCGGAGTCTCGGCCGGCGGCCCGGCCGCGAAGGCCGGTGTGCAGCCGGGGGATCGTCTCGTCGCGCTCAACGACAGCTCGGTCGCGGGCATCGGCGCACGTGCGCTCGAGGTCCGCCTGCTTGGCGAAAAGGGTTCCAGGATCCGTCTCACCATCGAGCGCGGCTCGACTGTCCAACCGGATTCGTTCAGCGTCAGTTTCAAGCGCGCCATCATCGAGCACCACGTGGTGTCGGTGCCGCAGCTCGCGGCGCCCGGTGTCGGGTATGTGCGGTTTTCGGAATTCACCATGTTGGGCGCCAAGGAACTTCTCGATGCAATCCGCAAGCTCCGCGGACGCGGTGCCCGAAGCCTGATCCTCGATCTTCGCGGCAATCCGGGCGGTGACGTGGCGGCCATGGTGCAGATCGCTTCTGCATTTCTGCCGGAGCGGACCGAAGTATTTCATACTCAGGGACGGAAGAAGAACGGATACGACCAGGTCATCACGAAGGAGAAGGGCGATTTCAACGACCTGCCGCTCATCGTCCTGGTCGATGAAGGCAGCGCCAGTGCCTCGGAGATGCTGACGGGTTCGCTGCAGGATCACGACCGCGCCCTGGTTCTCGGCCGGCGCAGCTTCGGCAAGGCGCTCATGCAGACCGCGCTGCCACTGCCGGCTGGAGACGTCGTCTGGCTTACCGTCGCCCGCGTGGTGACACCGAGTGGCAGGATCATTCAGCGGCGGTACGAGGGAATTTCCTCCGAGCAGTATCGCGCCCTCGCTGGAAAATCCGGTGCAGCGGAGGATACGTCCGTCGTCTTTCACACCGATCACGGCCGGACCGTCCGCGGCGGTGGAGGCATCATTCCCGATGTGATGCGGCCGCTCACTGCGGCGCTTCCAGGGTGGTTCA
>JBDUEA010000311.1:0-3820 GCA_040002695.1 Gemmatimonadota bacterium | reverse complement strand
AACACCTAACACCTAGTACTCGCCCACCCCACCATGTCCGCTTTTATCCCACTTCCTGCGCCTACCAGGGTAACGGCACTTCCACCCTGTTTCCGCGAGGACTGGCGAATGTCCCCCTCCCGCTTCACGACCCGCATCGGGTTGCTGCTGGCATGCCTGTGCTTACTGACGTTCAGCGCCAGCAAGGCGCAGAGCACAGGATTCGTTCACTTCCGAACCTTCATGCCGACCGACCCCCCATTCACGGATCTGGGAGTTTCCCGGACGTTTGCCCAGGGTGCCAACGGGCCGACGGAGATCTTCACCGAGGAATTCAGTCCCGGTCCCCATACGCTCGCGCGCGTCGAGACGACGCTCGGAATTTGCCGCGCAGCGTCAGGCACAGTGAACTTCACGGTAAAGGCGGGCCAGTGGGTGGACGTCGACGTACCGGTCACATTTCAGGACTGTTCCATTGGAATCGTAGGCTACGGGGATGGCGTCGTGGACGTGTTCGCCGGCGGCGTGGGCTTCGCCTCGTGTCATACGGCCTACGACAATGCTGGCAATACAATCTGGGTGAACTTTCACGCGTGTCAGGGCACCGGCCCCTACGGAGCACTGGTTACCTCGACGGCGACGCCCTTCGGAAATGACTGCTGTTCCGACAACGGCTCATTCATACTCGATACCACGCAGTTTACGGCGTCCTGGAGTATCGGCTTCACCGATACCTCGGGGACTCAGCATCCCCAGCCCAGCGGATTCACCGACCTGAGTCTGTCGCTCGTGGGCGGGACGTTCGGTGGACAGGTCTCGAACTCGATTTTCCATCTGGTGAACCACGGGCCCCACGACGCACTCCAGGTACAGGTGGATATTCAGGGAGACTCCGCTGAAAACGACCAGGACAACTTCGAAAGCCGGATGTCGATCGCGGACGGGCATTGCCTGGGCGCCCGTTGCTTCCTGGAGATCTTGCCCGCGGGAGAAAGCACCACCGTGGTCGTGCGTTACAACGGCGCCCCTCTGCTGCCGGGCGATACCACCGCAGCGAACATCCCAGGTCTCACCCCGAGCTGCATTGCGGTGACGGCCGGCAGCGTCCCTTATCCGAACAGCAACGATCCCTTTCCGCCGGATCCGAACTTCTCCAACAACACCGCGGCCTGCATCCTGGGCACGCCCGTTACCGTGACGCTCGGTGGCGCCACACCGCCGAACACGACCGTGGCCGCAGGCACGAGCAACGTTCCGATGCTCGAGTTCCTGCTCAACCCGGCGACCCAACAGACTGTCAACAGCGTCACGCTCCAGGCCCAGGGCACCGGCAATGAAGTGGTCGATGTGACGGCGGTGAACCTCTATGATGACACGAACGCGAACGGTCGGGTCGACGCTGGAGAACAGCTGCTGGCCACCGGCACCTTCCCGAGCAACAATGGCACGGTGACTCTGAGCCTCGCCCCGCCGCTGGCGATCTCGACCCCGACCAATCTGCTGGTCACCTACAGCTTCAACGTCACGATCGTCCAGCGTCTGGGCGGCGGAGTGGCGCTGGCGCTGCTCCCATTCTGCTTCATCCCGGTGGTGCGCCGGCGCAGAGGATGGGTCGTCGGAGTCCTCGCACTGGTCATGGGTGTCGGCTTGTCCAGCTGCGGCGGTGACAAGTCCACCGGCCCCGGATCGACGACCAGCACGTATCAGGTAAAGCTCACCGGTCTCGATATCACTGGCGCGACCCAGTCGAACCTGTCGGTCACGGGCGCCACGATTTCCATCGCCAAGTAGCGATCTTCGTCATCGTTCCTGCGAGGTCCGCGGGGAGGAGCGGGACCCGTTAAACAGGCTGCGATTCGCGGAGCGGGGTGGGGACACGTATGTTGGAGAGACGGGGCGAACGGAAATCCGCCTGGCATCAGGCGCCGCCGCTCCCCGACCCCACTCCCCCTCGACATGGCCACACCGCCTCCCGGCGCGGCAACCGACCTGGTGCTGCAACTCGCGCAGGGCGATCAGCGCACCGTGGACCAGCTCCTTCCATTGGTCTACGGCGAGCTGCACCGTCTCGCCGAGCGTTATATGCGTCGCGAGCGCCCCGACCACACGCTCACCACCACCGCGCTGGTCCACGAGGCCTATCTCCGGCTCGTCGACCAGACGCGCATTTCCTTCGAGGGCAGGGCTCACTTTCTCGGGATCGCCGCCATCGCCATGCGTCGCATTCTCGTCGAGCACGCCCGGCGCCGGAACGTCGGCCGGCGCGGTGGCGATCGCCAGCGCATCAGCCTGAGCGACCTCTCCATGGCGCAGGATGACAGCGCCGAATCATTGCTCGCGCTCAACGACGCGCTGGAGCGCCTGGGCGCCCTCGATGCCCGGCTCGTGCGGGTGGTCGAGTGCCGTTATTTCCTGGGCCTCTCCGAGGAGGAGACCGCGGTGGCGCTGGGTGTGACTGCCCGGACGGTGCGCCGAGACTGGGTCAAGGCAAAGGGCTGGCTCGCCACGGCACTCGAGGAATCGGACGCGTGAGCTCGACCGATCCCCTGGTATGGGCGCGGATCGAGCCGATCCTGGACGGGGCACTCGATCTGCCCGTACACCAGCGCGCTCAGTACCTCGCTCAGGCTTGCGGAGACGACCCGTCCCTGCGTGCGCGAGTCGAACAGATGCTTGCAGCCGGCGAGGATCCCGACGGGCCGCTGGAACGGCCACTCGAGTCTGTCGTCGGCCCGTTGCTGGCTGCCGTCGATGAATCGTCCCCGGGTGCGGTCTCCCCCGGGGACATGGTGGGCCCATGGCGTCTCGTAACCGAAATCGGACGAGGCGGAATGGGCGAGGTCTATCGCGCCGAGCGTGCGGATGGTCAATTCGCGCAGACCGCGGCGCTCAAGCTCGTTCGCCGCGGACGCGAACACGACCCGCTCCTGATTCGCCGCTTTCTCGAGGAGCGGCGCATCCTCGCGACATTGGCCCATCCTCACATCGGGCGCCTGCTCGACGGTGGTGTCACGCCCACGGGTCTTCCCTGGTTTGCGATGGAGTACATCCCCGGGCGTCCCCTCGACAGTTACTGCGAAGATCGGCATCTCGACACGTCCGCTCGCCTTGGCCTGGTGGAGCAGGTGCTCGAGGCGGTCGCCTACGCGCACCGTAACCTCCTCGTCCACCGCGATCTCAAACCGAGCAACATCTTCGTCACCGACGACGGCGAGGTGAAACTGCTCGATTTCGGAATCGCGAAGTTGCTGGGCGAAGAGAACCTTTCCGATCCGGAGCTGACGCTCGCGTACGGCCGGGTGATGACGCCCGAGTATGCGGCGCCCGAACAGGTCCTCGGTGGAACCGTCACGACCGCGACGGACATCTATTCGC
This sequence comes from Gemmatimonadota bacterium, assembly GCA_040002695.1. Taxonomy (GTDB): domain Bacteria; phylum Gemmatimonadota; class Gemmatimonadetes; order Gemmatimonadales; family GWC2-71-9; genus JBDUEA01. The sequence goes on along the minus strand of JBDUEA010000311.1, from coordinate 466 downwards.
TCGGCGCGGTGCTCTACCAGCTCCTGACCGGACGGCGGGCACATCGGTTCGAGAAGCGCACGGCCGCGGAAATCGAACGGATCGTCTGCGAGACCGACCCCGAAGCACCAAGTATCGCGATGCGCAGTGCCGCCACGGCGGCCGGCCGGCGGACCGAGCGGTGGGTGCGCGGGCTCTCCGCCGATCTCGATACCATCGTGCTCACGGCGCTGCAGAAGGATCCGGCTCGCCGGTATGCCTCGGCCGAGGCGATGCTCGAAGACATTCGTCGCTTGCGCACGGGCCGGCCACTCCTCGCCCGACCGGACTCGATCGGGTATCGCTGGACCAAATTCATCGGGCGGCATCGTATCGGTGTCTCAGCGGGAGCGGTGGCGGCACTGGCGATCGTTGCGGGCGTAGCGGCCACCGCCTGGCAGGCGCGCGCCGCGCGACAGGAAATGGCCCGCGCGGACCGGGTGAAGGA
>JBDUEA010000310.1:0-3866 GCA_040002695.1 Gemmatimonadota bacterium | reverse complement strand
GGTCGACGAACGAAGAGTGGTGATGAGTGGGGTTTAGGAAGTACTGAGTACTGGGCACTGAGTGCTGAGTGCCGAGTTGCGAGCGACGAGTGGCGAGTTGAAAGTTACGAGTTGAAAGTGAACGACCCTGAGCAACCGGGGACATGGGTAACACTGTTCTCCAAGTACATAGGTAACACTTTTTCAGTCAGCCCTCGAGGCGGCACTCGCGTTCATCGAGGGTGGCGACGCGGACGGTGGTGAAATAGATCGCCCAGATCCCGTCCGCGATTTCGTCCAGTCCGACGTACTGGTGCGCCAGGCTTTCGCTGAGAAACCGCTGCTGGCCCTGAAACCGGAAGGTGCCGCCCGCCGCAATCGTCCGGACCTGATAGTGCCCCGGATAGTCGAGGGGCGGCAGCACACGCGGATACGGCCGCGGGGACGCCCGGTACTGTGAGCCTGGCGTCTGACCGGCGAGCCCCGCGTGGGGCCGTACCTCGTTGTAGTCGCGCCGAAAGCCATCAAACGCCTGCTGCTGGGCGCGGGGCGTCGCGCGCGGCGGGCGGATCGCCTCGGCCTTGAGCGTCTTGTGCATCCGCTCATGGGCGCCGTTGTCCTGTGGCCGTCCGGGGCGACTGCGCTGCGGCTGAATCCCGAGCCGCAGCCACCACACGCTGAGTCGCGAAAGCCCGTGCAGGCCCGTGCTCGCAAAGGGTGCCCCATTGTCCGTGTGAATCACGTCCGGCAAGCCATAGGTGCGAAAGGCCCGTTCAAACTGGGCCCGCACTGCCGGGCCGTGCGTCGAGGGCAGCCCGCGACAGGTCAGCAGGTAGCGCGTGTGCCGATCGGCGAGCGTGAGCGGATAGCACCAGTGCCCATCGCGCGTCCGAAACTGCCCCTTGAAATCGGCCGTCCAGCACTCGTTCGGCGCGGTCGTGGCGCGGGGGCCGAGGCCCGGCGGGCGCGGCACGCGGGGGCGACGACGCCGACGCGGCGCGACCAGCCCCGCGCGCACCAGCAGGTCATGCGCCGTGCTGGGCGCGGGCCAGGCGAGGGCGGGTGCACGGGGCGTGAGATAGGCGAGCAGCTTGCCCGCACCCCATGAGGGATGCTGCTGCCGTGCGGCACAGAGCTGCTCGGCGATCGCGGCGGCGATGCGGTGCGGGCAGGAATGCGGCGCCCGACTCTGATCGATGAGGCCGCTGGGGCCCTCCGTGGCGAAGCGGGCGAGCAGCTTGTACCCGGTCTTGCGACTGATGCCGTAGCGCTGACAGAGCTCGGTGACGGAGTAGCGGCCTCGCTGATAATCGACGAGAAAGGCCAGACGCTCTTGCATAGGGGCAGTCTCCAGCCAAGGCATCGCACAGACTCCCGAGAAGGTAGACTGTGCAGAATAGGTGATGTGTCACCTATGTACTTGGAGTAAACTGTTACCTATGTACCCGGTGTGTACCGGGTTGGGTGTTGGGTGTTTGTCGGCGGTGCGTTCATCTGCGGCCACCCAGGTCAACTCCGCAGATAACCGCAGAAACTGAGGGACAGCAGCAAGCTCCAATGGACACAAACAAAAAACCAGAGCTTCCGGCCCTGGTCTTTCGCTTTCTGCAGTCTTCCTCGGCCTGCAGTGCTGCGTTCATCTGCGGGCGCTCCTACCGGCGTCTTAGGAAGCAGCCGACTCCCGGCCGAGCGATTCCATGTCGATCACGAAGCGGTACTTCACATCGCTCTTGAGCATCCGCTCATAGGCCTCGTTGATCTTCTGGATCGGAATCATCTCCACATCCGATACGATCCCGTGCGTGCCGCAGAAATCGAGCATCTCCTGCGTCTCCTTGATCCCGCCGATCGAGGAACCGGTGAGGCTGCGGCGCCGGCTGATGAACTCCCGAGCGCTCGGTGACGGGTGCGGATGCTCGGGCACACCGACGAGACAGAGTGCGCCATCCCGCTTGAGCAGCTGCAGGTACGGATCAAGGTTGTGCGCGATCCCGACCGTGTCGAGAATGAAATCGAGCTGGCTGACGTGCCGAGCCATTTCATCTGCATTGCGGGAGACCACGACCTCATCCGCGCCCAGCCGTTTGGCGTCCTCGGTCTTGCCCGCCGATGTCGTGAACACGACGACATGTGCTCCGAAAGCATGTCCCAGCTTGACGCCCATGTGGCCGAGCCCGCCGAGTCCAACCACGCCGAGCCTGCGGCCCGCGCCCACATTCCAGTGCTTGAGCGGTGAGTAGGTCGTGATGCCCGCACACAGGAGCGGTGCCCCGGCCGCCATGTCGAGCGTCTCGGGAAACCGCAGCACGAACCGTTCGTCAACGACGATCTGGCTGGAGTATCCGCCCCGCGTCACGCTGCCGGTGTGCCGGTCGGGACTGTTGTACGTGTAGATGGTCTCCGTAGTACAGTACTGCTCGAGCCCTTCCTTGCAGTCGGCGCAGACCCCGCAGGAATCGACCATGCAGCCGACCGCCGCCCGGTCTCCAGCCTTGAATCCGTGGACGTCTTTGCCGACGCGCACCACGCGTCCCACGATTTCGTGGCCGGGCACGACCGGATAGATCGTCCCCTCCCATTCGCTGCGCACGGTATGCAGGTCGGAGTGACAGACTCCGCAGTACATGATCTCGATCTGAACGTCGCGCGGACCAGGCTGGCGCCGCTCGAAGGTGAACGGGCCGAGCGGCGCCGTCGGCGAGCCCGCCGCGAAAGCTCGGGTCTCGAGTCCCGCGCGCGCCCGCGCGGAGTCAGTGGTAGCTGGAGATGTGGTGGTCACGTTGGACTCCTAAGTAAACAGTGGGCGGTGGCCCGTTATGAAATGAACGCGGTATCGCGTACCTGGCTGGCGAGGTCGAACGCTTCAGCCACCAGTTCGTACGATCGACGACGCGCGGCGTGATCATGGGTAATCGTGACGAGGAGCACTTCGTCCGCCTGATATTCCCGCGCGACAGTTTCGATACCCGTCCGAACCGTAAGCGGAGAGCCGACGATACGCCGCCTCGGCCGCAGGAATCGACCCGGTGGGATTCCTTCTTCCTCGAAGAATCGAAGCGCAGTCTCGACCGTCGGCACCTGGATCATTCGGCCGCGGTCGAATAGCGAAAAGACCATCGCGGAACTCGACGCGAGTCGCTCCGCCTCCTCGTCGGTCTCTGCGGCCAGCGCCCATACGGTCACCGATACGACCGGCGAAGGCCGGAGCTCGGAAGGCATGTAGGACCGCCGGTATTCTCGCGTGATGGCTGCCCCAGCCGGATTGATGAAATCCGCAAAGGCGTACGGCAGCCCCATCTCGGCCGCCCAGATACCGCTCTGGTCCGAGGATCCCAGTAGCCACGCCTCCGGCTTCTCCGGACGGCCCGGCAGCTTGGCGAGGCGCGCGAAGGGATGCCCATCGGGCAGCGTTCCGTCGAGATAGTCGAGAAGCTCGCCGAGTTGCTCGGGAAAATCATCCGGGTTGCTCTGCCGGCGGTCCCGCTGCAGGGCGAGCGCCGTTCTGGCGTCGGTGCCGGCGGCCCGTCCCACACCGAGGTCGATCCGGTTCGGAAAGAGCCCGGCGAGAATGCTGAACGACTCCGCGACCTTGAATGGACTGTAATGCGGAAGCATCACCCCGCCGCTGCCGACCCGGATACGTGTCGTCGTCGCCGCGATCGGCCCGATCAGCACTTCGGGACTCGCCCCCGCGAGCATCGGTGTGCCATGGTGCTCCGCGACCCAGTACCGGTGGTACCCGAGTTCGTCGGCGAGTCGCGAGAGGTCGAGCGTGTTGCGCAGCGCGTCGCCAGCGGTCGATCCGTCCGAGATCGGTGCCTGATCCAGTTCACCGAGGCGAAGAGGCGGGGCGGGGAAGGAAGATGGAGACATCGAAGGGCAACCTG
>JBDUEA010000309.1:0-3875 GCA_040002695.1 Gemmatimonadota bacterium | reverse complement strand
AGACCATGCGGACGGTGACGCTCGCCAAGCAGTATCATCAGCAATCGAATCTGAAGGTCCGCCTCGAATTCGCCGCGGGCACACTGCATCTTGCTCCAGGCGAGCCGACTTCGCTCTATGACATGCGGCTCTCGTATGACGAAGAGCGCTTCGTGCCGATCAGCCGCTTCGATGCGACCCGCAATGAAGTCCAGCTCGGCGTGGTCCGTACTGGGGAAGGCGGACTGCGCGTGAGTTCGGCGGAGCATCTCGCCCAGGAGGCCACGGTAACCCTCACACCGCGTGCGGATCTCTCGCTCGATCTCCAGCTTGGCGCGGTGGACGGGACGATCGAACTGGGAGGGCTGCGGCTCCGCCAGGTGCACATCGGCGCGGCGGCAAGTCGCACCGAGGTGCGGTTCTCGACGGCCAACGCGGCGCCGTGTGACGTGCTCGCACTGAGTGCCGGCGCCGCGGAATTTTCAGTCAGCAGGCTCGGAAACAGCCGATGCCGGCGGGTGAGTTTCGAGGGCGGTGTGGGCGACGTGACCCTCGATCTTACGGGCGACTGGAACGCGGATGCGGATCTCGACTTGCGCGTCGCGGTCGGCGAGCTGACCCTGCGCCTCCCTCGCGAGGTTGGTGTAGAAATCGTGCTGGATCGGTTTCTCTCGACCTTTCAGCCATCCGGCTTCACGCAGACGGGCCGGACTTACCGTTCTTCGGGTTTCGCGGCAGCGCAACGGAAACTGCACATCAACCTGACCTCCGCAGTGGGTGGGGTGAAGGTGGAGTGGGACCGATAGTAGTTCAGCCGCTCGAGCCGTCCTCCGCCCCCAGATCCAGTCGCAGCTCCTCGAATTGCGCCAGCGCCGACTTGAGATCCTGCACGATCAGCGCGGCAAGCGCATCAGCCGAAATCCCCGCTCCTCCATCCCCGAGTGTCTCCTCGTCGAGCCAGCAGACGTTCAGTCCGGCGCCGTTCCGCCGGGCGAGATCAGTCCCGCGGAATTTCCGCCAGCGCCCCGTCGGATTCTCCGCGGACCAGGTCTCCGTTCGTTCGCTCCGATTGGACCCGCTGAAGCAGGCGCAGAATTCATCGAGATGACTCCGGCGGAGCGGATGCGCTCGTGGATCAAGATGGACGCCGGTCCTGAGATCGTAGAACCAGACATCGCCATCCGCCATACCTGTACCATCGAAGAACAGCACATTCGCGAGAACGCCGGTCTGCGCCAAGGCGCCAGGAGCGAGGCGCAGCACGGTGTGGAGCGATCCACTCTCGAGCAGGTCTCGCCGAAGGAGCTCGCCCGGCCCGCCTTCGGTGAGGAAAGTGTCGGGAACAATCACGGCCGCGCGACCCCCAGACGCCAGCAGTGCCCGCGCTCGCGCGATGATCTCCGCGGCCGTCGGACGGGCTCCGGCATCGAGCGCGGCGCGACGACTGAGTGGAGCGCTCACGCAGACGAGATCGAACCGTCGTTCGGCGTCGCCGGAAAGCGCACCGACCTCGATCGAGACGGAGTCGGTTTCCTGGACTCCGCGGAAGTGCAGCGCCAGAGCCGCTATCCGCGCAGTCGAAGCGCTCGTTTCGAGACCGAGGATGGCCGCGACAGGAGGCTGCTGAAGCGTCGGCTCCCGTGCAACAGTGGCCAGTTGGGAGTAATCCACCATGGCGGCCAGAAAATTTCCGGTGCCGCAGAGCGGATCGCACAACGAATCTCCTCTGCCCGGACGGACGGCCGCGATGATGGCATGGCAGAGCACGCTCGGCGTCAGGTGTCCCGCCAGCGGCGAGCGGGGCTCGAGGGCCGTTCGGTCTATCAGTGTCTCCCATGCCTCGGCCCGCGCCTCGCCCGGTGCCGCCATCCACCGTTCGCGATCGACGACCTCCACGATCAGCTTGCGGAAGTTCACATGATGGCGGATATGGGCACGTGCGCCGCGAAAGATGACGCCGGGAAGTCCCGGCTGTGAACTCAGCGCGTACATCGCCTCTGCGTACTGTACCAGGAGCTCGTCCCCTTCCCGAGCCAGCAGCGTCATCCAGTCGAATGCGCGTGGAATGACCGCGGTCTGCCGCCAGGGCGCTTCGGTGCGTTCGTGATCGAGCTTGAGTACGAGCAGCGGGGCGAGGGCCTCCAGGTACTCGGTCCTCGAGAGCTCGTCCTCCTGCACGAGCGTGTAGGCATTCCAGAGTCGTTGCGCCAGCGTGGCGGCGGTTATGGTCATCGCGTCGCCCTCACGGAGTAGTCGACATCGTAGGAGTGCCACTGAGCGCGCGGCCCAGCATCGTCCACTCGAGCCGACCCGCGCGCCGAGCGGCCATTTGCACCGATCGGTGCATGCCATCGATCGCCACCTGGCGACGGCCCAGTTCGGTGACGATCCGCTCCTGCTCCGCGCGGGGCGCGACGAGCAGCGGAATGCTTCCGGCCGTGGCCGAATCCAGCGTGAACAGGCTGCGCGGAGCAGGGCGTGCGCGCGCGAGCATCGACTCCCGCACAACGGACATCCCGATGCTCAGCGTCATGAATGCCGGAATGAGAAGATCGGAGAACCTGGCCCGGAAGATGGAATCAGTGAAGACCGCGTACTGCGATGGTCCGCTATAGACGGCGGTGCGGCCGAGCGAATCGATGGATCCCGTCCGCACGATCAGCACGTCTCCGGGCTCGAGCCAGAGTCCCGCGAGCCGAGTGCGAGGGGCATCGGTGAAGCGATGGAATCGCTCGCTGAAGTCTCCGGCGATCACGCCCTCGGGCGTCACGACGGGTGTCCCCGCCGAGATCGAGCTCTTCGATGGCGCCCGGCCATGAATCAACGATTCCGCGAGCAATTCCTGGAGCGGGGACCAGGCCCAGCCCGGAGGAGCTGGCGGGAGCGGAGCCTCAGCCGAGGGCGGCACCTTCTTGCTCACGGCCTTGGCCTTGGCGGTCCGCTTTCTTGAAACGGGCGGCGCGAGGCTTGGCCTCTGCGCGAGGATCGAAGTGATGAGCGCTGCTCCGTCAGAGAAATCGCGACCCTCCCTCACGGCGAGAACGGCTTCGGGCTCCACAAGCTCGCCGGTCACGGCGAGACGAACGAGCAATTCGGAGTATCGTCCGAGCCTGGTCGGCACTCGCGAAAGTCTCGCGGATGCAAGCGTCAGGTGCTGCTCGAACTCGGCGAGGGAATCCAACCTGCGTCGTTGCTCGACCAGCGGCGGCAGCTGGAGCTGATGACGGGACAGTTCCGCGATCCGTGAACGGGCGGTCGTCGCTTTTTTCGCTGCCGGTTTCGCGCCGGCCGCTGGGGTGACCGAGCGAAGATGTGCCTGGAGAAACCGTGAGTCGAGGAGCGTTGCGTCCGGCCGGATTCGGATCAGAGAGCTGTCGAGGAAGCGCGCCTCCGCGCTGCCACGCCAGATCGCCGCGGCCGGGGTCCCCTGTGCAATCGGCACAAGTAGATCTCCCTCTCGAAGCGGGCCAGCCGCAGCGGCCCTGGCGGATGCAGCGATCACGATAGGTGGTGACTCGGCCCCACTGGCCGCGAGATGATTGGCGGAAATGCAGAGACGGAGATTGGCCTTCGACGGCGCCGCCCTGGATTTGGGAAGACCGGGTGCGAGCGTTGCGACGTCACCGAGCGCCACGAGCGCCCAGCCTGGGGGGAGCGCAGGCTCGGGTTCGGCAGCGCGCATCATGCCGCGCCGTCTGGTACGTCGAGAATCCCGGCCTGCGTTGGAGTAGAGGTCACCCCGAGGATACTAATTGGTCGAGGGTGGACGTCCAGTCGAGGAGGAGTGGTTTCCCGCGACGCGCTCCGCATTCCATTTCGGCTCGACCTGGTCTCCGTGCCGCGTGACCCACGCCTGGGTGAGTTCCGCGCCGAAGAGCACGATCTGGCTCGAGTAG
>JBDUEA010000308.1:0-3890 GCA_040002695.1 Gemmatimonadota bacterium | reverse complement strand
ACGGGCTGGTTCACGATCACGCCGACGACGGTCATCCGGACGGACGGGCCGAGTGCCGTGCTCGGGCGACAACTCGCGGGGATGCTGGCGCCGGCTACAGGCTACGAGTTGCCGGTCCGGAGCGGAGGCGTAGCGACGGGCGCCAGGATCGAGATCGCCATCGACACCACGCTCGGAACGCTCGGCCCCGAGGGATATCAGCTCGACGCGACGCCCTCGCGAGTCCGCATCGTGGCCCCGGCGGCAGCCGGACTGTTCTACGGATTCCAGACCCTTCGGCAACTGCTCCCTGCCGACATCTACCGCTCGGCACGGGTCGATGGCGCGGTGTGGACCGTCCCGGCGGTGCTCATCGAGGATTATCCGCGATTCCGCTGGCGCGGCGCCCACCTCGACGTGAGCCGGCACTTCATGCCGAAGGAGTTCGTCAAGAAATACATCGACCTGCTGGCCATCCACAAAATGAACAGCTTCCACTGGCACCTGACCGATGACCAGGGGTGGCGGCTCCAGATCCGCAAGTATCCGCTGCTCACCAGCGTCGGCGGCTGGCGGAAGCAGACGATGATCGGCAAATATGTGGACGACACCACGAAGTGGCAGTTCGACGGCGAGCGGCACGGCGGTTTCTACACCCAGGCCGATGTACGGGAAATCGTGGAGTACGCGCACGAGCGGTTCGTGAACGTGGTCCCCGAGATCGAGATGCCGGGGCATTCGGTCGCTGCGATCGCCGCGTATCCGGCGCTCGGCGTCACCGGTGAGGCGAATGACGTGGCGACCTGGTGGGGTGTCTTCGACAACATCCTCACCCCCGAGGACAGCACCGTCCAGTTCATGCAGAACGTACTCACCGAGGTGATGGAGCTCTTCCCTTCGAAGTACATTCATATCGGCGGGGACGAAGCCGCGAAGGCCCGCTGGAAGGCGAGTCCGCGGGTCCAGGCAAGGATCAAGGCGGTCGGACTCAAGAACGAGGAGGAGATGCAGAGCTGGTTCGTCCGGCAGATGGACGCGTTTCTGACCGCGCATGGCCGGCGGCTGATCGGCTGGGACGAGATTCTCGAGGGCGGCCTCGCCTCCGGTGCAACGGTGATGTCGTGGCGAGGGGAAGACGGCGGAATCGCGGCGGCGCGCGCCGGGCACGATGTAGTGATGGCGCCGAGCCAGTTCACTTATCTCGATCATTACCAGTCGGAGGACAAGGCGAGCGAGCCGCTGGCGATCGGCGGCTACCTGCCGCTGGACAGCGTCTATGCTTACGATCCGGTACCCAAGGCTCTCGAAGCGAAGTATGCGGCACACGTCCTCGGAGCGCAGGCACAGGTGTGGACCGAATACATCCATACGCCGAAGGAAGTCGAGTACATGGCGTTTCCGCGGCTCTCGGCGCTCAGTGAAGCGGTGTGGACGCCGCTCGATCGCAAGAATTTCGTCGATTTCCAGGGACGGCTCGGTGTCCATCTGAGCCGCCTGGACATTCTGGATGTGAACTATCGCCCGCTCGCCCGTTAGGCGACGGCCCGAGGGAGTATCCCAGATGAACCTTGAGTACCTGCGTGATTCCGCGGACGGTCCCGTGCTGCTCTTCCATGGCGAAGATCCTGCCGGTGCGACGACGCTGCTCCGCACCTTCGAGGCGCTCGCTTCGGGAGACCTGACCAAGGTGGCACTGCACGAATTGACCGGGATCGATGCCGTTGGTCGCTGCCGGGTGACGGCAGTGGCGGGCTCGCGCTCTCCTGGTGCGCACATCTCCGCCGACGAGTCTATCCGCTGGACACTGGAGAACCTGCGCTGGGAAGAGGTCGCGCTGCTGATGGAGCCATTCACCGCGCGCGCGAAGAAGCCGGGTGTGCAGTTCCAGTATCTCTCCGATGAGGGACCGACGACGGTAATCGTATCGACGCAGAAGACGTGGTAGGGAGCCGTCACGGTTCTGCATGACAGCCACCGCGGCGCCGTCACGCGCGACGGGGACGATTCGTAATAGCCGCCTCGCAATCGGGGCTCTGCTGATCTCCGCCGTCGTCAGCGTCATTGCCGCTCCCTGCTTCGGGATCCTCGCGCTGACCGAAGTATTCCCGCTCGCCAATTTCCGGCTTGACCGCGTCATAGGTGTCATCGCGTGGGCCGCTGCCGCGCAGGGGACATTCGTCCTCGGCCTCTCGCTCTGGCGCCGCACTCGACGCCTGGCCGGCAACTCCATCACGCTGACCCCTGAAGGCGTGCATTTCCGCTTTGCTTCGATGAGCGGACCAGTCGACACGCTGATGCCGTGGAATTCCCTCCACCGGATCGTCCGCCAGCGGAGAGCTAATCTGCAGACCTGGTCATTCTTCGCTGATGGAGGTCAGGTCGTGATGATCTCTTCGCTGAGTTTTCTGCGCGTGACAACCGTTGCGCGACGGATTGCCGCGGCCGCGGGAATCGCCGAGTCTCGCCAGTAGTTCACCTGGAAGTACCTCAAGGAGCAAAACGTGAGATCCTCCGTCATGACCGGCTCGGCCGTCGCGCTCATTGCCGGCGCGCTGCTGGTGCGCACCGAACCCGGGATGCGCGCATTCCAGATCATCGACCCGGTGCTTCAGATGCCGGCCTGGACGCTGCAGGTACCGGAGAAATGGAGCGCCGAAGGGACGATGCTCCCCGGATCGACCTGCTCGTCCGCCACGACTCCCGTCTTCAGGGCTGCAAGTCCCGACGGCAAGACCGGCGCCTACTTTCTGCCTCGAAGCGACTGGGCCTGGGGGACGGGCATCCGGTCCGGCAGCGACTGCCTCCAGTTCCATGAAGTCGTGACGGCGAAAGATTATCTCACCTACCTCATCCGTATCCGCCAGGTCGGATTCGTGCGCGAGGAGCCGGTCCCCGAACTGGCCGATCTCAAGGCCAAAACGGAGACGATGAATCAGCAGATGGGCGGCATGCGGCATATCACGAACGATATGGCGCGCTACGAGGTGCGGTACTCCGTCAACGGTCAGCCGGTCGACGAATGGATCACCGCCACGGTTCAGTGCAGCGACGCCGCAATGATGGGCAACGGCCACCAGTACGGCTGCTCGGCGTACGTGTCGCGCTGGTTCGCGCCGCTCGGCAAGCTCGACGCCGCCATTCCGTCGTTCAAGGCGATGAAACTCTCGTTGAACCAGCCATGGATGGATAAGTGGACCGCGGTGATGGTGCAGCGGGTCCAGGCGCAATCGAAACAGCAGACCGACGCAATGCTCGAACAGGGCAGACTCGCGCAGAGTCAGAGAATGCAGGAGCACCAGGATTTTATGGGCAGCATGCAGCGCGGCCGGGACCTGCGAAACGAGCAGTTCAAGGAGGGGCAGTACCAGAAGACGCGAAACAAGGAGGACTACGTCGATTACATCCTCGACTGCCAGCGAGCCTCGAACGACAAGATCCGGATCTCGGTGGGGAACTGTCCAGTGCGGGAGACGAGGTGACGGGCGGTGGGTGGGTGGCAGGTGGTAGGGGCAGGGGCAAAAGTCGTGTCCAGGATGAAACTCCGCGTGTACTTGGGGCGTCGGGGACGCGGCGTCCCCAACGAGGGGGACGGCTCCCACGTACTATTGATGCAAATCATCGTTCCACTTCGAATTGCCTCGACCGCCCGGTTTGAACCGGCCCACTCAGGAGCTCTACTCACGCCATGAGACTCACCTTCGTCGTCGCGCTGGGAACGTTCGTGCCCGCGCTGCTCAGCGCGCAATCCAGTGGGCCCGCCGCACCGGCTCCCGTCATCGTGCCCGTCCCAGCCACCGCCACCGCCCTGCCTCGACAGCATAAGCCCGAACCGACGTCCGCGGAGATCAGCGCGAAGGACCTGATGACCCGGCTGTACATCTTTTCGGACGATTCCATGATGGGGCGGGAAG
>JBDUEA010000307.1:0-3894 GCA_040002695.1 Gemmatimonadota bacterium | reverse complement strand
GGGTGAGGGGGCTTGCTGATTTGGGCGGTGGGCCCTGGCAAGCTCGTCGGATGCCCTCGGGATGACGGCGTGGTGGGCATGCACTCGGGGCGAAGTTGTTATCGGAGCCAACCCGAAAGCTCACAACACGCCGTTCTCCGATTTTCCTCCGCGTTGTCTGCGCCTCCGCGGTGAAATAAGGAAGCGATTCCTTGCCACGCGTCGGTGGATTTCTCGCGCCGCTCGGCAGGACATTCTCCCGCAGGCAGACCCATTCAGCACGGTGCAGGGGGTTAGGGTGACAGCGCCCCTGTGCCATGAGTCTGGCGATCTCTCAATCCGCCGCTCGCCGCAGGACCAGCGCTACCGGTTCCTCGCCCGGCCTCGGGGGACCCGGGCACTCCGACTGGCGCTCAGCCCACAGTCGCTCGGCGAGATCCAGGTTGCGGTTGACGGCGTCGTGTCGCTCGCCTCCGACCCTTACGGCCGAGATAGCTACGCGGGCGCTGTCGGCGAGTAGGCTGTCAGATTGTGATGCCGCTACCCCGGCGCAACTCTCGGCGGCCGAGAGAGTGAGGCCCAGCAGCGCAACGCTCCGGTTGAGCTGCTCTGCGCCTCCGATGCCGCGTTGCATCGGATCGAGCGACAGGATCCGCCGGGTGAGCGCCAGGCGATCCCAGACAGCGCTATCCCCAGGCGCGGCCCGCATCGCATTTACGAAGTAGGTCTCCGCGGTTCGATACGCCCCTTCCGCAAATTCCGCATCGGCCAGCCCGGCCCAGCTCTCGGCGTCGTCTCCATCGTTCTTGACGAGTTCGCTGAAAATCTCCGCGGCGCGAGCCGGCGAGCCGGCATCGGTGAATAGCCGCGCGATCCGCCGCCTGGTCCCGATGTCGTTCAGCGCCGCATCCTGCAGCGGCAGCAGCTCGGCCAGCAACTCACGCCGGTTGCCCATCCGGACCAGCAGCTCCACCAGCTCGAAGCGCGCGGCGATCCGGCTTCCCGCCGGGTCATCATCCCAATGTCCGTAGATCGCTCGATGGTAGTACGACACCGCGTCCTCGTGCTTCCCCTGCCGCGCCAGTACCCGCGCCATCAGCAGGCTCGCCTCCGCATCGGTCGGCTGCTGCTGCAGTCGCTCGTTGAGCAGCGTCCCAGCGCCCGTCAGATCACTGGCGCCCAGAAGGGCCGAGGCGAGCGCCCGCTGATAGAGCGGATTGGTTCGCTCATCGGCCAGCGCCCCCTGCAACCGATCCACCGCCGCGGCGAACTCGTGCCGGCCGGCGAGCTGTACGCCCTCGCTGAACAGCCCGTGCGCCTCGGACTGCCGGGCTGTGCGCTCCATCTTCGCGAGCACGGTGTCGGCCGAGAAGAGGCCGCCCATCGCCAGGAGAAGGACCGCGAAGGTGCCGAGGAAGACACCGGCCTCGGCCGCGGCGGGTCGCCCAACGGGGTCAGATGCGGACACGTTTGCCTGCGCGACGCCGATCGTTGTCCACCCCGTATGCGGCCAGCACGGTCTGGAGCGTGACGATGCCCAGGAGGCGGCTCACATTCGCCCGACTCACGACGGGAAGCACGTCATAGGAAAGGGTCCCCATCCGCTCCAGCGCGAGAGTGAGACTGTGATCGGGATGCAGATGAGGGATTCCACCGTCCCCGGCTTTCTCCTCTTCCACGCCTTCCGGCATGAGCGCCGACAGTGGCTCGTCTCCGCGTCCGGCGGCGACGGCACGCTCGAGCTCGGAGCGCGCGATCATGCCGCTCAGCTCGTTGTTGTCGACCATCGGCCAGGCGTCGATCGGACTCTCGCGCATGCGCTCGAATGCTGCGCTGATGCGGTCTTCGCGGGAAAGGGTTCCCGGAGACTGCTGCATGGCGCCGGCGACCCGGTAGCGCGCCGGCACCGGGCGGTCGTCCCGGGTCGGCAGATGTTCGCCGTCCTGCCGGGAGAGCGCCTCGTAGATCGGCTGCGGCTGAAGCTGCTGAGAGATGAAAAAGGCGATCAGGTTCGAGATCATCAGCGGCACGATGATCGTGTAGTCGCGTGTCAGCTCGAAGATCATGATGACCGAGGTGAGCGGCGTCCGCACGATCCCCGCGAAGGCGGTCCCCATTCCCACCAGTGCGTAAGCGCCGGGACCGGCGGTCGAGTTCGGCATGATCAGGTGCGCCACACTGCCGACCGCCGCGCCCATCATCGCGCCGATGAAGAGGCTCGGGCCGAAGATGCCACCGGCGTTGCCGGAGGCGTAGCAGACCGCCGTCGCGATGATCTTGAGGATCGCGAGGATGATCACGACGCGGAGCACGAGATCGCCGGCCAGGACGCGATCCACATCCGCATAGCCGACACCGAGGACCTGGGGATAGAAGTAGCCCATCAAGCCGACGGTGAGTCCGCCGACGGCGGGCTGCAACCAGTCACTCCAGCGCGGGAGGCGGCGGAATCGGAGCCGGAGATTGAGCAGAAGCTTGACGAAGGCGACCGAGCCCAGCCCGCCAACCACACCGAGCGCCGCGTAGGCCAGGAGCTCGACCGGGTTCTTGAGCTGATACCCGGCCACGTGGAAGAGCGGCTCGTCGCCGAGCACCAGGTGGAGCACCATCCATGAGGTGGCGGAGGCGAGGACGACGGAGCCGAGGATGGGCGCGTGGAGATCGCCCATGATCTCTTCGAGCGAGAAGAGCACCGCGGCGATCGGGGTGTTGAACGCGGCCGCGAGCGCCGCCGCCGCGCCGACCGGCACCAGCGCCTTCACGTACTCGCGGCTCAACCCGAGGCGCCGCGCGATGACGGAGGCGAGGCCGGCACCGACCTGCACCGCGGGTCCCTCACGACCCAGCGCGATGCCGCTCGCGAGCGCGGTCGAGCAGCAGATGAACTTTCCGATAACGGTGCGGAAGGAGATGACACCGTCGCGAATGAAGAGGGCGGTCTTGGTCTGCGGAATGCCGCTCCCGCGCGCGAACGGAAACCAGCGTGCGAGAAAGAATCCGGTGACGAGCGCGCCGATGGTGGGGGCGAGCACCCGGCGCCATCCCGATCCTCCTGCCGGATAGATACGGGCGGCCAGGCGGCCGGTAACGAGAATGAAGGCGACGACGACCAGCCCGACGAGCGCGCCGATGACCAGGCTCAGGACGAGCGCCAGCTGGCTCTCGCGCTGCCGCAGCTCGTCGATCCACCGGAGGAGGCGTTCCATCAGTCAGTCGCTGTCACGAGTCGGGACCGTACGAACAGTTCGTGGGCCAGGAAACCAGAGAAGACTGCCGGTGAGCCGACCGGCATCGAAGATCGGGCCAGCAGGCGCGAGCAGAAGCGCGAGACGAACTCAGCCGGGCGACCGGCCCTGGTGGCCCGGCCCGCGAGCATATGCAGGGAAGACACTCCACGAAAATACCCCCGTCGCCCGGAATGAGGCCGAAGCGTCGAGTTCTTTGACGGAGGATAGGCGGGGTGTGTGGCTTCGGCGGTTGTTGGGGGCGGAATGGACATCTCGGTCCTTGAATGACGCCTGCTGCGGGGTGATCGGCGAGTGGTCGGCGGACAACCGGCAACCTATAATCATTTGGGTCAGTCGGGTATGCCCGCGCCGGGTGGAGAAAACATCCGATGAAAGCGGCCGATGGCTCCTGGCCTTTGCCCGCTGGCTGTTTCTCTCTGATCTACTCCGCAGGAGGTCGAGGTTGCCGGGGCGGCGGACAGCGGACGCACCGATTACCCAACAATCGCCAAGCACTTGGCAACACAAAGTAGATCCATTACCTTCTCGATGACCGGCACCCCCACCACCCCGACTCCAGGCTTCGATGACCGCCATGGCAACCACCGGCACCGCCGTCGAGCGCTACTTCTTCACCCCGCTCTACTCCCCCCGGACCAACTGGTCAGTCCTCAAATGGTGGGAGGCT
>JBDUEA010000306.1:0-3909 GCA_040002695.1 Gemmatimonadota bacterium | reverse complement strand
CCACCTGCCACCTGCCACCTGCCACCTGCCACCTGCCACCTACGACCTAGCACCTTCCCACCCCGCGCCCCGACCTGTACCCTTATTACATCCCGGACGACAATCCCGGCCCCCTGAAGGCCACCCGAATCGAAGAGCCACCCATGAACCGCTCCATGCGGCAGTTCGTGCAGGGCCGAGTCATGCCTGCATCCATTCTGCTGTGGCTGAGCCTCTCGCCGAAGATGCTCGTCGGGCAGGCTGCGGGGAAGACGGATCCGGTCGCCGCGACCTTTGATGCGCGCTATCAGGAAATCATGGCGCTCGAGCCGCGCGGGGATCAGAGTGCCGCGGTTAGCAATCTGGTCATCGAGCGCGATGCGGGGCAGTTCACCCTCGAGAGCGGGCGACTCTACCTGCTGTCCTCTGTCGGAGGACGAACCGTCGGCGCGGCGTTCAAGGGCAAGGGGACATTCCGGTTCACATCCACATCCGCCAGCGAGCAGGACCGCCTCGAACGGTTCACCAAGCACCGGGCGCTGGAGGACGCTTTCTCCGATCTCGTTCTCCTCTTTTCCGACACGACGCTGGCGGAGCTGCAGAGGAAACTCACCTTCGGGCCAGACAATCCTCCGGGGGACCTGCGAGGCCGCATCAAGGAAGCCCTCGAGTATGCCGGGGAAGACGATCACAAGACCCTCGATGCGGACCTGCTGGCCGCGCTGCTCAACGGCACACAGACCGGCATGTTCGTGGCGCACATCGGCCGGGACAACGGCGGTCCGCTGATGTTCACGGTCAACCCCCAGGAAGTCGAGTCGGTACACCTCCTCGGGCGCGGTCACCGCCTCGGTGGTCCGCACACGATCGACGTCGTCACCCAGTTCCGTCCGAAAGGCTCGACTGCGCCCGCCATTAGCGACCGAACCGCAGGTGCGTTCGTCGCGCGATACACTATTCGCAGCACCCTCAACCAGACGGGCAGCGCAGATCTGACCTACGCCGCGGATGCCCAATTGGAGCTCGCTACGACGACCACCGCCGGTCCGTGGGTGCCATTCCGGCTATACGAACAGTTGAACGTGGATTCCGCGCGCTTCGCCGACGGATCAATCGCGATCGCGGTCAAGCCGCATGAGACTTCGACGCTGTGGGTCCGGCTGCGCCATCCCCTCGAGCCCGGCGCCACCGACACCGTCCGCGTGTTCTATCATGGCGATCTTATCGATCGCGCCGCCAACTTCTTCTTCATCAAGTCCTCCTCGAACTGGTATCCGGAATCGATGGACTGGCGGAACCTCGCCTTCTTCGACCTGACGTTCGATACGCCCGAAGGCTATCTCCTGGCGAGTGTCGGCCAGCCGAAGGATTCGACAGTCACGGCGCGAAGACTCGTCACGCACTG
Source organism: Gemmatimonadota bacterium (assembly GCA_040002695.1). Classification (GTDB taxonomy): domain Bacteria; phylum Gemmatimonadota; class Gemmatimonadetes; order Gemmatimonadales; family GWC2-71-9; genus JBDUEA01. The sequence continues at coordinate 2,525 of JBDUEA010000306.1, read as the reverse complement.
GGTCACCGACGCACCGATCCGCAATGCCTCCTTCAATCTTGGCCAATTCAAGAACTTCGAGGTGCAGGAGCCGGGGGCGCCGGTCGTGACGCTGATGTTCTCCGATGAGGCGCACCGGGAGCTGGCCCGGAAATTCGGTATCGTGCAGCAGAAGAACATGCGCCAGGTGGTGGGCAACGACGTCGCCTCGAGTCTCCGGTTCTTCCAGAGCGTCTACGGCAATCTCACGACACGGCATATGTATGCCACCGAGATTCCCTATTTCGAGGGGCTCGCGTTCCCCGGCATGATCGATCTGTCGTGGGTGACGTTCCAGGCGACCGATGAATCGGGTGAGGACGACATCTTCCGGGCACACGAAGTCGCGCACCAGTGGTGGGGCATCGGCGTGGACTTCGCGACTTACCACGACCAGTGGCTGAGTGAAGGGTTCGCCACCTTCTCCGGCCTCTGGTATCTGCAGACCGCGCAACATGACAACAAGAAGTATTTCGACGCGCTGGAGCGCTATCGCTCGAGCATCATGCTCCGGAAGGACGACCCCGACCCGGTCGCGATGGGCTACCGGACCAGCACCGCCGACGATCGCGGCGGCTACGACGTCGTCGTCTACAAGAAGGGAGCGTGGGTGGTGCACATGCTCCGCATCATGATGCTCGATCTCAAAACGATGAACGAGGACCGGTTCACCGAGACCATGCGGGACTTCTACGCGACCTATCAGGGCAAGCGCGCGTCAACCGAGGATTTCCGTCACATGGTCGAAAAGCACGTCGGCACCGATATGGGGTGGTTCTTCGATCAGTGGGTATATGGCGCTTCGATTCCGAGCTATCGCGTCGCGTACAAGACGGATCCGGCCGAGAACGGCCAGTTCCGCACCCACCTGCGGGTCGATCAGCAGAATGTGGGAGACGATTTCCAGGCGTACGTGCTCGTCACTGCGGACCTGGGCGACAAGCGCCTGGTGCGGGCCCGCGTCAAGGTGAAGGGCCCGCATACGGAAGTCGATCTGCCGCTGATGCCGGCTCAGCCGAAGAGCGTCCAGTTCAATGATTTCAGTTCCGTGCTCGGCGACGTCAAGATGGTGAGCTGGTAGCAGGCGGGCATGCAGTGGGAGACGCGGTATTCATCCTGCGAGATGTTGTATCTCGATGTGACCGGTACCGAGGTCCGCTCCTGGCTCAACAGCGATACCAGCCAGGGTCTTCGGTGGTCGATCAAGGATGTGCTGGCCGGCAAGGCGGACGGCACGATCGGCCTCGAGTTCGGCGGTGAAGTGCTCGATGAGCTGAAGGCGTATCTGCGGACCCATCGCACCTGACGCGCTCGTCACGCGTCAACGCGGCTCGGACCCTCGTCCCGAGCGTGTCTCCGCAATGGACGCAGTGGTATCGCCCGGCACAAGTCGCACTCGGCCCGCGAAGCGCGAGGCCGCATGCCGATCCGCCTCGCCGTTCGTGAACTGAGTATCGAACTCTCCCGTCGGCGCCCCGATCGGGCTGAGCACGATCGACTGCCCGCGCGTCCACGCCGCGGAGACCGGTCGATCCTCGGGCGCGATCTCCCACTTCGAGCCATCCTGCAGCACGACGAACTGGCCGCCGGCGAGAATCTTCACAACTGAATAGCTGGTCGGCGTGATCCCGCCGGGCCGCTCGCTGTAGTACTGCTGCGCGTGCGCAGTTGCCGGCGCGCCGGCGATGAACACGGTCGCGATGAGAACGATGAATGGATGACGCATAGCCGTGCCGGTGATCATGGTGAATTCGGCAGGGGGACATGTCCACTGCCCCGCCGGCTCCGGGGAGTCTCCAGACGCTTGCTGTAGTACCCTCGATCCCGTTGGAAGCCTCGCTCCGGCCGACCGGCCCGAACTTTGTCGGCACGCCGCTGTATGACCTCTACCGGATGGGAAAGTTCGTCCCTGCTCACTGCTCACCACTCACCCGCTGCGTCCCCTCCCATGTCCCGCGCTTTCGTCAACGAAGATGCCGCCGAGCCGGATCCCAGTCAGAGGTATCCGCTGCCGCCGCGAACCGATCCTTCCTATGATGACGCGGCCGCATGGGCACTGCTCGAAGGCGCCAATCAGGGCGATTCCATGGGCGCCGAGACGGCGACCGGGTATCGCTGGGGTGATCCCGCGCTTCGCCCGCATGTGAAACGTATCCTGAAGGACGCGCGCTCGCGCGGCAACGAACGGCTGGAACAACTTGCCGAACGATTCCTGAAATAGTTCCGCTCCTCGTTCATCAGCGATCAGAGGAATTTTCCGCTTCTGGTGTACTACCAGACGCCGACCTGATGGCCGTCCCATGGACGCCACCGCGGGCGTGACGCCTTCGGTCAGTGGTCGAGCGCCTGGCGCGACCTGTCGCTTGCGTCGTGCCAGGACACCTAGACTCGCATGGAGCCGTCATGTCTTTGAATCGTCTTACTACCCGCCTGGCGAGGCTTGCAGTTGGCGCCGCGCTCTGCGGATTGCTCGCGCAGCCGCTCGCCGCTCAGGCCAGTGTGGATCT
>JBDUEA010000305.1:0-3970 GCA_040002695.1 Gemmatimonadota bacterium | reverse complement strand
ACGCCACCGTTGTGCCGGGTCAGCGAGTGTCGATCCGTGTCACCGGATGGACCGCCGATTCCGACTCGACTCGTCGCTTGCCATTCGTCACTGCAGCAGGAGGGGGCGTCAGCAGCGATACGACGAGCGGCGCCGCAGCCAACGCCAACGCGGGGAGCCGGCTCTCGTCGAGTCGTAGCTTCGTGTGGGTGCTGCCCGACAGTCTTGCGCCGACCATTCCATACTTTCTCCAGCTGCCGCGGATAGGCGCGATGTACCAGTGGCCCGTGGACGAGGTCGCGGTCTGGGGAGATCCCTTCGAACCTCCACCGGTCGTGGCGAACCCGTATGACTCCCGCGACATCTGGGGTTCGGTCGAAGTCACCTACCGGACCAATAATCCGGCGCAGGGCGAACTCCGCCGTCCGCTCACCGTGGTCCCACGCATCGATGTGAAGCTCGATCCGGCCGACGGTGTCTGGGCACTCGGTTCCCCGGCGGCGCATGATTTTACCGTCACGTTAACTCATGGCGCGAGTGACCCGACCTCCGGCACCGTCCGACTCGAGCTCCCGGAGGGCTGGCCGCAGGTGAAGTCGCAGTTGTTCAGATTCACGACCGAAGACGAACGTCAGTCGTTCGGATTTCAGGTGCATGCCCCCGTCCGGCTCGCCGCGGGCAGCTACGAGGTCCGCGCGATCGCCGAGGACGGGAAAGGCGGCAGGTACGATCAGGGCATCTTCACGGTGGACTATCCCCATATCCGGCCGAGGACCTATCCGCGCGCTTCGGTCGCGCGGATCAACGTCGCAGCGATCGTGATGCCGCGTCTGGCGCGCGTGGGTTACATCCGCGGGGCGGCGGACGAAGTGCCGGAAGCGCTCGGCGGCGCGGGAGTGCCGATCGAACTGCTGGACCGCGCGATTCTCGCCCACGGCGATCTCTCCAAATACAGCGCGATTGTCATCGGCCCTCGTGCCTATGAAGTCGACACGGCGCTGGTGCAGAACAACGCTCGGCTGCTCGACTATGTGCGCCGAGGCGGGTTGCTGCTGGTGCAATATCAGCAGCAGCCATTTTATCGGGGTGGTTTCGCACCCGCGCCGATCTCTCTGGCGGCGCAGGGGCCCGCCGACCGGGTTACCGATGAGACGGCAGCGGTGAAGAGTCTCGCGCCGACCGATCCGGCGCTGACGACGCCGAACCGGATCGCAGCTTCCGACTGGGATGGATGGATACAGGAGCGGGGGCTCTACTTTCCCCACAGCTGGGACAAGTCATATCGCCCGCTGCTCGAAATGCATGATCCGGGCGAGGCCCCGCTGCAAGGCGGCCTTCTTGTCTCACGGGTGGGGAAGGGCACTTACGTTCTGACCGGACTCAGTTTCTTCCGGCAGTTGCCGGCGGGCGTGCCCGGGGCATTCCGGCTGTTCGCGAACCTGCTGGCCTTGCAGCCGGCGGCCACGCCGTGAAGGCAGCCGGGACGAGCCGTGCGCCGTGGGGGATTTCTCCTCACTTCGGCACGGTAGGCGTCTGCTCACTGTTGCTCGCCGGATGCATTCATGACGGTCGGACGCCGCTCTACGTTTACTCGCCGCATGGACGCGAGCAGCTCATTCTGCTCGAAAAAGCTTTTGAGGCGAAGCGCCCGGACATCGATGTGCGGTGGCTCGACATGGGGAGCCAGGAAATCCTGGACCGCCTCAGATTCGAAAAGGTGAACCCGCAGGCGGATGTCTGGTTCGGCGGACCGACCACCATCTTCGACCGCGGCATCGCCGACTCCCTGCTTGCGCCGTACCGGCCGACCTGGGCCGATCGCGTGGATGCACGAGGGATCGGACCCGGCGATCTCTATTTCCCGGTCTACCGAACTCCTGGTGTGATCGCCTATAACAGCCGGGCAGTGGCGGCGGTCGACGCGCCCCGGGACTGGGATGATGTGCTTGCGCCGCGCTGGCGCGACAAGGTCCTGATCCGGGATCCGATGGCGAGCGGCACGATGCGCGCGATCTGGGGTCTCGTGATCGAGCGCGGCATCAAGGCCACGGGCGACACCGCGAGCGCAATGGCCTGGCTCCGGCGTCTCGACGGCCAGACGCGAACCTATGCGCTGAATCCTGCCATCCTTGGTGAGAAGCTGGCCCGCGAGGAGGGACTCGTCACACTCTGGGATCTCCCTGATGTCCTGATCTGGCAGGCGCAGGGTCTCCCATTCGCGTACACATTTCCGTCCAGTGGAACAGTCGTCATCGACGACGCGATCGGGGTGGTGCGTGGCGCTCGACATGTCGAGGCAGCGAGGGCCTACATCGAATTTGTCGGCAGCGTCGAGGGACAACTGCTGACGGCGCGGAAGGCCTTTCGGCTGCCAGCGCGGCTGGATCTTCCGGAAGACTCGGTGCCGGCGTGGGTCGCGGGGGTGGAGCATGACATGAAAATCGCGGATGTGGACTGGGCGCTGCTTGCCCGGGATGGGGCGGCATGGATGGGATACTGGGACCAGCATGTGCGAGGGAGGGGGAGGGGCAATGAACAGTGAGTGGTTAGCGGTGAGCGGGCGTCGCGGGCGGGCCACAAGGGGTGGACCGCGCGTGACTGTCCCCGCCCCTGCCATGAGTCTGCCCGCGCCTCACGCTCACCGCTAACCGCTCACCGCTGACCTTCATGCCCTACCTGCAACTCGATGGCCTCACTAAGCGCTTCGGTGATTTTCTCGCCGTCGATCGGGTCACACTCGACCTGGAGCGGGGACAGATCCTCGCGCTGCTTGGGCCGAGTGGGAGCGGGAAGACTACGACGCTGCGGCTTCTGGCCGGCTTCGAGACTCCGGATGCAGGGCGCATCATCGTGGATGGCGAGGATGTCACGCGGACCGCTCCGGTCGGCCGCCGCTTCGGCATGGTCTTCCAGCACTACGCGCTGTTCCCGCATCTCGACGTCGGAGAGAACGTGGCATTCGGGCTCGAATCGCTGGGCATTCGGGGCAGCGAGCTGACCCGTCGCGTCAGCGAAGCACTGGGCCAGGTGGATCTCGCGGGTTTCGAGGATCGGCGAGTGACGGAGCTCTCGGGTGGACAGCAGCAGCGGGTGGCGCTCGCGCGCGCGCTCGCGCCGCAGCCGCGGGTGCTGCTCCTCGACGAGCCACTCTCGAATCTCGATCCGTCGCTCCGGGAACGGACCCGGCGGGAGATTCGTGCCGTCATCAACCGGATGGGCATCACCACGGTGATCGTCACCCACGAGCAGGAGGAAGCGTTCGACCTGGGTGACCGTGTGGCGGTGCTCCGCGCGGGCCGAGTCGAACAGGAAGGGGCGCCGGACGATCTGTACGGAGCGCCGGTCAATGCGTTCGTCGCCGGATTCGTGGGCCGAGCCAGCGCGGTGCCGGCGGAAGTCATCGGCACCGGAGCGGACGGCACCCGGGTTCGGATCGAGGGCGGGGAGTGGCTGGTGCAGGAGCCGTGGCCGCCGGCGGGTTCTCCGGCGTCGGACGGAAGCCTGCAGGCGATGCTCATGGTCCGACCCGAGGCCCTCCGGTTCACCAAACTTGCACCTGGGGTGCTCGCGGGGACGGTCGTCGAACGGCGGTTCACCGGTGCACTGGCGTTCTACACGCTGGAAACCGACGGAGGTATTCCGCTCGAAGTGAGCGCGAGGCCTGACGCCGCCCGCATCGGCGAACGAATCGGACTCGCTCCGGCGGACCGGGGCGTGCATCTCTTTCGGGGCGACGGCGAATGATTCGCGCGCGTTTCGGCGGTGCCAGGCTCCTCGGCGCACTGCTGATCGTCTTGCTGGTCTGGTTGATCGCCTACCCGCTGGTGGTGGTCCTGCTCGAGAGTGTCCATGCGGGCGCGCAGGCGGCGTGGTCGCTGGAATATTTCCGCCGTTTCATCGCCAACCGGAGCGAGTGGCTTGCGCTCTGGAACAGCGTGTGGATCTCGCTCGCGAGCGTGGCACTCTCCGCCGCGATCGGCGTCCCGCTCGC
>JBDUEA010000304.1:0-3975 GCA_040002695.1 Gemmatimonadota bacterium | reverse complement strand
TTTGTTCTCCGCCCCCGCCCTCACACCGCTCCCGCCCGCATCAGGTCATGCAGGTGCACCACGCCGACCACTCGGCCTCCCGCCTCCACGACCGGCAGCGCCATGATGCCATGACGCTCCATTTGTCCCGTCGCGGCAGCCGCGAGATCTTCCGGCGCGGTCCGCTTCGGATTCCGGGTCATCACCTCACCCACTCCGAGCGACAGGAAGTCGGGATGCTGCTCGGCCAATCTCGTGAGATCACCAGCCGTCACCACACCGGCCAGCGTTCCGCCGCTGGTGACGACCGCGAGGCCGCGCTGGTGCGCCAGAGTCATCACCGCTTCGCGCATACGCACGGCGATATCCACCGGCTCGACGGGGATCATGACATCACGCACCCGGAGCAGCAGCTTCCGACCCAGCATTCCGCCCGGATGCAGCGCGGCGAAGTCGTCGGCCCGAAATCCCTTCACCTCGAGAAGCGTGACGGCGAGCGCGTCTCCAAGCGCAAGTGCCACGGTGGTGCTGGCGGTCGGCGCGAGATCGTGGGGACAGGCCTCCTCGGTTACTCCGCCATCGAGCACCACTTGCGCGAGCCCGGCGAGAATCGAGTCGCGGCCGCCGGTGATCGCGATGATGGGGACGGCCATTCGCTGGAGCGATGCCAGGAGTCCAGTCAATTCCTCGGACTCTCCGCTCTTGCTGAGGACAATCGCGACGTCGTCTCGTCCGACGATGCCGAGGTCCCCGTGCAGACTGTCCACCGGGTGAAGAAAGGTGGCCGGCGTCCCGGTCGACGTAAACGTCGCCGCGATCTTCCGCGCAATCAGCCCCGACTTCCCGACGCCGGAGACGATTACCCGCCCCCGTGCTTCGGCGAGCATCGTCACCGCCCGTCCGAACGCGGCGTCCAGCCGGTCGGCGGCCAGGCCGATCTCATTGGCCTCGAGCCGCAGGACGCGGCGTCCCGCCTCAACCAGCGAGGCTGGATCCGGTCGGGACATCGTCGCGTTCCTGGAGATATTGCCGGACGCCGGTGTCCCATTCGCCGCGCGCGCGCAGCAGCGCCTCGATCGCTTCCCGCACCGCTCCCATTCCGCCGCGCGCCGAGGTGACATAGGCCGCGAGATCTTTGGCCTCCGGAACGGCGTTCCCCACCGCGATCGGCAGTCCGACACGACGGAAGACTGGAATGTCCGCGAGATCGTCACCCACAAATGCGACTTCGCTCCACTTGATGCCGCGGCGCGCCAGCATCTCTTCCATGGCGGGCACTTTCCGCGCGCCGGAGTCCTGAATCAGCTCATCGACTCGAAGCTCGACCGCGCGGAGCGTCGTCGCTTCCGACACCCGGCCGCTCACCCAGGCGATCGGAATCCCGAGGTTTCGCACGATGCCCATCGCCAGGCCGTCCTGAATATCGAACCGCTTGAACTCGATCCGCGCCCCTCCGATCACGCCGAGGTACACGGCGTTATCGGTGAGCACTCCGTCCACGTCGAGGCCGAGGAGTCGAATGCGACGCGCGACAGCCGGATCGATCACGCGCGATGCCCCGCGACGGCCGTTCCACTCGCGCGTGCCGCAGACCACACTTCCAGAGCCCGTTCGACGAGCTCCCCGAGACGCTCGAGCGGCCACTGACTTGCCGCATCACTCGGGGCACGCGCCGGATCGGGATGGGTCTCGAGGAAGAATCCGTCGGCGCCGGCCGCGGCGGCGGCCAGAAGCAGCGCAGGGATGTGCTCGCGAAGTCCGCCGCTCGAGCCTGCCTCTCCCTGCCCCGGCTGCTGAACCGAGTGCGTCGCGTCGAAGATTACCGGGGCGTTAGTGGCGGTGCGCAGCCTCGAAAAGGCGCGCATGTCCACCACCAGATCTCCATACCCGAAGAACGTGCCGCGCTCCGTTACCGCGACATCGGTGCTGCCGCCGTCGCGAACTTTCTCGAGCGCTCCGCGCATCGCTTCCGGGGCGAGCCATTGCCCCTTCTTCACGTTCACCGGCTTCCCGGTTGCGCCAGCTGCAAGCAGCAGGTCGGTCTGCCGGCAGAGAAAGGCGGGGATCTGCAATGCATCAACCACGTCGGCGGCCGGAGCGGCCTGATGTGCCTCATGCACGTCGGTGAGGATGGGCAGCCCGCTCACGCTCCGCACGCGCTCCAGGGCGCGCAGGCCTTCATCGAGCCCAGGGCCGCGCTCGCCGGCGAGCCGGGAACGATTCGCCTTGTCGAAACTCGCCTTGAAGCAGACCGGCAGCGAAAGCCGCGCACCTAGCTCCGCCAGCGTCTCCGCCACGCGCGGCAGCACGTCCCCGCCTTCGATCATGCAGGGGCCGGCGATCAGGAACGGCGCCCGCGCGAACGACCAGACCATCAGCGCGCCGTGCCTGCGAGTGATTCCGGGCGCGTCGACGCGGTGAGCGCAGCGCGATGATGCTTGAGGCCGGCGGCGATGAAGCCGGCGAACAGCGGATGCGGGCGGGTCGGGCGGGACTTGAGCTCAGGATGAAACTGGCAGCCGATGAACCAGGGGTGATTCGGCAGCTCGATCACCTCGACGAGGCCGCCGTCCGGCGACTGACCCGAGAGGCGAAGTCCGTGTTCCGCGAGCACGTCACGGTAGGCATTGCTCACTTCCCACCGGTGCCGGTGCCGCTCACTGATCTCGGTTGCGCCATAGGCCTGAGCGGCCTTCGAGCCCGGCCGGAGTCTCGCCGTATACGCGCCGAGGCGCATCGTCCCGCCGAGTTCGTGCACATTCTGCTGGGAGGCCATGAGGGCGATCACCGGCATGTCACACTCCGGCTCGAACTCGGTGCTGTTGGTCTCCGGCATCTCGCAGACATTCCTGGCGAACTCGATGATCGCGATCTGGAGCCCGAGGCAGATGCCGAAGAACGGCAGCTCATTTTCTCGCGCCCAGCGGATCGCTTCGATCATGCCCTCGATGCCACGCACCCCGAATCCGCCGGGAACGAGGAGGCCGTCTATGCCGCGCAGCAGCTCGCCGGCGGCGGCCTGATCGGTGAACTGATCACTCGAGAGCCACTCGATGTCGACGCCGGTATCGTGTGGAATCCCGCCGTGAATGAGCGCCTCGCGCACCGATTTGTACGCGTCCTGGAGATCGGTGTACTTCCCGACCACGGCGATCCGCACCCGCTCGGCGGGCTTAAGAATCCGCTCGGTCATCGCCTTCCAGCTCCGGAGATCGGGGTCCTTGGTCTCGAGCCTCAGGCGCTGACACACTTCGCGATCGAATCCCTGCTCGAGAAACTTGAGCGGAATTTCGTAGATGGAATCGACGTCCGGACTCTCGATGACGCAGCCGAAATCCACGTTGCAGAAGAGCGCGATCTTGCGCTTGATGTCGGCTGAAATCGGTTTCTCACTCCGGCAGATCAGAATGTCCGGCTGAATTCCGATCTGCATGAGGTCCCGGACCGAGTGCTGGGTCGGCTTCGTCTTGACCTCACCTGCTGCCGCGATGTAGGGGACCAGGGTGAGATGGATGAACAATGCGTTCTCGCGCCCGACTTCCTGGCGGAACTGACGAATCGCCTCGAGAAAGGGAAGCGATTCGATGTCGCCGACGGTTCCGCCGATTTCGGTGATCACGACGTCATGCCCGGGCGCCGTCCGCCGGATCGCGTTCTTGATCTCGTCGGTGATGTGGGGAATGACCTGCACCGTCGAACCGAGATACTCGCCGCGGCGTTCCTTGTTGATGACCGCCTGGTAGATCCGGCCGGTGGTAATGTTGTTCTGCTGGGAGAGGGAGCGGTCGATGAAGCGTTCGTAGTGACCGAGGTCGAGGTCAGTTTCGGCACCGTCGTCGGTGACGTAGACCTCGCCGTGCTGGAAAGGGGACATCGTCCCCGGATCCACGTTGATGTAGGGATCGAATTTTTGCATCGTCACCGTCAGGCCCCGTTCGACGAGCAGGCGTCCGAGTGAGGCGGCGGCGATTCCCTTGCCGAGGGAAGAAACCACTC
>JBDUEA010000303.1:0-4003 GCA_040002695.1 Gemmatimonadota bacterium | reverse complement strand
TGCTGAAGTACACCGAATGGCGGATGCGGCCGCTGTCGACGATCATGTGATTCCGGAAAATTCCCTCTTCCCGGGCCCCGATCCGGGCCAGCGCCCGGCGCGACTTCTCGTTGAGGGAGTCCGTCTTGAATTCGACCCGGATGCAGCCGAGCGTTTCGAACGCATGGCGAAGCATGAGGTACTTGGCCTCGGTGTTGGACGCCGTGCGCTGCCAGGCGGTGCCGAGCCAGGTCCAGCCGATCTCGACCCTGCGGTTCGGGTGATCGATGTTTCCATATCTGGTTGATCCGATGACGCGGCCGCTGGCGACGTCGATCGTGGCGAACGGAAGCGCCGTTCCTGCGGCCTCGGCCGCGAGCGCATCCTGCATGTACGCGCGAAGCTGAGCTTTCGTCTCGATCTGGCTCACCTGCAAGCGCCAGATGTCCGGGTCGAGCGCTACCTCGGCCAGCCCCGTAAGATGCTCCATCGTGAGGGGCTCAAGCCGGACGCTGCGGCCCTCGAGTGTGGTCGATCGAATGTTCATGCCCGAAATATTGCCTGACCGGTCCGGTCTTCCCACTCCACCCCTGCCGGTTCATCTTGCTCCCCATGCCTCCCCGCGCCGTACTGATCGTCGATGATGAGCCCCAGATCCGGCGCGTGGTCCGGAATGCCTTCAAGGCGGATTTTCCCCGGGTGCTCGAGGCAGAGACCGGCGCTCAGGGCGTCGACCTCGCCGCAGCGGAGCGGCCCGATCTGGTGATCCTCGACCTCGGCCTCCCCGATCTCTCGGGACTCGACGTTTGCCGCGAAATCCGAAAATGGTCCGCGGTCCCCATCGTGGTGCTCACCGCGCGGCATTCCGAAGACGAGAAAGTCACCCTTCTCGATGCCGGCGCGGATGACTACCTCACGAAGCCGTTCAGTCCGGCGGAGCTGCAGGCGCGGGTGCGCGCCGTGTTGCGGCGTTCGGGAGGAACTGGCACTCCCGCCACTCGCCTCGAGCAGGACGGGCTCGTGATGGACCTGCACCAGCGCGAGCTGCGCCGCGATGGTGTCGCGATTCATCTGACACCGATCGAATGGGAGCTGCTCCGCGTGCTGATGAGTCAGCCCGGCCGGACGCTTACCCACCAGCAGCTCTTTCGCGAAGTGTGGACCGGCCGCGCCTTCGGGGACGCCCAACAGTATCTTCGCGTGTACGTAGCACAGCTCCGCCGCAAGATCGAACCCGATCCCGTGCGACCGCAGTTCATCGTTACCGAGCCTGGCGTCGGGTACCGCTTCAAGGCCCGTACATGAGCGACCCCGGCGACGCCCGTCGTCGGGAGATCGGGCGCGCGCTGCTGTGGGTCGGCATCCTCACGGTCGTGACGTTAGGCATGCTCAGCGTTCGCCCGCAGCTCGAGAAGGCGCACATCGCGCTGGTATTCCTGCTCGTCGTGCTCGGAGGCAGCGCCGTGGTGGGGCGGGGCACGGGGCTTTTCCTCGCGGGCGCTGCATTCCTTCTGTTCAATTATCTGTTTCTCCCTCCTTATTACACGCTCCTCATCAACAACCCGCTCGACTGGCTGGTGCTCGCCACATTCCTCGTGACGAGCATCGTCGCGACCCAGCTGCTCTATCGGGCTAGACGTGAAGCGGACGAGGCGCGCCGCCGTACCGCCGAAATCGACCGGCTGGCCTCGCTGGGCGCGGAGACGCTGAACGTCGGTCGTGCGGATGAGGCGCTCCCGGCGATCGCCGAGGTGATTCGCGGAACGCTCGGTCTCGACGCATGCGACATCTTCGTGCGCGCTCCCGACGGCGGCGCGCTGACACTGGTCACCCAAGTCGCGGACAATCGGGACAGGTCGAGCGGCGGTCTCGTCGAGTGGGTTGCCGAGAATGGGAGGCTCGTCGTCGAGCTGCGCGACGGTACCACGCACCTCGGTCCGAGGCTCGGCTTGGGGGATGCGTCGTCTCCACCCGACCTCGCGCTGGCCCAACGGCTCCTGCTCCCGCTAGAGGTACGGCATCGAACCGTTGGCGTGCTGCAAGTCACAGATCCCACGTTTGAGGGATTCGGTGCTTCCTCATGGCGCATTCTGCTCGCGCTCTCATTCTACGCCGCGCTCGGGATCGAGCGCGTCCGGCTCGCCGCCGAGGCCGAGCATGCCGCGGCGCTCCGGGAGACGGATCGGCTGAAGGACGCTCTGCTCGCCTCGGTCTCCCATGATTTGAGAACCCCGCTCACGACCATCAAGGCGCTCGCGCACGAGATCCGTCTGACCGGTGATGATCGCGCCGCAACGATCGAGGAACAGGCGGACCGGCTCAACCGGCTCGTGGCGGATCTACTTGACCTTTCGCGCCTGAACGCCGGCGTGCTTTCGCTCAGGCTCGAGCTCAACCTGGCGGAGGACCTGGTCGGTGCCGCGGCGGACCAGGTGAGCGGCATCCTCGGATCGCGCCGGCTGGAGGTGAAGCTCGATTCCACCGGGGAGCTCCTCATCGGCAGGTTCGATTTCGTGCATGCCCTCCGGGTGCTGGTCAATCTGCTCGAAAACGGGGTGAAATATTCTCCGTCTGGCGCACCGATCGTGCTGCGCGTCGCCCGTGCGGGCCCTTCACTCTGCTTCGAAGTGGAGGACCGTGGTCCCGGGATTCCCCCGGCCGATCGTGAGGGAATCTTTGCCCCGTTTCGTCGCGCAGCCGCCTCGACTCCGGATGTCGGAGGCGCGGGGCTGGGGCTGGCGATCGCGCGAGGCCTGGCGCGCGCACAGGGAGGCGACGTGACCTTTGCACCCCGCGATAACGGAGGCAGCCGCTTCACGTTACGACTCCCGGCTGAGGCCGCCCCCACGGTACCGGAGGAACATTTGTGAAATCCTGATGTGACCTGATCGCTCCCTCGCACTTTCCTCACGCCGTCCCGGATAGCATGTACGCGTCCCTGACGGCGTTCGTCGTCTCTGCATATCGAGGTTTGCGATGCTCGACCTGATTTATGTGGGAGGAACTGTGGTCTTCTTTGCGCTCATGCTCCTCTACGTCCGCGCCTGTGAGGCACTGGGCGCAGATGAAAAGGGAGAAGGGAAAACCCGATGAGCATCGACACCGTGGTGGCCGGTATCGCCGCCATCCTCCTGCTTGGGTATCTCGTCTACACGCTGCTCCACCCGGAGAAGTTCTGACATGAACGCGAATGGCTGGTTTCAGATCGCGTTCTACTCGGTGCTGCTGCTGCTGCTCACCAAGCCAACGGGCATGTTCATCGAACGGGTCTACAACGGGGACATACGCTGGTTTGCGCCGATCGAACGGTGGTGTTACCGGCTGGCCGGCGTCGACCCCGATCGCGATCAGCGCTGGACGGAGTACGCCGGCGCGATGCTGATCTTCAGCCTCGCCTCGATGCTGCTGACGTACGTCGCGCTCCGTCTCCAGGGAGTTCTCCCCCTCAATCCGCAGCACCTGGCCGCGGTGACGGATCGCCAGGCGTTTGAGACTTCGGCCTCGTTCACGACCAACACCAACTGGCAGTCCTACGTGGGCGAGACGACGATGTCGTACTTCTCCCAGATGACGCAGCTCGCCTTTCACAACTTCGCGAGTGCCGCGGTCGGTGTCGCCGTCGCCGTGGCACTCATCCGTGGCATCGCACGGCGCTCTGCCGGCGGACTCGGCAATTTCTGGGCGGACCTGGTCAGGGGAACGCTCTATCTGTTTCTGCCGATGTCCCTGCTGTTCGCGCTGATTCATGTGCAGCAGGGCTCGATCCAGAATTTCCATCCGTACCTCGAAGTCCAGACGCTGGAGGGGGCCAGGCAGACGATTGCGATGGGACCGGTGGCGAGTCAGGAGGCGATCAAGGAGGTCGGCACCAACGGCGGCGGATTCTTCAACGCGAACTCGGCGCACCCGTTCGAAAGTCCCACGCCGCTGACGAACTTCCTGCAGATGCTCGAGATCTTCCTCATCTCCGCGGGGCTCACCTGGACCTTCGGCCGCATGGTGAAGAAGCAGGCGCACGGCTGGG
>JBDUEA010000302.1:0-4011 GCA_040002695.1 Gemmatimonadota bacterium | reverse complement strand
CCTGCCACTTGGTTTTTCCTCTCGAACAGTCGATTTTGTGGCCTATGTGCGCTGCGACTTCTACCTACTCCCCCGCGGATTTTGCCGATGCCGCCTGGGAGGAGATTCTGCCACTCTACCGGGAGCTCTTCGATCGCGAGCTCACCGCTGAGAACGTTGAAGAGTGGCTCAGTGACTGGTCCGAGCTCGAGGAAGCGCTGACCGAGGCCGCGGCGCTCTCGATGATCGCCTACACCATCGACACCGCAGACGCGGCCAAGGAAGCGGCGCAGCTCCGTTTCTCCGGCGACATTCTGCCGCGCATGGACGAGCAGGGGGTGGCCCTCGCCAACCGGCTCATCGGACTGGACTATTCCCGGCCCGACCTGGAGACCATGCTTGCCCGCTTCCGGACCGACAGCCAGATCTTCCGGGCGGCGAGTCTTCCACTCTTCTCGGAACTGGAAGAACACAGCACCCGGTACCAGAGGATCACGGGGAGCATGACCGTCAGCTGGGACGGCGAAGAACTGACTCTCCCGCAGCTGCAGCCTCGGCTCAAGAGTACGGACCGCGCCGAACGCGAGCGCGCCTATCGTCTCACCTGCAACGCCTACTCATTGCGGCGTGACGAGCTTGCGGATGTCTTCGATAGTCTCTTCGGCCTTCGCATCCGGATCGCGGAGAACGCCGGGTTCCCGGATTTCGAGAAGTACGCGTTCCAGGCCAAGCACCGCTTCGATTATACGCCCGACGACTGCGCGCGCTTTCATGCCGCCGTTGAGCGCGTGGCTGTACCTGCGGTCGAACGCCTGCTCGAGCGGCGTCGAACGCGCCTCGGCGTGAGTACGCTGCGGCCCTGGGACATCGGTGCGGACCCGGACCGCCGGGAACCACTGCGCCCGTTCACCGAAGTGGGGCAGCTCATTGGAAAATCGCGCCGGGTCTTCGATCACGTCGCCCCGACGCTCGGCGGTGAATTCCAGACCATGATCGACGAAGGGCTGCTCGATCTCGGGACGCGGAAGGGAAAGGCGCCCGGCGGTTATTGTGAGACTCTGCAGCACCGCGGCCGCCCGTTCATTTTCATGAACGCCGTCGGCGTTGCGGACGATGTGTCCACGCTCCTGCATGAAGCTGGACACGCGTTCCACGCCTTTGCTTCGCACGCGCAGCCGCTGATCTGGCAGCGCCATCCCGGCCTCGAAATGTGCGAGCTCGCGTCGATGTCGATGGAGCTGCTGGCCGCACCGTATCTCGGGAGCGAGCAGGGCGGCTTCTTCACGCCGGAGGATCTGGCTCGCGCGCGGGTCGAGCACCTGGAAGATGTGCTGCTGAGTCTCGCGCACATCGCTTCCGTGGATGCCTTCCAGAGCTGGATCTATACCAGCGGCGAAGGCGGCGATCGCGAGGCGCGGGACCAGGCGTGGCTCAGGATCCGCTCACGCTTCGAGCGCGGAATCGACTGGAGCGGGCTCGATGAGGAGCGTACCGCCCGCTGGTATCGCCAGCTGCACATCTTTCTCTACCCGTTTTACTACATCGAGTACGGTATCGCGCAGCTCGGCGCGCTCCAGGTCTGGCGCAACAGCCTGACGGACCAGGGTGAGTCGGTGCGGCGCTATCGCAGCGCGCTTGCCCTCGGCGCGACGCGTCCGCTTCCCGCGCTCTATGCGGCGGCCGGGGCGAAGTTCACCTTCGATGTCGACGACATCGGGGAGCTCGTTGCGCTGGTGGAATCACAGATCGTCGCGTGGGACAGACTGCGCGGCGCCTAGCACCACCGGTCTCACGCCATGAAGCGGAACCCGTGCCCAAGGTTGCGCCCGGAGCGGCGGCAGGCAAGATTCCTCCCGCGAGAGCAGCCGCTCCGGAAGTGATCCGGGGGGGTGGTATGATTCCCCGGTTGGAGATCGTGGATGGCGAAAGAAGAAGGCATTGAAATGGAAGGCGTGGTGACCGAGGTGCTTCCCGACCGGAACTACCGGGTCCTCCTCGAGAACGGGCATTCCATCCTGGCATACGCCGCCGGCAAGATGAGCAAGTTCAAGATCCGCGTGCTGGAAGGTGATCGAGTGAGCGTGGTTCTGTCGCCCTACGATCTGACGCGGGGCCGAGTCATCTATCGGCACAAGTAACGGGCGGATCGCCGCCCGGACGTGGCCAACGACGCTTCCGGTTCCCGACAGGAAAACGGGCCGCTCAGACGAGCGGCCCGTTTCGTTTGGCCGTGACCTGACTCCAGAGGTCAGGCGACTGTTCGCCGGATGCTACATGAC
Organism: Gemmatimonadota bacterium; assembly: GCA_040002695.1. GTDB lineage: Bacteria > Gemmatimonadota > Gemmatimonadetes > Gemmatimonadales > GWC2-71-9 > JBDUEA01. The sequence continues at coordinate 1,753 of JBDUEA010000302.1, read as the reverse complement.
CTTGGTGACATTCTCCGCGGCCGGGCCCTTCTGGCCTTCGACGATGTCGAACTCGACTCGATCACCCTCGGCGAGGCTGCGGAAACCGTCGGCCTTGATTGCGGTATGGTGCACGAAGCAATCCTTCTGGCCGCTCTCGGGAGTGATGAACCCAAAACCCTTCGCGTCGTTGAACCATTTCACTGTGCCGGCGATGCGTGGCATTCGAACAAACTCCGGAGTTAGGTGCGCTCAGCCGGCATCACGGAAGGATCCGCCATGCCGACCGATTTCTGCGTGAGGTCGGGCGACTCCCGTCTCACCAGCCACAAGAAAGACCCGGCGCATGGCCCGGGTATTCGGATATCAAAAGGGGATCCTGCTGGTCCAGTGCCCGGCCACGAAATTCGGTGATTTCAGACGGCAGATAAGGTGTATTACGCTACGGGTTAGTCAAGAGGATTCCTGTCAGCGGGCCCACCTCCCCGAAACAGCTCCGAATCCCCGAGCCCCTCGCGGGCTACGAGGGCTTCCACCACTTGAGGGCGGACTTCGCCCACTCACCGCTCCTGCGCCTTAACCCGCCGCCCGTCGCCCGATTGAGCGCCTGAAGGAACTCTGGCGCATTGGGGTAACGCTCTTCCACTTCACTATGGAGGGCTCGCTGCAGCACGCGCTCCAGGTCCTCGCTCACTTCCGAACGCCGTTCTCCCAGCGCGGGCCACTGATTGGTGGTTTGCTTGGCGAGCACCTGCTCCACGGTATGGCCCTGGAAGGGCGGCTCGCCGAGGAGAACGAAATAGGCGACGGCCGCCAGGCTGTACAGGTCCGAGCGCTGATCCACCCGTTCGCCGAGCAGCTGCTCCGGGCTCGCGAACTGGGGAGTGCCGCTCTGGCTCGTCGCACCACCGAAGCGGCCCTGCCCTCGAAGCGCGAGCGCGAGGCCGAAGTCGGTAATGCGCAGGCGGCCATCGGGCTCGATGAGCATGTTCTCCGGCTTGAGGTCCCGGTGGACGAGACCGGAACTGTGTGCCTGGGAGAGCGCCGAGAGCGCTTCCTTGAGGAGACGCTGAACCTGGTCGAGACGGAGCGGTCCGAACTGCTCGACCAGCTGCCCCAGGCTCGGCCCATTGACCAGCTCCATCGTGTACCAGATCAGTCCTGCCCGACCTCCGATGTCGTAAATGTTCACGATGTTCGGATGGTTAATGCGCGCGGCGAGCTGCGCCTCACGCCGGAACCGCTCTACGACCGCCGGGTCAGTCGTGAGCTGCGGATGCAGCACCTTGAGTGCTACCTCCCTCTCGAGGTGCAGGTCACGGACGCGGTAGACGCGGCCGTAGCCGCCGGCGCCCAGCGTTCCCAGAAGCTCATAGTCGTCGCCGAGCGCCCTGCGAAGGCGCTTCTCCCAGTGGCGCACCTCGTCGGTATCCGTGACGTTGCCACGCTGGGCGACATGAACCGCGGGATTCTCGAACGTGCCCGCATCGGACGCAAAATCCTCCAGCATCTCGGACGCGGAGAGATAGCGGTCGTCCGCCGAAGGCTGAAGCGCGCGAAGCAAAATTCGTTCGATAGCGCGCGGACAGTTGGGGCGAAGCTCCGATGGCGGGCGGATATTCGTGGTATCGACCGGGGGCTCCTGTCCGGTCGTCGCGAAGTAGAGGATTGCACCGGCGGTGTAGATGTCGCTGGCGGGATCGCCCGCGGCGCCTTTCCGCACTTCGGGAGAAAGGAACGCGGTACCGCTGGGAACTTCCCCCGCGGGAATGAC
>JBDUEA010000301.1:0-4018 GCA_040002695.1 Gemmatimonadota bacterium | reverse complement strand
GACTATGTAAAGTCAGGACGAAGTCCATGACACATCCCGTCAGAAGAAGAATCGATCCAGCTCACTACTAAGCCCGACACTCGCTCACCGGCATTCAGTGCTGAATAGTGAGAATATGTATCAACAGCGTCATACCGGGCCTCGAGCGGAATCTCGAGGATCTCCTGCACCAGGTTCGGGGCCGGGAAAACGTGAGATCCCCCGATCACTCCGCTCCCCGGGGATGACAACTCTGCCACACCCTCTTGGCACTCGCCACTCAGCACTCACTACTCAGCACTCACTACTCAGTACTCAGTACTCAGTACTCAGTACTCAGTACTCAGCACTATTCCCCGACCCTCAGCGCCTGCCGGTACACTTCCAGGTAGCGCATGGCGGAGCGGCCCCAGCTGAAGTCCTGCGCCATTGATTCACGCATCATCACTTCCCAGGCTGGCTCATCGTAGTAGCGATCCATCACGTGGCGCGCGACGCGCAGCAGGTCTTCCGAGCTGTACTCGTCGAAGAGAAACCCCGTGACACCGTCATGGATCGTGTCCGCGAGCCCGCCGACGCGGCGGCCGAGCGGAACCGCGCCGTAGCGCTCCGCACGGAGCTGCGCCAGGCCACATGGCTCATAGAGCGAAGGCATCAGGTAGATGTCCGCACCCGCCATGAGCCGATGCTCGAGACGTTCGGAAAAACCGAGATGCACGCTGATGCGGTCGGGCCAGCGCGCCGCATAATGTTTGAGCAACGCCTCGTACTTCGCTTCCCCAGTGCCGAGAAAGATGAACTGCGCCTCGAGCATGAAGAGGGTGTACTCGCCGACGATCAGCTCGAGTCCCTTCTGGCTCGTGAGACGCGCCGTCATGGCGAAGAGGGGAATTCTCCTCCGCTGCGGCAGACCGAAGCTCCGCTGCAGTGCAGCCTTGCAGCGGGCCTTCCCGCCCAGCTCATCCCGGGAATAATTCGCTACGACGCCTTCATCCGACGCGGGATTCCATTCGACCGTGTCGATGCCGTTCACGATGCCGTGGAATCGTTCGCCGAGCGCGAGAAAGACGTCGTGCAGCCCGAAGCCGCCCACGACGGTGCGCAATTCGTGCGCGTGCGTCGGACTCACCGTCGTCACCTGGTCGGCGAAGGTCAGGCCGCCCTTGAGGAGATTGACCTTCCCGTACCACTCGAGATGCTTCCAGGTATACAGCTCCCATGGCAGGCCCGCCTCGCTCATGGCCGAGGGCGGGAAATGGCCCTGGAATCCCGCGTTGTGTACCGAGAGGACCACGCGTACGCCCTCAGCGAATGGCTGCTCGGCGTAGTAGGTGCGGAGATACACGGGGGCGAGGGCCGTGTGCCAGTCGTGGCAATGCAGCACGCATGGCGAACGGGAGATGCGGTGCAGGACTTCGAGTGCGGCGCGGCAGAAGAAGGCGTAGCGCTGCAGGTTGTCGGGGTAGTCTCCGGAGGCGTCCCCGTAGAGCGTCGGCCGGTCGAAGTACGAGTGCTCGATGCAGTACACTCTGACCTGCCCCGGCTCGGCTGGAATCCGATAGAGCCGGGCCTCCTCGAGTCGCGGCCCGACCTGCACCGTGAATGGCCCGCCGACCCGCTCCAGGTTCGGGGCCGCGCTTCGCACCGACCGATGCAGGGGAATCACGACCGCGACGGGGATCCCGAGCGACGCCTGATAGCTCGCGAGCCCATGGACGGCCTCGGCGAGTCCGCCGGTGCGCGCGAGCGAATCGTACTCCGCCGCAAGGTGAACGACGCTGACCGCTGAACCATCGTCGGCGGCGAGCGGAGGGCGGATGGTCGGGTAATCCTGTGACGGCCTGGGCGTGGCCATGCGCGGAGAAATCCGTAGGCTGAAGACGTCGCGACGCAGTCATCATGCGTCGCCTCTGGGGTATCACGCGATCGGCGGATCGTCCCCGGTCGCGTCGTTCCGGATGGCGGGAGCGTAGTACTTGTTCACGTAGTCCTGCACCATCCGCCGCGCGGTAAAGCGTTCCGACGAAACGCGCATGGCATGCTTCATTCGCTGAACCCAGCCGGTCGGCACGCCGCGCGCATCTCGCGTGTAATAGAGCGGCACCACCTGGTCTTCGAGCAGTGAGTATAACCGCTCGGCGTCCACCTCGTCCGCGTCCTCTCCGGGGATGGCGGGCGGGATCGCCCAGCCGTTCTCCCCGGCGTAACCCTCCTGCCACCAGCCATCGAGCGTACTGAGCTGCGGAACGGCGTTGAGTCCCGCTTTCATCCCGCTGGTGCCGCACGCCTCGAGTGGTACCCGCGGCATGTTGAGCCACAGATCCACGCCCTGCACCAGCCGGTGCGCGAGGTGCATCTCGTAATCCTCGATGAACGCCACGCGTCCCTGCAGGTGCGAATCCCGGGTGAAGGCGTACACCTGCTGCAGCACTTCCTTCCCGGGACCGTCTTCCGGGTGCGCCTTGCCCGCGAAGATGATCTGGACCGGGCGCCACTGGTTGGTGAGCAGGTCGTGCAGGCGGTCGAAGTCGGAGAAGAGCAGATTGGCCCGCTTGTAGGTCGCAAAACGCCGCGCGAACCCGATCGTGAGCGCGTTAGGACTCAGCAGCGTGCCGGCACCCACCACATGCGCCGCTTCCTTCCAGTGTTCGGCCCACCGGCGGCGGGCGTCCTCGCGAATGAAGTTCATGAGCACGAACTTCATGTCCATGTGGACCGCCCAGAGCCGGCCGTCGTCGAGCGCCAGCAGGCGTTCCCAGAGCCCGGCATCGTCGAGGTGCTCACCCCAGTCGGCTCCGAGATGGTCGTCGAGGAGGCCCATCATCTTTTCGGACATCCAGGTGGCGAGATGTACGCCGTTGGTGATGTGTCCGATGGGTACTTCGTCCGGTTTCCGGTTGGGCCAGAGCACGTTCCAGATCTCGCGAGAGACCTCGCCATGCTTCCGCGCGACGCCGTTCACCCGATGCGAGAGCCGGATCGCCGTGACGGTCATGTGATACTTATCGTGATTCTCGACCGGATGGCGCCCGAGATTCAGGAACTGCTCCCGGGTAATACCCATGCCTTCCCATACCGGCCCGGTGCACTTCTCGACCTCATCCTGCTGAAAGGCGTCGTGGCCAGCCGGCACCGGAGTGTGCGTCGTGAAGATGCCGGAGCGGCGGACTTCGGAGACGGCCCTGTCGAACGGAACCCCTGAGGATGTCAGCTCCCGAAGTCGCTCGACCATCATGAACGCGGCGTGCCCTTCATTGGCATGCCACGCCGAGGGCTCGACACCGACCGCGCGCAGCACTCGCACGCCGCCGACACCGAGGATCCACTCCTGGCGCAGTCGCATGTCCGGGCCGCCGGCGTAGAGCTTTCCGGAGAGTTCGCGGTCGGTGGGATGATTCTCCTCGAGATTGGTATCGAGCAGGTAAATCGGCACCCGGCCAACCATCATGCGCCAGGCGGCGACGTGAATGTCCCGATCGAAGGTGCGGACCACAGCGAGAAATGATTCTCCCGATGGACCGCTCACCCGCTCGAGCGGCGTCAGGGCGGGATCGAAGCGCTCGTCGCTGTCCTCCTGCCATCCATCGAGACGGAGACGCTGGTCGAAGTAGCCCTTCGTGTAAAAGAGCCCGACTCCCACCAGTGGCACGCCGAGATCCGATGCCGCCTTGCAGTGATCACCGGCGAGAATGCCGAGGCCCCCGGAGTAGATCGGCACCGAATTGTGCAACCCGAACTCGGCGCAGAAGTACGCGATCGGCCGCGAGACGAGTTCTGGAAATTCTTCGGCGAACCAGGTGCCGCTCGTGCTGTCCTCCAGTTGCGCACTCTGGAGCGCGGCTTCATAGAGTTGGAGAAATGCGGGATCGACGGCGCACGCTGCGAGCCTGGCAGGATCCACGCGACGCAGCAGGTCGATCGGATTGTGTCGGGTGACGTGCCAGAGGGGCAGGTCGATCGCGCGAAAGAGCGCGCGGGCTTCGCGGCTCCAGCTCCAGGAGAGATTCGTCGCCAGCGTGGCGAGGCCTTCGAGGCGGTC
>JBDUEA010000300.1:0-4024 GCA_040002695.1 Gemmatimonadota bacterium | reverse complement strand
CCCGGGCAGGGCCCGCTGATCCAGGCGCCGGCTGATTCAGAAATTCCCAACGATGACCTTGGCCGCTCCATTCGCCGGGGACTCGCGCTGCTCTCGGCGACGCATGACAGTCTCCCCAGAAACGCACCTGCCTCACTCGCCTGTGTCAGCTGTCACCCGGACGGTGGAAGACGCGCCAACGCGATGCCGTGGGTCGGAGTGTATGGCCGGTACCCACAGTATCGAAGCCGTTCGGGTTCGGTGGGCCTCCTCGAGGACCGGATCAATGATTGTTTCGAACGGAGCATGAACGGCCGCGCGCTGAAGGCCGGCCAGCGGGACATGCGTGACATCGTCACCTACATGGCATACCTCTCGAAAGGCACGCCGATCGGCGGCACTGTGCCCGGGCAGGGGCTTCCCAAGCTCTCCGTCACGACCGGGGACACCACGAGCGGCGGGAAAATCTTCGTGGCGAGCTGCGCCAAGTGCCACGGCGACCGGGGACAGGGAACTCCGCTCGCGCCTCCGCTCTGGGGCCCGGCGTCCTTCAATATCGGAGCCGGAATGGGCCGGGTGCGCACGGCCGCGGCGTTCATCAGATACAACATGCCGTTCGATCAGCCCGGTACGCTTTCAGATCAGCAGGCGTTCGACGTAGCGCGCTACATCACGTCGCGCCCTCGGCCCGACCTCGCCGGAAAGGAAAACGACTGGCCGAACGGCGATCCGCCGCCGGACGTCGCCTACCCTACGAAGGCCGCGCGCATGAAGCCCGACAGTTCTTCCCGGAAGCCGTAGGACATTCCACGCAGACTCGCAGAGAGGATCACCTCATGCCCGACTCGATCACCGCTCCCACGCACCGGCGTGGATTCCTTGGCCGCACCATCACCGCTGTGGCCCTGGGACTGTCGACCTGGAAGCCCGCCGAGCTGCTGGCTCGGACGATTCCGGACAGCCCGGACGCCAAGGATATGTGGCTCCACGGTCTCAAGGGTAAACACCGCCAGCTGTTCGACATGCCGACGCCGAACGGCGGCATCCCGCTGCTGCATGTCCGGAATTTTCTCGAGACGTACAAGGCCGCCTACGGCGCCACCGACAAGGATGTGAACGCGGTGGCGACGCTCTACGGGCAGAGCACGGTTCTCGCCTTCAGTGACGACATGTGGGAGAAGTACAAATTCGGCACGATTCTCAAGATCAATGATGCCGCAGGCCAGCCGCTGACGCGCAACATGTTCGCGCACCCGAAAGAGGGCGATCCTTTTGCCTTCGGATTCCTCGACAGCTCGATCGAGGCGCTGCAGAAGCGCGGCGTGGTGTTCATTCTCTGCAATAACGCGCTCAACTTCTGGGTCGGTCAGCTCGCCAAGGGGGGCATGGGAACCAACGAGCAGATCCGCGCCGACCTGTTGGCTCATACGCTACCCGGAATTGTCCTCGTTCCTGGAATGGTCGTCGCCATCAACCGGGCGCAGGAGGCGGGTCTGAGCTACATGTATCTGGCCTGAGCAAAGGCGTCGCTGATTCGACAATCAGAAAACAGAGCGATGGGGAAAAGGTGAGCGGGAGGTGATTGACGCCTCCCGCTCACTGCTAACCGCTTACCTCTCACCTCTCTTCTCACCGGCTGAACGCCACAATCGCATCGCTCTTTCCGAAAACCTTCCCATCACCTCCCGCTGCAATAACCACGTACTGCTTCCCTCCGGCGCTTACCTGATACGTCATGGGCGTCGCCTTGCCGGAGGCCGGAAGTGAACCGCTCCACAATTCCCTGCCCGTCTCAACATCGAAAGCATGCATTGCGTTGTCGAGCGTGCCGGCAACAAACACCAGACCACCCGCCGTGACGATCGGTCCGCCGAGGTTCGGCGATCCCCAGCTTCGAGCCGCCCTCCGCGCTGCTGAATCCGCGATCAGGCTGCTCGGCGAGCCGAGGGGTGTTTCCCAGAGGCGCGTACCGCTGGAGAGATCGAGTGCCACGAGCTTGCCGAACGGCGGTGGCGTGCACGGCAATCCCTTCGGTGAGAGGATCATCGAACGACGCATGACGAACGGAGTGCCCTCCATGTCGGTGTATTCCGAGGTCTTCCGTATCCACTCCGGATCGGCGGCCCACTTGCCGCGTCGTTCGTATTCCTGGCGGGGAATGAGCTGGACTTCCGCCGCGATGGTATTGACCGGAATCACCACGATGCCGCGCTCCGGATCGAAGGCCACGCCGCCCCAGTGCGCGCCACCGATATTCGAGGGGGCGACCAGGGATCCCTCGATGCTCGGTGGCGTGTAACTCCCCTCGTTTCTCAGGCCGGCGATGCGCTTGCGGCAGGCTTCAAGCTCATCGGCATCGACACCCCACGCATCAGCGGCCGAATAATTCTGGGGGCTCAGCGCGGGCAGGGTGCTGTTGAATGGCTGGGTGGGCCACGCTTCCTCTCCCTCGATCGTACTGCGAGGGACCGGCCGTTCGATCACCGGAAAGATCGGCGCGCCTGTGGCCCGGTCCAGTACATACAGCTGGCCGGTCTTCGTGGCCTGAAGCACCGCGTCGATCCGGCGACCGTCTCGCGCAATCGTGACCAGCGCCGGGGGAGAAGCGTTGTCGTAGTCCCAGAGATCGTGATGCACAGTCTGGAAGTGCCAGACCATCTGTCCGGTAGAGGCGCGCAGGGCCACGATGGAATTGGCGTACAGATTCTGGCCCAGGCGTTCTCCGCCGAAGTAGTCGACGGAGGCGCTGCCGGTTGGAATGAAGACGAGGTCGCGCGCCGAATCGGCGGCAATGACGGACCATGCGTTCGCCGCACCGGTGTGGTGCGCGCGAGGCCCGATCCACGTCCGCCATCCCGCATCGGTGGAGTCCTGGGGAATCGGATCCCAGGTCCAGCGGAGCGCGCCGGTGCGCGCGTCGTAGGCGCGCACTTCACCGCTGGCGGCGGCGATCCGGCTGTTGTCGGCGACCGCGGAGCCGACGATCACGAGGCCGCCGATGATGGCGGGGGGAGAGGTTTCCTCATATTCGCCTTGGTAGGACGGTGCGTTTCGGAGCCCGTCACGCAGGTTCACGGTGCCGCCTCGACCAAATTCCGTGCAGGGCCGGCCGGTCTTCCCATCGAGTGCGATCAGCCGCGCGTCGATGGTGGCGACAAAAATTCGCCGGGCGCACGCGCCGGCGCCTGCTCGCGGATCGGTCCAGGCGGAGACGCCGCGACTGGTGAAGTCGCCATAATTTCCGTCGCGATCGACCTCCGGGTCATAGCTCCAGCGTTCGGTTCCCGTGACGGGATCGAGCGCAATGACCCGGCCGAGGGGCGTATCCAGGTAGAGCGTACCAGCGACGAGCAGTGGCGTCGCTTCGAGTCCGGTGGTTCGATGGGTCGCGTATCGCGCAGCGGTTTCGCCGGTGTGATATATCCAGGCAACCTTGAGTTCGCGCACGTTCTCCCGGGTAATTCCGCGAAGCGCCGAGTAACGGGTACCGGCCGCATCATGACCGTATGCGTTCCAGTCCCCGGCCGGCCCGACGCTCTGTGCGAGCGCGGGCCAGCTGCTCAGCGCCAACACGATGGCCATCCAGAACGTCCGCCTGTTGCTGTGCATCCGGTCACTCCGAGTCGAAGGTCGCCGGCCGATCAATTCCGTCATCGTGGCCGTGGCGGAAGATCGGGAAACGCGGTCGCGCCGCCAATGCATTCGGGATGAACGGGACCCGGGGCGGACGAGCGGGTCACCCACCTCGCCCGAACTCACTCACCGACTCGGCGCGATACCGTCGGCTCCAGGTCAGCGTGGTGCCATCGTGCAGCAGGATGTGGTAGTCGCCATGACTCCAGGGATGGAGCTCCTTCACGGCGTCGAGCCGGATGATCTGCGAACGATTGATCTGGAGAAACCTGGCAGGATCGAGCCGCTCGCCGAGTTCGCCGAGGGGCATGCGGAGACGATACTCGCCGCTGGATGTACTGAGCCGGACGCGGTTCCGATCCGCGTTCACGAGGTTGATCTGATCCACTGGCAGGAAGAGCGTCCGCGGCCC
>JBDUEA010000299.1:0-4035 GCA_040002695.1 Gemmatimonadota bacterium | reverse complement strand
TCGACTGATCGTTGAGTGCCATGGCCTGCTCACCCAGCGAACGCTCGAGGGCGAGCAGATCAGAGAACGGTCCCGATGCGGCCTCCCAGACCGTAGTGGCGCCGGCAAATTCCCGATGCTGCTCCATCTGCGCGATACGAAGTCCGGGAGCGCGGGCAACCACGCCGCGCGTGGGATCGGATTCGCCGGTGAGGAGCGAGAAGAGGGTCGTCTTGCCCGAGCCGTTCCGCCCGATGATGCCCCAACGATCGCCGCGACTCACGATGAAGGTGATGTCTTCAAAGAGGAGCGTCCGGCCGAATTCCACGGCGACGCTGGAGACTGAAAGCTGGGTCATGCGTCGAGCCACTCCCGCCAGGTGGCGCTCGCGGGGCCGACGGTGACCTGATTGTCGCGCCGGACCAGCGGCAGCTGCAGCAGCAGGGGCTCCTCGGAGAGTTTCTCCAGCCAGCGGTCATCACTCAGGCGGGCGGCGCCCAGGCCGAGCTCGGCAAAGCGACGGGAGGAGCGGTCGATGAGCGACGAGACCCCGAACTTGTTCGCGAAGCGGCGGAGCTCATTGAGTGCGGCGGGGCGTTCGTTCAGATCCACGAAATGCACTTTCAGCCGCCGCTCGGCGAAGAACCTGAGCGCGGCACGGGTTTCGGTACTCTTCTTCGTTCCAAAGACCTGAAGGACCATTGAGCTCAGTGTGAGTTTTCACCGCGGGGACGCAGAACTGCGGCACCACAGAGGCACAGTGAACGCTGCATCGTGCGATCGAACCGGCGAGCGACCAATCAATCCGTGCAATGACCCGCGCAAGAGACTAATCGCGGTGACGCGACTGCGCCATGCGCCGGATGGCTGGTGCTTTTCAGTCCCGGCGCAGGCGCCGGGAGGCGGCGTACGGAAAAATATCGATCACTTCGCCGGCCTCCTGCATTTTCTGCATCCGGCGCCAGAACTCCACCGTGAGCAGATCACCGTGGGCCTCCAGAAAGGCGGAGCCCATGCGTCCGGGAAGCACCATGAAGGATCGGAACTCCTGGGGAAAGACATCGCGCTCTCCGACATGAAACCAGGGCTCTCCGGAAAACTCGTCCTCTTCATGCCGCGCCGCGGGTATCTCGCGAAAGTTGCACTCGGTCAGCAGGCAGAGCTCGTCGTAATCGTAGAAGATGACTCGGCCGTGGCGAGTCACGCCGAAGTTCTTGAGCAGCATGTCGCCGGTAAAGATGTTGGCGGCGGCGAGGTCCTTGATGGTCTGCCCGAAATCGAGAATCGTGTCCACCGCGACAGGCTCCTCTGCGTGGCGGAGGAAGAGGTTGAGCGGAACGACACGCCGTTCGGTGTAGAGGTGCCGCACGGTGACCCGGTCTGCTTCCACCCTCACGCTTCCCGCAGTCTCGGACAAGAGCTCCTCGAGTAGCGACGGATGAAACCGATCGAGCGGAAAATCGAGCCCTTCGAACTCATGCGCATCGGCGAGCCGACCCACACGATCCCGGACGAACACGAGGTGATACTTGTCCATCACCGCCTGGCGCGTGGTGTTCTTCGGCGCGCCGAAGCGATCCCGGATGATCTTGAATACGACGTTGAAGGACGGCAGCGCGAAGACGCTCATCACGAGCCCCTTGTCGCCCTCCGCTTCCTCGAACCGGGCGAGCGGTGCCGCCAGGTGGCGCGCCAGCGCGCGATAGAGCTCGGTCTTGCCATGCTTGTTGTAGCCGAGGGCGGTGTAAAGATCCTCGAGGGGCTTGAGGGGCATGATGGTGCGGAGGAATTCGATCAGGGCGCGAGGCTGCTCGGTTTCGACATGGAAATACGAGCGGGTGAACGAGAAGACGACGCTCGCCTCGTCGGAGGTGGTGAGCACGGCGTCGATGCCGATCCCTTCAGCGCTGTTCACGAGTGGAAGGACGAGCGGAATGACCTCGCCGCCCATCCGGAGCCGGCCGATGACGTAGGCGCCCTTGTTTCGAAAGAAGAGCGCCGGCACGACTTCCGCCGAGTCGATCGACGAGTCTCCACCACTACTGGCGATGGCTTCGCGAAGTGCCCGCGCAGCCAGGTGCACGTCACCCTCGAAATCCCGGAATGATGCGGTAAGGGGGAGCGAACCCAGGATTCGGCGGAGCAGATCAACGAGGCCGGCTTCGGGAACGTAGCGCTGGAAGCTGTCCCCGTCTCCTGGAAGTGGTATCCGCTCGAAGTCCTCCTCGACAAAGCCCACGTCCGCATTGATGCCGACGGTGGTGAGGAGCCGTCTCGAAATCGAGTTGAAGAAGGTGTAGCAGAGCTCGGTGTCAGGGCGGCCGGTCGCCTCTCGCGTAAAGATCCGTTTCATGCCGGCCCAGACGGCCATATCGCCGGTACGGGCGCCGAGGATGCGCTGCAGGTCACGGACGGTCCACTCGACAAACTGACGGTAGAGCTCGAGGCGCTCGGTGGCATCACGCTGCGCGCCCCGCCAGTCACGGGTCTCGAACCGGTGACGTGCGCGTCGGGCGACCAGCTTGAACTGCGCGTGGTAAGAGTCGAATGCGGCCAGCACCGCCTCGCTTGCAGCGGCGCTGGCCGAGTCGTTCACCACGTCGGCCCTGGCTCCGGGCTTCATGCTATATTCTCTCCCGGTTCAGTGAGCCATGCCCGGTGAGGCTGGCGCGCTTTCATCCCGCCCGCCTTTTCCCGACTCTATATAACGCACGGAACCTCACATGCCCAACGCGACAGCAGCAGCGCCGGCCTACGATCATCTCAAGCCGCCGGTCGACGGTGAAACCATCCGCATGGTGGACGGCCGACTGCAGGTGCCCGACATGCCGATCATCCCCTTCATCGAGGGAGACGGCACGGGACCCGACATCTGGAAGGCGTCCCAGTACGTATTCGATGGAGCGGTGCGGAAAGCGTATGGAACACGGCGCAGGCTGGTCTGGTTCGAGGTCTTTGCCGGCGAAAAGGCGAAGAACCAGCTCGACAGCTGGCTCCCCGACGATACGCTCCGGGCAATCGATCATCACCTGGTGGGCATCAAGGGACCGCTCACGACGCCGGTCGGCGGTGGTTTCCGCTCATTGAATGTCGCGCTGCGCCAGAAACTCGATCTCTATGCCTGCGTCCGCCCCGTCCGGTATTTTCGGGGTGTTCCTTCGCCGGTCAAGGCACCCGAGCAGGTCGACATGATCATCTTCCGTGAGAACACGGAGGATATTTACGCCGGCATCGAGTACAAGTCGGGCACCGACGGCGTCCGAAAGCTCATCAAGTTCCTGCAGGAGGAGATGGGAGCCACGTCGATCCGGTTCCCCGCCACCAGCGGCATCGGCATCAAGCCGGTCTCGGAAGAGGGAAGCAAGCGACTCATCCGCTCGGCGTTCAACTATGCGATCGCGCAGAAGCGGAAGAATCTGACGCTGGTGCACAAGGGTAACATCATGAAGTTCACGGAGGGCGCCTTCCGCGACTGGGGATACGAGGTCGCGAAGCAGGAGTTTGGCGCTGTCGAAATCGACGGGGGCCCATGGTGCCGGCTCCCGAACGGTCTCATCGTGAAGGACGTGATCGCGGACGCGTTTCTGCAGCAGATTCTGACCCGGCCCGCGGAGTATGATGTTATCGCGACGCTCAATCTCAACGGGGACTACATCTCCGACGCCCTCGCGGCGCAAGTCGGCGGCATCGGGATCGCGCCAGGCGCCAACATCAATTACCTCACCGGTCACGCGATCTTCGAGGCGACCCACGGCACGGCGCCCAAGTACGCCAATCAGGACAAGGTGAATCCCGGTTCCGTCATCCTCTCCGGCGAGATGATGTTCCGTCACCTCGGCTGGAACGAGGCGGCGGACCTGATCGTCCAGTCGCTTGAGAAGACCATCCTGCAGAAGCGAGTGACGTACGATCTCGAGCGGCTGATGGAAGGGGCGACACTGCTCAAGACGAGCGAGTTCGGGAAGGCGATGGTGGAGAATATGGGCTAAGAAGAGTGCCGGGTACTGAGTACTGAGTACTGAGTACTGAGTGATGAGTACTGAGTGGGGTGACGGG
>JBDUEA010000298.1:0-4070 GCA_040002695.1 Gemmatimonadota bacterium | reverse complement strand
GGGCCGACGTAGACGGACCGGTCGAGGATGCGCATGGGAGTAGGTGGTAGGTGGTGGGTGGCAGGTGGTGGGGGTTGGGTGGTAGGGGTTAGCTGTTGGGTGTTAGGTGCTCGGGTGTGTAGCCTCTGGGCGAAGCTCGCATACTGGACTAAGGCTCATGACAGCCAACGGCCATCGACCGGCGGCCGCGCTTCCCTATGCCTTGGCCGCTCCCACGTTGGCGGAAGCTTCGCGCGTGTGGAGATCAAAAGAACCGCCGTTGACGAGAATATGGAGACGGATCCCGATCAGCGAGACCGGGTCGTTCCGGCTGGCTTGGTCCATCGAGGAGAAATCGATGTGTGAGGCGTCGACGACCGTAATCGCGCCCGCGCCGATGACTTCGAGCCGATCATCCGGTCCGATGAACGCCGCCGTATCCTCGTCGAGGCCGAGCCCGACCGCAAACGGGTTGTACGCGAGCGCGGTGAGCAGGCGGCCGAGCCGGTCCCGCTGGCGGAAATGCTGGTCGATGATGACGCGATTGGTAAGGCCGAGACCGGGCGCGAGCGTGACGCTGCCCGCGCGTGGGGAAGCACCCTCGTCGCCGAAGGCGATCATGTGCTCGGAGAGGAAAGCTGCGCCCGCGGAGGTTCCGGCCACCGGTACGCCGCGCGCATTGAGCACGCGCAAGGTGCGCGCAACCGCGGTCCCGCCCAGCGTTGTCGAGAGCCGGAGCTGGTTGCCGCCGGTGAGGAAGATGCCGGTGGCTTCATTCAGAAATTCGAGCAGGTCAGCGCGGTCGCAGTCAGCCCGGGTGTCGAAGTCGAGCGCATCTGCATTCCTTACGCCGAGCTCGCGAAAGACGGATTCGTAGCGGCTGCCAGTATCCGCAGCGACCGATGCGGTGGGGATGATCGCGATCCGGGCGCGCTTTCCGCCCGCGAGTTTGGCAAACCGGCGCAGAATGACCGAGTCGTTGACCTTGTCCTCGGCCCCGCCGACGGGGATGATCGCGCCGCGGGCGCTGCCTTCCTCCACGCGTGATGGACTCACGAGGCACGCTCGAAGGTGCCGAACACGACTGGCTTGCCGTCTCGCACGAACCAGCGACCCGGTGCTGCGACGTCCATGAAGGCTCCCGACTGGTCGAGGGTGACAAGATCCGCATCGCGCCGACGGCGATCCGCCCTTTGCCCGGAAGGCTGAGCAGTGCTGCGACATTCGAAGTGATCGCCGGCAGAATACCGGAGAGCGGCCGGCTCATGGCGAGCCATTCGCGAATCGTTTCCGCCAGCGCGGAAGGCGAGCCCACGTCGAAGCGTGTGCTCGGCTAAAGCTAGCGTGTGAAGCGAAACAGGGGGAGGGGTTCCAGGCCGCCGGTATCCCGGGCGAGATATCTTTACGAGGCGGTACTCGAACCGTGGGATCGGGCACGTGGCGCCGCGAGCGGTGTCAGTCAGGTGCAAGTCGAGGGACCATTCAGCGGACGGCCCGCTCCGGATCCCGGTTGTTGTTGGGCGCTTCCGAGTGGGCCTATCTTCCCGCACTACCTGTACGTGGGAGACTGCGATGTACGCCAGCACCGTGCGCGGCGTCGGCTATCACTTCGCCGATCTCAAGACGCTTCTCGCCCGGGCCAGCCCGCTTCGGAGTGGGGACCGGCTCGCGGGCCTGGCCGCTGCCTCGGCTGAGGAGCGGGTTGCGGCACAGATGGCGCTCGCCGACCTGCCGCTCGATCGGTTCGTTCGCGAGGCGCTGGTACCCTACGAGACGGACGAGATCACCCGCCTTATCCAGGATACGCACGATCGGTCGGCCTTCATGATGGTCTCCCACCTCACGGTGGGTGGCTTCCGCGACTGGCTGCTCGAACACACGACCACTACCGAGGTACTGGCAGCGCTGGCACCGGGACTGGTGCCCGAGATGGTGGCCGCCGTCTCGAAGCTGATGCGGGTGCAGGACCTCGCACTCGTTGCGAAGAAATGCCAGGTCGTTACCCGGTTCCGGAACACCATCGGCCTGGCAGGACGCCTGTCCACCCGTCTCCAGCCCAATCATCCGACCGACGATGCGCGAGGCATCGCTGCGAGCATCGTCGACGGACTCCTGTATGGCAGCGGTGATGCCGTGATCGGCATCAATCCGGCCACCGACAACCCCGCCACCGTCGTCCGCCTGCTCGAGATGATCGACGCGCTCCGCGAGCAGCTGGCGGTCCCCACTCAGTCCTGCGTCCTTGCGCACGTCACGACCACACTCGAAGCGATGCGCCGCGGCGCACCGGTTGATCTCGTCTTTCAATCAATCGCCGGCACGGAGACCGCCAACCGCGGCTTTGGAGTGTCGCTCTCGATACTGCGCGAGGCCCATGATGCGGCGCGGACGCTCGCCCGCGGCACCATCGGCAAGAACTGCATGTACTTCGAGACGGGGCAGGGGAGCGCGCTCTCGGCCGGGGCCCATCATGGAGTCGACCAGCAGACTTGCGAGGCGCGCGCCTATGCGGTCGCGCGCGCATTCGAGCCGCTGCTGGTCAACACCGTCGTCGGCTTCATCGGTCCCGAGTATCTCTACGACGGCAAGCAGATTCTGCGCGCCGGCCTCGAGGATCATTTCTGCGGCAAGCTGCTCGGCCTGCCCATGGGGTGCGATGTCTGCTACACCAACCACGCCGAAGCCGACCAGGACGATATGGACGCACTCCTCACGCTGCTCGGTGTGGCCGGCTGCACCTTCATCATGGGAGTGCCGGGTGCCGACGACATCATGCTCAACTATCAGAGCACCTCATTTCACGACGCGCTCTATCTGCGCGAGATGCTCGGCTTGCGCCCCGCGCCGGAGTTCGAGGAGTGGCTGAAACGCATGGGTGTATTCGATTCGTCTGGCCGCCTGGCGCCCGCGCGGCAGACGGCGCTCCCACTGGATCGTTTCATGAAATCGCTGCCGTGAGTCTCGCACCGACTCCGCACGCCGCCGTGGCCCCGGTGGGCCGATGAGTGACGGCGATGAGTGACAGCGAGGACCGTCGCGCCGAACGATCCGCGGCGATGGCGGCATATCAGCTGCCCGGAGGCTGGCAGGTTCTCGCCGGTCGCACCGACGCCGACAACGATTACCTGAGTCTCAAGCTGGCCCGCCCCGACGATCGGTGGTTCCACGTGCACGGGTTGCCGGGCAGCCACGTGGTTCTCAGGGTTCCATCAGGGCAACACCCCGACCGCGCCACACTCGAGCGGGCCGCATCAATCGCGGCATTCCACAGCAAGGCGCGGGGAGGCGGCGTCGTGCCGGTCTCATCCACCGAGGCCCGCCATGTGTCGAAGCCGAGCGGTGCCAAGCCGGGAACGGTCTCGATCCGGAAAGAGATCGTCATCAAGGTGCGACCGATGACTGATGCCCTCGCGGCCGAATGGCGCTCGACCTTCGCGTCGGGTGCGGACACCGCTGGTACGGGATGAATCCATGATTCCTTCCTCTCCTGATCCGTGGAATTCACTCCGCTCGCTCACGGCCGCGCGGATCGCACTGGGTCGCGCCGGATCCAGCCTGCCGACCGCGGCGCACCTCGAGTTCCAGATCGCGCATGCCCAGGCGCGGGATGCCGTGCACGCGGCTTTCGACCCTGGCCGGATGCTGGAGAAGCTGCGGGCACTCCGCCTCGGCACGACAGCGGTGAGGAGTGCGGTGTCGGATCGGAGGGAATTTCTCCTGCGTCCGGATCTGGGCCGAGTGCTGGATGGACCATCCGCGCTCGAGCTAGATCGGGCCAGGACCGAAGGCGGCGTAGACGCCGTGTTCGTACTCGGTGACGGACTCTCCGCGCTCGCCATCGAGAGGCACGCCCTTCCGCTGCTCGAGCGGCTCACGGGATCACTGGTGGCGGATGGCTGGCAGCTGGCTCCGATCGCCCTCGCGGAGCAGGCGCGCGTGGCACTGGGCGATGAAATCGGCGCGCGCCTCGGGGCCCGAATGGTCGTAGTGCTCATCGGAGAGCGTCCGGGACTCAGCGCTCCGGACAGCCTCGGCGTTTACCTGTCCTGGGCACCGCGGGTCGGCCTCTCCGACGCGGAGCGGAACTGCAT
>JBDUEA010000297.1:0-4079 GCA_040002695.1 Gemmatimonadota bacterium | reverse complement strand
ACTCGGCGAAGCGGTCCGCCGTCTCCGCCGTGGAGAGCCCCAGCGCCCGGCGGAGTACGTCATACGTCTCGGCGATGAGCTGCATGTTGCCATACTCGATGCCGTTGTGGACCATCTTCACGAAATGGCCAGCGCCATCGGGCCCGACGTAGGTGACGCATGGTCCCGAGTCGGTTTTAGCCGCGATAGCTTCGAGGATGGGCTGCAGGTGATCGTACGCGGACCGAGCCCCGCCGGGCATTAACGACGGCCCATGGCGCGCGCCCTCTTCGCCGCCGGAGACGCCCATGCCGACGAAGCGCACGCCGCGCTTCGCTAGGGCCGCTTCGCGGCGCTGGGTGTCGGCAAAGAAGGAGTTGCCGCCGTCGATCACCACGTCGTCCGGTGCCAGGAACGGCGCCAGCTTCTCCAGCATCTCGTCCACCGGGGCGCCGGCCTTGATCATGAGCAGAATGCGCCGGGGCCGACTCAGGGCGGCGGCGAACTCCTCGAGCGTCTTGGTGCCGATCCATCGCCGGGTGGGCCCGGCCCGCTGGATCAAGCTCGCGACCTTCGCCTCCGTGCGATCCCACAGCGCCACGTTGAACCCGTGATCCGTCACGTTCAGCGCGAGATTCGCGCCCATCACGCCGAGGCCGATCAGACCCAGGTCCGCTGCTGGCGGTCCTTCGATTGTCGATGTCATTGTCGCTCCTCAAAGATGTTCACCCACCGCCGGTATCTCAGGGCGACCTCCGCGACGGCCGCGTCACGCGTCATCGTCCCATCGCGGAGGCCGACCAGCGCGTCCCAAAAGGTGGTCCGTCCCACCGCGAAGCCGATGAATCCTGGCACCGTGGCGGCTG
Source organism: Gemmatimonadota bacterium (assembly GCA_040002695.1). GTDB lineage: Bacteria > Gemmatimonadota > Gemmatimonadetes > Gemmatimonadales > GWC2-71-9 > JBDUEA01. Next base: position 3,234 of record JBDUEA010000297.1, on the reverse strand, counting down.
TCGCGAGCCATCGCCGGACGTGCTGCTCATTCTCCCCCCGGCCCAGGACGATGCAGCCCACCTCGCGCCGGCCATCGCGCCGCGCCGCTTCGGCGATCTTCGCGTAGTCCCCCCAGCGGTCGAGGCCTTCGACCTTCCAGACGTCCGGCTCGACACCCGCGTCCTGGAGCTGGTGAATGGCGCCGACCATGAGCACTGGCCGGAGCTCTCGGTCATAGGCCGGCGGGTCTCCTCCGAGACCGTGGAGCTGCGCTGGAGTAGCCGGGACCAGGAGCTCGAACCGGTATTTGGACGCGCCTTTCGCCAGATACTCGGACAGGCGCCTGAGCCGAGCGGCCTGGCGGAGGTTAAGTGCCGCGTCGCCGCCGGGATTGTAGCGCACCAGCACCTTGCAGAAGGTCGGCGCGAATTCCTCGATATGTCGCGCGACCTCGGCGCCGAACTCGAAGTCGAACTCCTCCTGCCCATTTCTTTCTGCGGGCGCGCAGGTGATGTACCCGCCGTGCCTCGCGTCGCGCAGGATGCCGGCTCCACATCGCTCGTCGACTAGAAGGCCGGCCAATTCTCTGGAGACGCGAGAAAGCTGAGCAGAGCCAACCCCAGCAAAGCCGAGGTGGCTGGATCACGACGCCGGTGTCTGCGCGTCAACGGACGGTTCATGTCCTGTCCGTTGGACATTGATCATCAGGGTGCGTAAGGCGGACCGTGGGTTGGCGGTCAGCGCGGGTGCTCCACGGACGCCCCCCAGCGGCGGGTGAGGGCGTTGTAAATAGGCACGTAGACCAGTCCGGCATACACGCCGTAGAGAAAACTCTCCAGCAACCCCAGCACGAATCCGCCGAAGGTCAGCCAGTGAAACGCCGGGAGCACCGCCTCCAGGGCCTCGGCCATGTGCAGGCTGGGCGGCACGAGCATTCCGTAGATGACGCACACGACGAAACTGATGGCGCCGAAAAGGCCCAGCGACCAGGTCACCACTTTGAGATTCAGCATTGCAGTTGCTCCCTGTCATTGTCAGCGTACCCGTGTAGGCCGGTTGTCCCTTTCAATGGTGGTGACCACCGGCGCTCCGGTTCGCCCCGCCTCCCGGCGTGTCGTCCGGGCTTCCTTGGTCACTGGCGCGTGGGCGGTCACCGCCGCTCGTGCCGCCGTGCCCTGCGTGACAGCCGGATCCCCCGTGACCCCCGTGACCGAAGAGGTGCATCGCGATGAACAACCCGCCGACCAGCACCCAGAACCAGTTTGTCACGAACCATTGCATGACCGCCGTCCTTCCAGTGAGTCATCGTACCTTGATGTGAAGCTGTCGGTTCCGGCTACTGCTTCTCGGCGCCCTTCGGGGGAGTTCCCGCCTTGCCCATCTTCCCCATGTCGTGACCCGCGTGCGGGTCGGGTTTTGCCGCGGGGGTGTTCTTCGTGGCTGGTTCCGGCTTTGCCGGCTGGTTCGGGGTATGTCCAGTATGGTCGGTCATGGTGATCTCCTTGATTGTGTGATGCAGATACGGAGCAACCCTGTGGGGCGTCTCCGGATGATGGGCGCCTCGGGATTGCACTGGGCATCATGATGCTCCCAAGTCGTTTCGGATGCCGTCGAGCTTCCCGGCGGAACCGCCTGAACCAGACGATGCTGATCCACGGTATGACGAGCTGAATGGCCGGAAGGACGCTATCGAGATCTACGCCTTCGTCGATCCACTCCTACCCGAGGATGATTTACACGAGCAGCACGCCGGTCATGGAGTGCCCGGGTTTGCCCCGTAGCCGGTCTGGCAATGTCGTCATTGCGTTGACTCCCTGGGATTGGTTACCCATCTGCACACGGTCCGTCCGCTGCCCCGCCTCAGAAAATCAGCCGCCGGCCGACGCCCGCGGCGGAGCTGCCGAGATTGTCTGCCGCGCCGCCGGTGACCTCGGCCCGTTTCCCGGTGCGACGGGTCCAGCGCAGGTCGACAGAGGGCACGGACTTCCGGCGGATCTTGTCGCGTATCTGCACGCCGCTCTTGGCGTCCGCCAGACCGGTCTACAGGCCGCGCCGCTCGTCGGCGCCCAAGGCCCAGTCGAGACTCACCGACGGGCGAACGATGAGGCGCTGGGTGAAGACCAGGTCCATTGCCGCCTGGGTGCGGGCGCCCAGCTTCCGCTTGTCGCTCAGGAACCCGGCGGCGCCGACGTCGCACCAGTACGGCGCCAGGCCCTGAATCCCCAGTACGAGGTAGTTCACTCCCACCGGCTCGAAGTCGCGGCGGAAGCCCGCTTGCAGGTCCCAGAACGTCTTCACATAGCGGCCGTAAAGCACCTCAAGCTGGGCGTTGTCGAACGCACCCCGGACCCGCTCCCCTCGGTTTTCCACCAGAGGCGGTTGCCATCGGTGCCCACCCACCCCGGGTCGGGCCGGCCATCGGGGCCGTCGCCCAGCTTTTGTCGCCCCCTGCGTTCATCGGATGAACCGCTCCCAGCTTCCGTATCGCTCTCCAACGGGACCACGCCGCACGCTGAGCAGAATGACGAGTATGCCGGCCATCGCATCGCTCCATCGAGAGCCGCTCGTCGCGCCGTTCACTACCCATGGCGCCGCGAGCACCAGGGCGCCGAAGAGCACGTTCACGAAACGCAGCGCCCGTCCAACATCGGCCAGTGCCATTACGCCGAAGGTGAGGATCAGCGCGCCGATGAGATGGTCGCTGTGGGCCGCGACGCCGGTGCTTCCCAGCGTGGCGGGCGCGAACATCAGCCAGCCGCCCAGTCCGATGCTGGCCAACAGGTTCCAGGGCAGCGCCACGCCCCAGACCATGGCCATCGGACGCACCACGTCGGGGTGAACCGGGCTGACGGCGGGCAAATCCCGTAGCGTGCCGCCGAGCCAGAAGGTGCGCCAGAACGGCTGCCCCTCACGAACCGCTTGGGCAAGGAATTGGCACATGGCTACGACCTCGTCCAGCGTGAGCGCGATCATGATGACCATCGCGGCCGCGGCAATCAGGCAGTAGGTGCACCACGCCCCCACCGCGAGCGGCTGCAGGATGATGAGCGTGATGCTGACGATGCCGAGCGGCACCACAAGGATGCCGAAGAACGTGACCATCCACGGCATCGTCCGCCACCGCGCCTTGTCCCCCATGAAGCCCATCAGGAACTCGATCATGTAGGCGAGCGCGCCCAGGCCGGCATCCGGAATCGGAAAGGCGCGCGACACGTCCGACGTGAGCACCCGCTGGGTGCCGAGGCCGAAGAAGG
>JBDUEA010000296.1:0-4083 GCA_040002695.1 Gemmatimonadota bacterium | reverse complement strand
GCTTCGGCCCGCAGGGGTTGAGCTGCGGCCGCTGCGTGGTCCTCGCTCCGCTCGCCGGCTGTCGCCGGCGCCGGCCCTTCGGGCCGGACGCGTCGAGTCCCTCAGCCGCCATGCACGTGCTCGAAAGCTCGTAGAAGTTCAGAAGGCAGAGCGCCGAGCTCCAGTCTCGGAGGCAGTGGGTTCGATCCCCACCGGGCCCGCTACTCCCGGCTCGGCCAATTGTCAGGCCGCGAGATTTTGGATTTCGCTATGGTGGTTCAATTCCATCGCCGGGAACTTGAGGTCGACGCGCGGATAGCTCAACTGGGAGAGCGCCGGTCTCACATACCGGAGGTCGCTGGTTCAACCTCAGCTCCGCGTACTTCTGGGCTGGTAGCTCAACTGGGAGAGCGCCCCTTTCGCACGGGGGAGATTCCGGGTTCGACTCCCGGCCGGTCCACTGACTGCGCACCGCGCTCGGAGCGCGGGGGATTGAGCTGCTGCCTCTTCGCGGTCCTCGCTCCGCTCGCCGGCTGTCACCGGCGCCTGCCCTTCGGTCCGGACGCGTCGAGTTCGGAGCAATCTATTCCTCACACTCTCACCAATCACCCGCACCATGGAGGCCTGATGCAGATCTTTGGCACGCACGACGACGCGACGCGGGCCCAGCTCGCCACGGTGGCGGAACGGGCACGGAAGGTCGCACTGATGGCGGACGGTCACGTGGGTTATGTCATGCCCATCGGTGGCGTGGCCGCATACGACAACGCGGTCTCGGTCGTCGGTATCGGCTTCGATATCGCCTGCGGTAATGCCGCGATCCGGACGAACAAGACCGTCGCGGACCTGGGCAACACTGGCAACCAGGTCACTCGACGCCTGACGAACCTCGCCGATGAAATTGCCGAAACGCTGAGCTTCGGCGTGGGACGGAAGAACCGGGCCGATGATGCGCCCGTGGATGACCCGCTATTCGAGGATCCCGCGTGGGGCGCGGTGCCGGCCAAGCATCGGCAGGCGCTGCAGGTGAAGGCTCGGCAGCAGCTCGGCACGGTGGGAAGCGGCAACCACTACGTGGACGTGTTCGCCGATGAGGTGGGCGTGCTCTGGGTGGGTGTACACTTTGGGAGCCGAGGGTTCGGGCACACTGTCGCCTCGAACTTCCTTGCGCTGGGTCAGGGTGCGAAGTGGGGAGATCGGGTGCCGGAGACCGAAGTGCTGCTGCCGCTCGATCAGCCCATCGGTCACGATTACTGGCAGCTGATGGAATTGGCCGGCCGCTATGCCTACTCCGGCCGGGAGTGGGTGGCCCGGAAGGTGGTCTCGATTCTCAATGGCGAGGAGCTGGAGCTGGTGCACAACCATCACAACTTCGCCTGGAAGGAAGAGCACGAGGGTGAGGAGTTGGTGGTGATCCGGAAGGGTGCGACGCCGGCCTTTCCGGGACAGCTCGGCTTCATCGGTGGCTCGATGGGAGACGATGCCGTAATCGTGCGGGGAACCAGCTCGACCGATCCCGCCGTGACGGACCTGCAGCGGTCGGCGCTGTTCTCCACTGTCCATGGCGCTGGCCGAGTCATGAGCCGGACTGCCGCGGCGGGAAAGCGGCACCGGAAGAGCGGCCGAATGTTGAGTGAGGGCCGAGTGACTCCCGCGATGATGCAGTCGTGGATTGCAGAGAAGGGCGTGGTGCTACGGGGCGGCGGGCTGGATGAGAGCCCGCATGTGTATCGCCGGCTGCCTGATGTCCTGGCTGCGCAGGGCGCCACGATCGAAGTGCTCCACACGCTCCGGCCGCTCATCGTGGTCATGGCTGGCGCGAATGAGTTTGATCCGTACAAGGACTGAACTGCAGTGAGGAGTAAGGAGTAAGGAGTAAGGAGTAAGGAGTGAGGAGTGAGGAGTAAGGGGGACGAACCAGGATTCGCCAGCTCCCAGCTTCTCACTCCGTTCCTTCCAGCCCCGTGGCCTAACCGAACAAGGCGCCCGGCTTCGAACCGGGAGAGTGAGGGTTTGAGTCCCTCCGGGGCTTCTTACTGCGCGGAGAATGCGCGGTCGTGCGGGGACGTGTCATTGCGAGGCCGCGAAGCGACGTGTCAGCCCGAGGCCGCCGAGAAGTATGTCATTGCGAGGCCGCGAAGAGACGTGTCATTGCGAGGCCGCGAAGCGGCCGAAGCAATCTTTGCCCGCTCGGCGCTCCGAAACCGCGTCAAAGCTCGTCCCAAAGATCTCGCCACTCCGGATTCATCGTGCGGATCAATCGCAATTTCTGCCGGCGAGGCCCGGCCTTCAGCTGCTTCTCACGCAGGATGGCGCTGGTCGGACTCTCATGTACCTCGAACCAGACCAGGCGCCAGACCCGGAAATTGCGAGTGAAGGAGCTGCCAGAACCGGCCCGATGCTGGGCTACTCGCCTGCGCAGGTCTCGTGTTACGCCGGTGTAGAGCGCGCGGCGGCCGACGTTGGTCAGGAGGTAGACGAAATAGAATCGGTGTTCGGGCATGCCCCAAGATCGGGGCGGGGATCAACCGAGCGTCAAACAGGCAAAGATTGCTTCGGCCACCGTCAAGGGTGGCCTCGCAATGACGGAACGTGATGAATGGGCGGGCAAAGATTGCTTCGGCCACCCTTAAGGGTGGCCTCGCAATGACAACTATGTGAAGCCTTGAAGGCGGCGTCACAAAGACGGGGGCAACGCAGTCTCGACACATGCATCAATCGGTTGTCAGCAACGCAGAAAGGAGGTCCATGATGCTGTGCCTGGTCTACAACACAACGGGAGAACCGCTCGAGCTGGTGCCATCGCTCATGGGTCTCGTGCTTCACCTGCGCGGCAAGGCGGTGATCCTGGAGACGCTTCCCGGACTCGTCGCGCGGAGTCCGCGGTTGATCTTCCCGTTGCCGGCGAGCGTGGTGCTGCGCAAGCACCGTCAGGTACGCTCGCGGGTGGCGTCGCTCACCAACGAGCACCTCTTCCTGCGGGACGGCCACCGCTGCGCCTACTGCAGTCGTCACCGGAAGGACCTCGGCGCCCGGGAACGGCTGACGCGGGACCACCTGGTGCCGCGCTCGAAGGGTGGAACGGATGAATGGCTCAACGTGGTGACGGCGTGCAGCTCATGCAATCACCGCAAGAATGACCGCCTCCTCGCGGAGGTCGGACGGAAGTCGAAGGTTGTTCCATGGGTGCCGTCGCGCGGCGATCTGGTCGCGCGGCGACTGGCCAGGGTGACATCCGCTGCGTAGCCGCGGATGACGCTCGACGGCTGCAACATACATGAAGGAGGAAATACCAATGTCGATTCGAGCGCGCGGTCCCCGGGACCGCAAGACGCGAGGTGACGCCATGCGAACGTGAATCTCACACTGAGAGGTGGTATGAACGCCGTCAGGGAGGATTCCGAACCCGAAGCAGTCAGGCCGCATGCCGGCGACTACTTCATCGTGAGCGGCGAGAACAGCACCTGGCAGGTGAGCACCGTGATGGCGCGCCATATCGAGACCATCCTCGATGCCGAGCCGCGAGTCGTGTGGGTCAGGTTTGTAGACCTCTCCGGCTCTCGTGTACGGCTCCGCACTCGGCAGATCGAATACATCTGTCAGAGCACAGTCGAGCAACGCGCGCACGACCGGGATTTTTCCCGGACGCTCACCAGGGAGCGAAAGACGGACCGTTCATGGGGTGAGGATGACTGAGTTGGAAGTACCGGCCGGTACGAGCTTGCGAGCGCGATGCTCTCTCGTGCCCGGCCAGGTCAGCGGGAAAGGCAGGAAGGAGACCGTAGCTCAGTTAGTAGAGCAGCGGACATTCCCGTGCCGATCACTCGCCCGGCAACGGGCCGCAGGCACTGGGTTATCGATAATCCGACGGTCGTGGGTGCGAATCCCACTGGTGGACGAAAAGCGGACTAGGCGGACAAACGGTGGGGAAGGGAAGGCGGGCGAAGCTACGCAACTTCTGTCATTGCGAGGAGGCGGCGCAGCCGCCGACGCGGCAATCTCATGCGATGATCTTCTCATGAGATTGCCACCTCGCAATGACAGTGCTGTGCGGCCAAAGATTGCTTCGTCGGTCGCTGTGCTCCCTCCTCGCAATGACAGAAG
>JBDUEA010000295.1:0-4094 GCA_040002695.1 Gemmatimonadota bacterium | reverse complement strand
CGGGCAATGCAGATCTGGCGGCCGTGAAAAATCAGGAGATGGGAGATCAGCGTCCAGTCCTCCCGCGGAATCAGCTCCATCAGGTCCTGCTCGACTTTCACCGGATCGTCGTGTCGCGTCAACCGCAGTCGGAGACTGAGTCTCCCGACGTGCGTATCCACCGTCACTCCCTCGTTGATCCCGAAGGCGTTGCCGAGCACGACGTTCGCGGTCTTGCGGCCGACGCCGGGCAGCGCGTGCAGCTGCTCCATGGTGCGCGGCACTTCACCGCCATGCTCCGCCACGACCGCCTGCGCCATCGCGATCAGGTTCTTCGCCTTATTGCGGAAGAAGCCGGTGGACTTGATGATTGCTTCGACGTCCGGCTGGCGCGCACGAGCCAGAGCCCCGGGCGACGGATATTTCGCGAAGAGCGCCGGAGTCACCATGTTCACCCGGGCATCGGTGCACTGTGCGCTCAGGATCGTGGCGACGATGAGCTGATAGGCATCCTGGTGCACGAGCGCGCACGACGCGTCGGGATACGCGCGCTTGAGACGCCGGAGAATCTCCAGCGCGCGCGCCGCTCGGGCGGACGCGGGCTCCATGCCGCCTTTGCGCCGGGCCGGAGGAGCCGTGGTTTTCTTCGAAGGCTTCGCTGGAGTCGCCTTGGCCTTTCTGGTCGCGGGTGCTGCTTTCGGGACGGGCCGCTCCTTCTTTGCGTTTCTCATGATTCCCGCCGCTTCCGCACGTGCGCAAGGAAGCCCTCGACCGGACGGGTGTTGAGAATGTCGTCGCGCCCCAGCCATCCCTTCCGCGCGATCCCCACGCCGTAATCCACGTTCCGGATGCCCGCGATGCTGTGCGCATCCGCGCCGATCGAGATCACGGTCCCCAGCTCCTTTGCCCGGCGGAGCAGGCGCCAGTCGAGGTCGAGCCGGTGTGGGTCCGCGTTGATTTCCACCGCCACACCCCTGGCCGCCGCCTTGGCGAGCACCGCCTCCATGTCCACCGGATACGGGTCACGCGAGAGCAGGAGGCGCCCGGTTGGATGGCCGATGATCGCGAGGAAGGGATTGTCTATCGCCGCGAGCATCCGTGCGGTCATCTCCTTCTCGGACATGCTGAAGCGACTGTGGATCGAACCGATCACGAAGTCGAGACGCTCGAGCACTTTCGGATCGTAGTCCACGCGGCCGTCGGCCAGAATATCAGCTTCGATCCCCTTGAGAACCCGGATCCCCTTGAGCTTCGCGTTTACCGCGTCGATCTCATCACTCTGGCGGGCGAGATCCTCAGGCTTGAGCCCGCCCGCATAGGCGGCCGCCTGGCTGTGATCCGTGAGCCCGACATACTCGTACCCGGCCTCCCGACAGGCGATCGCGAGCTCCTCGACGCTGTTGGTCCCGTCCGAATAGGTCGTGTGACAGTGCAGGAAGCCGCGGAGATCTCCGCGCTCGAGCAGTACCGGCATGGAGCCGGCCGCCGCAGCTTCGATCTCGCCGTTTCCTTCGCGCATCTCGGGCGGAATCTCGGCCAGGCCAAGCGCCGCGTAGAACGCCGATTCATCCACGGTCGGCACGAACTCGCTGCCACGCCAGATGGCCGCGCCGTTGAGTGCGAGCCCGCGCACCGCCGCGCGCTCGGCGAGCAGGACGAGGTGCGCGTCGCTGCCCGTGGCCTGGACCAGCACCGCCCCCGCATTCACGGGCGTAGTGACCACAACCTGCGCCGTCCCCCCGCCAGCCAGGTGCAAGGTCACCCGGCGGTCGTCCTGGCCCGCGAACTCCTTTACATCCGGCAGCTGAGCGAGGCGGTTGAAGATCTCGGTGGGTGGGACATCGGCGATGAGCACGAAGATCAGGTCCCGCACCACCTCGGAGCGACGCCGGACCTCGCCTGCGACGATGACGCGGAGGACGCCTGGCAGCCGCTCGAACGCGCGCTGAAGCCCCGCCGCCTCTTCCGCCGCATGATGCGAGAGCTTGAAGCCGACCGCCTGGCGGAGAAAGGCGATCCCCTTGAGGATGTTATCCGCGGTCTTGGCGCCGAAGCGCGGCAACTTCGCGAGACGGCCGTCACGCGCGGCGGCCTCCAGCTCGGGCAACGAGTCGATGTCGAGCGTCTCGTGGATCTGGCGGATCTTGGCGACGCCGAGTCCCGAGATCTGCAGCATCTCGAGCAGGCCGGGCGGCACCTGCTCGCGCAGCTCCTCGAGCACGGTCGAGCGACCGGTGTTCACAAGCTCTGTGACGATCTGCAGTGTGGCGGGGCCGATGCCCTTGGTCTCGGCGAGCGTGCCGTCGGTAATCGCATCCTGGAGCTCGCCGGCGAGCCCCGAGATGCTGCGCGCGGCGGTGCTGAACGCGCGGACGCGGAAGGTGTTCTCGCCTTTGAGCTCCATCAGCGAGCCGATCTGCTCCAGCACCCGCGCGACGCCCTTCTTGTCCATCATGCGACCTCGATGACCTGGTGCGGTTCAGTGTGATCCGCGCGCGCGGCGGCGGCCGTCACCAGAGGAACAGTGCGTTCGCCGAGGGCGAGCAGCTCGTCTTCACCGATAATGGAAAAGAGTCCCGCGGCGGCGCCACCTGGGAGCACCGGTGCATAGAGCGCCGAGCCATCGCGCCGCTCCAGTGCCTCGGGAACGTGGCCATCGACATCCACCACGCTGAATCCTTCCCGGCCCGGATGCAGCCCGAAGATGGCGAGAATGAAATAGCCGCCGGTCGGCCAGGGGCGGACGAACAAGCCGTCCAGCGGCTCGTGCGGCTCGCCGGGGGTGATCTCCGCCCAGACCAGGCGTTCGGGGAACTGAATGTAGTAGGCGCGCGGAGCCCCCGCGCTCGGCGGAGGGGGCAGGGAAGAGCTCTGAGTGAGGAGCCTCACCGCTGCTTCTCGCGAGAGGCGGAAGAGCCAGCCACCCTCGAGCCAGTAGAGGTAGGCATGATGGAGCAGCGCCGCGTGCTCGCGTACCGCTGCACCGACGCCCTCGTCGGGCACCATCTCGCGGAGCAGCCGCACGACCTCGCGATCGAGAATGAAGGCATCGAGGTCGTGGGGGTCGAGCTTCGCCGCCTCGAGGGAGGCGCGAATCTCGGGAAAACGCTCGGACGCGAGGGTACCGAAGACCAGCTTGAAGGGTGTGGTGCGGGAGGCCATGATGGACAAGCGTAACCGCGATCCGGAAGCCAGTAAACCGCAGAAACGAAACCAGGTCGGCTGCCGGCCCGAGGCTCAGCCGGCGCGGCTGGGCGACGGTAGGGCGGGGAGGAAGGGATCAAGCGCACTGACGAACCCATCGAACGCCTCGACGTACGGCACGTGCCCGCAGTCCGGCAGCACCACCAGCTTCGCGCGGAGCGCCTCCGCAGTGGCGCGGGCGGAGGTGAGCGGGATCGGGTCGTCATCGCCGTGGACAACCAGCGCCGGAACTGAAAGTTCTCGGAGACCAGGCAGCAGATCGAAGCCTCGCAGACTCGCCCAGACTTCCTTCTGGGTCCGCTCGGTAACACGGAACGGGGTGAGATCGTGCGCGCAGGCGGGGTCGTGAAAATATCCCGCGACCGCGAGCTCGAACATGCGGCGCTGATGCGCCACCGGATCCCGCTCTCTCAGCCCGCTCTCCCTTAGCGCCTTGCGCTCTGCCTGCAGCGCGGGCGTAAGCGAGCGCGCCGCGAAGCGAGCCTCGAATTCGGCGCGCGCTTCCCGCGTGGCGGCCGCCGGTGAGACCAGTGCGAGCCGCTCGACGCGGGACGGATGCTCGAGCGCATACAGCATCGCGAGCATCCCGCCCCAGGAGTAGCCCGCGAGAGTAAGGCGTTCGAGTCCCCAGATCAGGCGGAGCGCCTCGAGGTCGGCAACGTGCTCGCGCCATCCGACCGGAACCTCGCGCGGCACTGGCGAGCGTCCTCCTCCACGCTGATCGTAGTAGACGAGTGTGCGGCCGCGGGCGAGCGCGTCGAACCCCGGCAGCAGATATCCATGATCCGCTCCGGGTCCGCCATGCAGCACGACGACCTCGGGCCCTTCGCCGATGCGACGCTCGAAAATCGAGACGCCGCGCACCTCGCGAGAAAGAATCATGAACGCTCCATCGGTATCCGCATCGATCC
>JBDUEA010000294.1:0-4099 GCA_040002695.1 Gemmatimonadota bacterium | reverse complement strand
ACTCAGTACTTCACATCCCCCGATACTTCGGCCCGCTGCCACCTTCACGCGGCGTCCAGCGGGGACCGAGCACGTCAGTGGCCTTGCAGTCCACACAGTTCGGGGCATTGATCCGCAACTCGTCCCCGACGCGCTCATAGACGCCGGCGGGACAGACATGGCTGTAGAAATCCGCGACCTCTCCCGTGATGTCTTTCCCGACCAGCAGGTGGATTGGGATAGTATCGCGCGTAGCGTTGCCGGACTTGAACACCGCATCGACTTTGCTGATCGTGAGGACGTTGTCGGGGACGAACGGCTCGACCGGCCCCACAGTCCGCACCGCCTCGGCGTCCGCATGCATGGGGATCCGGCCACCGGGAAACCGCCCACCGCTCACGGTCATCAGGCCCGCCTTGATGCCGCCCATCACCAGCCCGTCCTTGAACGCCAGCCGCATGTTGCGGGTCTTGTACATGTCGCTCGCGATGTAACTCTCATCCACCATGCGGTCGTAATCGGCGAGTCCCGCGGCGGAAACGTCGTTTGCCTTGAGCGCGCGGAACGCCGCGCGCGCCGCGTAGATGCCGGACTGCATCGCGTAGTGAATGCCTTTGAGTGAAGGCACATCCACCAGTCCGACCGCATCGCCGACGATCAGGAGCCCGTCGCCATGGCGTCGCGCGGGCAACGCGTGGAATCCCCCCTCCGGAATCGTCTTCGCTCCCCACTCGAGCAGTTCCCCGCCCTGCAGATACTCCTTGAAGAGCGGATGCTGCTTCATCCGCTGCAGCATCACGTGGATGTCGAGATTGGCGTTGCGGTAATCGAGACCGACGACGAGACCGAGGGAGATCTGGTCGGCGCCGAACGGGTACATCCAGCTGCCGCCGAATGCATCGGTCGGAAGCGGCCAGCCGAGCGTGTGGATGACGCGATCGAGCGGACGCTTCACCTGCCAAAGCTCCTTCACGCCCAGCGCGAAGATCTGGGGATTCTCGCTGGTGATCCCCTGCCACTGGTAGTACGCCTGGGAAAGCGTCCCCCGAGTGCCCTCCGACAGCACCGTGATCTTCGCCGTGAGATCAGTCGGCTCGGCGTATGATCCGGTGGGATTCCGCTCACGGTCGAGTCCCGACGGTGTGGTGCGGACGCCTCGAACTATGCGGTCCTCCACCAGCAGCGCGTCGACTGGAAATCCGGCGAAGAGATTCACTCCCGCCGCCTCGGCCTTTTCTCCAAGCCAGCGGACGATCTCGCAGATCGAGGCCGTGAAGTAGCCCTTGTTGTGCATCGTGGGTGGCGTCGGAATGCGCGTCGCGTTGCCCGGCGTCAGGAAATAGACCGACTCTTTCGTGACCGGCTGACGAAAGGGAAAATCCGCATCCGGCGTCCCGGGAAAGAGCTCGCGGAAGGCCCGGGGGTTCACGACGGCTCCCGACAGGTTGTGCTCGCCGAGGCTGCCGGCTTTCTCGAGCACGGCGATGTTCAGATCGGCCATGCCGCCGCCGGATTCCTGGTCCTGCTTCACCAGCCGGGCCAGCTCGATCGCGCCGGCGAGTCCGGCGGGGCCACCGCCGACGAAGACCACGTCCATTTCGAGGGCTTCACTGCCGGGTGGATCGGTGAGAATGAGCTGGTCGAGCGGGAGCTCCCGCTGGTGTCGTCGGGGGACGATCTGCGACACGGGGTCACTCCAGGGAGGGTGGATATCAGGGTGCGGACGAGCAGGAATATAAGGTTTTGGGGGTTAGGGGTTAGGGGTTGGAGGAGAGGGAACGGGGAACGGGAAACGGGAAGCGGGAAGCGGGAAGCGGGAAGCGGGAAGCGGGAAGCGGGAAGCGGGAAGCGGCGTTGCGAAGATCAACCACGCGCGCTGTCATTGCGAGGAGGCGGCAGCGCCGCCGACGTGGCAATCTCAAAGTCCGCAAGCCATCGCATCTTCCACGTCAGTCCGTTTTCTCCCCGTCCTCCTTTGCGTCCTCTGCGCCTCTACGCTGGAATTGGAGAAGCCCGACGCCTGAAGTCATGCTGGGAGACGGGAGGAGTCCTCCGCGGCTCCGCGGTGAACCGGGAAATCGAAGACGGGGAACGGACGGACCGAGAACATGACCGTAAGGCGACTCGCGGCGGGGAAACGATCCATCCCGGAGTATTCGGGTTCCCGCATACGACTGGAAAGGGGCGATATTGAAAGCGGGGGGGTCCCCGGTCCACCGGCGCGGTCAGTTTCACGCGATCCGGTCACTTCCAAGCCCGATCGAGTCTCGCCCGGCGCGTCCTCGCTCGCACCTCGCGGAGCACGCCAGTAATCACTTCTCGACGGCATCTCCATGACTCTTCCCCCGCTCATCTACCGCCCAACAAGTGGGCACTGACGAAACCGATCCAATGGCCACCATCCGCCGACTGATGGCTGCCCTCAACGATCCCTGGGTCTGGGGACAACTCGTTCTCCTGCTCCTCGTCGCAGTCGGAGCTCCGCTGCTTGCGGCGCTCAACCTCGGGCCACTCGACCCACTGCTCGGCCAGATGGACCCGCGCTGGCTCCGACACCTCGGCCTCGTCGTCGCGACCGCCGGGCTCGTCGTAGGGATCTTCGGCGCGCTCGCGCTCGGCAGGAATCTCACTCCGGCGACGAAGCCGGTGGACGACGGGCGGTTGATCCAGTCCGGGATCTACGCGCGTATCCGTCACCCTATCTACACGGGAGTGATTCTGGTCGTCGCCGGATATATGCTCTGGTGGACCAACTGGAGGGATGCACTGCTCGTCGGCTGGCTCACGATGCTCTATTTCGGTGCGAAGAGCGGCGCGGAAGAGCGGAAACTGCTCGCGAAATTTCCCGACTATGAAAATTATCGAAGGCGAGTGCCCCGGTTCTTCCCGTTCTGAAGCGCCACGCTGGAGATTCCCCCTCCGAATCGTTGCCCCGTTCACCCGCCCCGCAGTTTTTCCCTCCAGGAGCGCCACGCCGCGCGACCTTCCTCGACCGTTTGAACGACATCCCGAACCGCTACGACGGTCGGCTGCTCGGCGCCGCCAGCCAGCTGCATCCGCGGTATCGCGTAGCTCGAAGCGCCGGGCCGGATGAACGAGAGCCGATACTCGGTCGCCCGGACCCGAACCTTGAGACCTCGTCCGAAGTAGTACCAGGGAAACCGGACGTGCCGGAGCTCCTGAACGGGCACCGAGAAGACCAGCGAGTCGGCATCGGAACAGGTGACCATGCCACCGTCCCAGGTGAGCCAGACCGCGCGTGCACTGCCAAGGCCCGCGAGCAGCCAGACGGGGGAGGCGAGACTGTCTGGAAGCAAGTGAATTCTCCCGAAGTTTTCAGTGAGTACACCGCAACGATCGATTGTCGCCGCCGGAAACCCATGAGACTTTCGAATTGTGGTCGGGACAGCCCGGGATCGCTATTATGCGCCGATGAACTCCCCCACCATTCCCGGATTCCGCTCGGTCCCCTTCACCGGGGTCATCTTTGTGATGGCCGAGGCGACGAGGCTGGGCTATCGGCACATGCACCCCGATTGGTGCAACCTCGGTCAGGGTCAGCCGGAGACCGGTGCGCTCCCCGGAGCGCCGCCTCGAGTGACCAGCATCGGCATCGATCTCGAAGATCAGGACTATGCCCCCGTACCTGGACTTCCTGAACTGCGCACCGCGGTCGCCGAATTGTACAACAAGCTCTACCGGCAGGGAAAACAGTCACAGTACACCGACAGAAATGTCTGCATCTGTGGAGGCGGACGGGCCTCGCTCACTCGCGCGGTAGCCGCGCTCGGACAGATCAATCTTGGTCATTTCCTCCCCGACTACACGGCTTACGAGGAACTGCTCGACATCTTCAAGCTCTTCACCGCGATTCCGATCCTGCTGGACGGCGCGGGCGGCTACCACTTCAGCGCTGATGACCTCAGACGGGAAATCACCGGCCGAGGTCTCTCGGCGCTACTCCTTTCGAATCCGTGCAACCCTACCGGCAGGGTCATCCAGGGAGCGGAGCTGGAAAGCTGGGTCCGGCTGGCGCGCGAGCTTCAATGCTCGCTCCTCATTGATGAGTTCTATTCCCACTACGTCTGGGCTCCCGATGGCGTCGAGGGACACGCGCCGG
>JBDUEA010000293.1:0-4164 GCA_040002695.1 Gemmatimonadota bacterium | reverse complement strand
CGTTGTCCTCGGGACTCTTCGCCTTGCGGTGCTCCCAGATGTATTCGCCCTTGAGCGTCAGGCCGCGCTGCTCGAATGCCGCGTCGAACCCATAGCGAGTGCTGTCCGCCCGGTAGTAAGCGATGTTCGCCCCGAGACTCACCTGTGGGATCGGCCGCACGGTGCCTCGGCTCACGACGAGTACCGTGGTGTCCCTGTTGTTGACGCTGTTCTGGCCTTCGCCGTTGAAGACGCCGAGTGCGAGGGTGCCGGTAGAGCCGAAGGCATACTCGCCCATCACGCCGATGTCGCGCTTGGGCGCGAGCGAGTCCACGACCGTGGCGCGATCCGCGGTTTCAATGACCGCGATCGAGGCAATGAACTCGCGCGTGAAGGGCGTCTTGAACTGTCCGGCGGTCACCGTCCAGCTCGAAAGATTCCAGCGGACAAACGCGTCCCGGAGACTGACGGTCGCCTTGGCGCCTGCGGTGCCCGGTACTTCGTACTCCGGCTGGATCCGCCAGGAGAAATGTCCGGGCAGCGTGCCCTCAATGTTGACCCGGGCACGATTGATGGTGCCGGTGAGCCCAACCTTGTTCTGGTAGGTCTCACGGGCCTGCAGATACCCAGTGACCTTGACGGTTGGCGCGGTCGATGGTGCCGCGGGCGGGGCGGACGAAGCCGGCGCGGGTTGCTGTGCTCGAATCGACAGTGGGATGAGGAGCACGAGCAAACAAGGACCAGCGACGAGGCGCGTCGGCATGAAGTACTCTCTGATGTGGCGGTGGCTGGATGGGCCCGGCACCCCTGCGCGAATATCAGGGATGGGCTGACTGAAGGTGGAAGGGGAGAATATATTAGGCAACAATTGATTGGCGAAAAGGTCTTATAGGGGACTATATGGATACATTGAGTGCATCTGAGGTCGCCGCGATTCTGCACCTCAACGTCAAACGGGTGCAGAGTCTGGCGCGGGCTGGAAAACTCCCGGCGGTACGCGTCGGGCGAAAATGGCTCTTCTCGCGTCGTCGGGTCGAAGCGTTGCTCCATCTCAAGGCTGAGCCTGACGTGAGCCACTCCGTAGAGCTCAGCGCCAGAAATCAGTTGCGGGGCCGCATCGTCGGGGTTCAGGTGGCCGGGGTCATGGCCGAAGTGAAGGTTCAGATCGGCGACCAGGAGCTGGTATCCGTCATCACGAGCTCATCGGTCAAGCGGCTACATCTCAAGAAGGGCGACGAGGTCTTCGCCGTCATCAAGTCCACCGAAGTCATGATTGGAAAGGGATGACCGCAATGCGGAATCGCACGAGCATGCCGTCCCTCGCGAATCATCGTCTGGCGATCGTGGCACTCCTCCTGGGTACGTTCCCAGTTTCCGATGGCGCACACCATGCGTTTCACGCTACGACGCCTTCAAAGGATCAGCTTACCGTGTTCGCCGCGGCCTCACTTACTGAATCATTCGGCGAGCTGGGACGACTGATGGAGCAGCGGCATCCCGGCCTGACCGTTCGCTTCAATTTTGCGGGCTCACAGCAGCTCGCCGCCCAGCTCGAGCAGGGCGCCGAGGCGGATGTCTTCGCTTCGGCGGACGATCGCTGGATGAAGTCGGTGCAGGAGAAACAGCTCCTTGCCGCTGAACCGCAGATCTTTGCGCGTAACCGCCTCGTTGTCATCGTACCGGCCAGCAATCCGGCTCGCATCGATCGGCTCGCGCAGCTGAGCGGTCGTGGAATCAAACTCGTGCTCGCGGCTGACGCGGTTCCGGCCGGCCGGTACAGCCGTGAGGTGCTCCAGAAGCTCTCGGCCTCCACGGGGTTCGAGGCCGACTATGGGCGACGGGTGCTCGCCAACGTCGTATCGCAGGAGGAGAATGTGAAGTCGGTCGTTACCAAGGTGCAGCTGGGAGAAGCCGATGCCGGAATGGTCTATCGATCGGATGTGACGCCGGCGGTATCGCGGTATCTGAAAGTCCTGGACATTCCCGAGGAGTCCAACGTGCTCGCGAGTTATCCCATCGCCACGATCCGGAATTCGGCGCAACGTGCGCTGGCCGACGGCTTCGTCGATCTCGTGCTTTCGGCGGAGGGACAGTCGGTGCTCGAGCGACATGGATTCCTCGGCGTCGAGGCCAAGGCAGGATCACCGGTGCCACCGAAGCCGCGCTGAATTCGTTGGCCTCCCGGCGGACGGCGGTTCTCTCTCTGGAAATAGGGCAACTCGCGGCGCGAGGCATCGTCGTGCTCGCGGGCTCCTTGCTGGTACTCCTCCTCGGCCTGCCCCTCGCGGCGCTCGTCATCCGCGTGCCACCGGCCACTCTCCTCGCCAGGCTCGGGCAGCCGGAGGTGCTGGAAGCGCTCCGACTGAGTCTCTTCACCAGCGCTTGCTCCACGGCGGCGGTCGTGCTCCTCGGTCTGCCGGTCGCGCACCTGCTCGCGACACGGGAGTTCCGGGGAAAGCGGCTGCTCGAGCTGCTGATCGATGTACCGATGGTGCTCCCGCCGACCGTCGCGGGCGTCGGATTGCTGCTCGCCTTTGGTCGCGCCGGGCTGGCCGGCGGTGTGCTCCGGATGTTCGGCCTGTCGCTGCCATTCACCACGCTCGCCGTCATCGTCGCTCAGCTTTATGTCGCGACACCCTTCTTCGTCTCCTCGGCCACGGCCGGTTTTCTTTCCGTCGAACCGCGCTATCTCGAGTCGGCGGCGACGCACCGCGCCTCGCCGTTCTACACTTTCCTGCACGTGACCCTGCCGCTCAGCGCTCCCTCGCTGCTTGCCGGCGCCGCGATGGGCTGGGCCAGGGCGCTGGGCGAGTTCGGCGCAACCATCACTTTCGCGGGCAACCTTCCGGGGCGGACCCAGACGATGCCGCTCGCAGTGTATGTGGCGCTCCAGAGCGACGTCGATGCCGCCGTCACCCTGTCCGTCCTGCTGCTGGCCGTCTCTCTTGTCATCCTGCTCGGATTGCGCGTGCTGCCGGGCGTCACGATCACACGAGGAATACTTGCTTTCCGCCGCGGTCGTTAAACACCGCGGCGCGTTCGTCCTCGACGTCGAGGTCGAGCTCGCGTCGGGTGCCACGCTCGTACTCGCCGGTGAGAGCGGGGCGGGGAAGACGACATTCATCCGGCTGCTCGCCGGACTCGAAGATCCCGACCGAGGCGCGATCAACCTCGACGGCGAGGACTGGTTCGGCGGTTCGGCGCGAAGCACGCCACCTCACCTTCGGCCCATCGGGTACGTCGCGCAGGACTACGCGCTCTTTCCCCACCGCACGGTGCTCGACAACGTCGCGTTCGGACTCCGCGCCGCAGGCACACGTGAAGTGGAGGCGCGACTCTCCGCGAGCGCCATGCTGGCGCGCCTGGGCGTGCACGCACTGGGCGCGCGCCGCCCGGCGGAGCTCTCCGGCGGCCAGCAGCAGCGCGTGGCACTGGCGCGTGCGCTGGTCCTCGAGCCAAAGCTGCTGCTCCTCGACGAGCCACTCTCCGCCCTTGACCTGCAAACCCGCCGTCAGATCCGGACCGAGCTTCGCAAGCTCCTTGGCGAGCTGCACTGCACGACGGTGTACGTCACCCACAGTCCCCTGGAAGCGATGCTGTTCGGCGATCAGATCGCGGTCGTCGAGGCGGGACGCATAACGCAGCGCGGCCTGCGGGACGATCTACTTCAGCATCCGAGGACTCCGTACGTCGCGGAGTTCATGGGGGTGAACCTCTATCAAGGGAGGATTGTCAGTCGGGAAGTCGGAGGACTCGCGTGCGTCAAGACGGCGGGAGGACTACTTCGCGTGGTCGACCCCGGCGGCGACGAAGAGCTCTTTCTGGCGGTGAACCCGAGAGAAGTCATGCTCTCCCTCGATTCGCCAGTCGGCAGTGCGCAGAACGTGATGCACGGCCCGATCGCGGAGCTGGTTCCCGAGCCGCCGTTCGGTGAGCGGGTTCGGGTGATCATTTCGACCGAACCCCCGCTCGTCGCCGAGGTGACGCGGCAGGCCGTCGAAAGCATGGCGCTCCGTCCGGGCCGAACCGTCTACGCCGCCTTCAAGGCGACGGGCGTGGTGACGTACAGGTAGCGGTGAGCTGGAAGCAGTAAGCGGTAAGCGGGCAGCGATTGCCGGTCGGCTGTACCAGAACCGCATGGGAACGTAATGTTGAGGCGCGTACCCGCGACCCGCGACCCGCGAC
>JBDUEA010000292.1:0-4186 GCA_040002695.1 Gemmatimonadota bacterium | reverse complement strand
CGAGCAGCAGCAAGGGAGGCACGGAATATTTTGCGCTGCCGGACCCCAACCTGTTCACCGCTCGCGCATTCCGGCAGGCCCTCTCCGAGCGCGGCATCTCGGTCACTGGAACGACGCGCTCCACCACCGACTCGCTGCTGTATCGGGCCGCACGGACCACTTCCGCACTGGCGGAAGTGACCTCCCGCCCCTTCAGGGACTGGGTCTTCCCGATCCTCAACACCAGCCAGAACTGGTTCGCGGAAATGCTGCTCAAGCAGGTAGGTCGCAAGTTCGGCAAAGGCGGTTCGTGGGACGAGGGTATCGCCGTGGAGCGGCGATTCCTGATCGACTCGATTGGCGCGGACTCGACGCAGTTCAGCCTGAGCGACGGATCGGGACTCTCCAGCACCAATCTCATTTCCCCGCTGACCTTCACCAGGGTGCTGCGATTCATCCATCACCACCCGCACTATCCGGTCTTCGCTGCCGGACTGCCGCAGTCGGGAAAGACCGGCTCGCTGCACGATCGCTTCGTGGGAACACCTCTCGAGGGAATGGTTCACGCAAAGACGGGGAGCATCTCGCGCGTGAATACTCTTTCCGGTTTCATCGAGATTGCGAATGGCAGGACGCTGACGTTTTCAGTGGAGGCGAACAATCACATTCAGCCCTACAACGCGATGCTTCACCAGATCGACAGCGTCGTCGTGGCCCTAGGGGCAGGTGCCGGAGCGGCGAAGAAGAAATGAGCTGTGCGGGGTAAGCAGGATGGCATAAGGAGAACAGACGAGAGATTTCTCGCCAATGTCCCGACGCACCGCTCACCCCTAACCGCTAACCGCTCCCATGCTGCTGCTCCTCATTCGACACGCCGACGCCGGGAAGCACAGTCCCAACCGCTACCCCGACGACACGCTGAGGCCGCTCACCGACCACGGACGTGAGGTCCATGCCCGCGTCGGTAAGTTTTTGCGCAAGCGAAAGCTCGAAACCGACCTGATCCTCTCCAGTCCCTGGACCCGGGCGTGGGAAACCGCGGAAATAACAGCGGAGGCTCTATCGCCGTCGCTGCCGCCTCGACCCGCCCCAGAGCTGGCCGAGCGTCCGGAGCTTTCCCGCATCAGCCGTGCGATCGGTTCCCAGCCTCCCGACGCTGTGATCGCTCTCGTGGGTCATGAGCCCTGGCTCTCGGAGCTGGCATCGCTGCTCCTCACCGGCGATCGCGACCAGGCTGCGATCGATTTCCCGAAAAGCGGCGCGCTCGGACTCCGGCTCGACGCCATTCGGTCCGGCACCGCGACACTCGAGTTTTTTTATCCGCCGCGGGCGGGATAATCGAGGACTGATCGGTTAAGTTGTCCGCATGACCGCCAACGGATCCGCCCCTTCTCCGCTTCGCGTCGCGATTATCGGCTCCGGACCGTCCGGGTTCTATGCCGCCGAGGCGCTCCAGAAACAGGATGCCGCCGTCGAAATCGACATGTTCGACAGGCTCCCTACGCCCTTCGGGCTGGTGCGCGGTGGTGTCGCGCCCGACCACCAGAAGATCAAATCCGTCACCCGAATCTACGATCGGATCGCCTCGCACCCTGGATTCCGCTTCCTGGGGAACGTCACCATCGGGGAGGATCTGACGCGTGACGAGCTACGCCGGCACTACAACGCGATCATCTATGCCGTCGGCGCGCCTGCGGACCGGTCCCTCGGCGTCCCGGGTGAGTTGCTTGCGGGCAGTCACGCGGCCACGGAGTTTGTCGGATGGTATAACGGGCATCCGGACTACCGTGATCGGACGTTCGACCTCTCGCAGGAGAGCGTGGTCGTGGTCGGGATGGGTAATGTCGCCATCGACGTCGCGCGGGTCCTCGCGCGCACGGTGGACGAGCTCGTCAAGACCGACATCGCCCCGCACGCTCTTGAGGCGCTCCGAGAGAGCAAGGTGCGCGACATCTACATGCTCGGACGCCGCGGGCCCGCGCAGGCGGCGTTCACCAATCCGGAAATCAAGGAACTCGGCGAGCTCATCGGCGCCGACATCGTGGTTTCCCCAGCGGAGCTGGAGCTCGACGAGCACACTCTCAAATATCTCGCCGAGACAGAGGAGCGGGAGGCGGAGAAGAACCTGCGCACGCTGGAGCACCTCGCCACGATTCCGCGCTCGGGCAAGCCACGGAGAATTCACGTCCGATTCTTTGTATCACCGCTCGAATTGCATGGGTCGGGTCGCGTAGAGCGAGTGCTGCTAGGCAAGAACCGGCTGGTCCCTGGCACCAACGCCGATTTACGCGCGGAGGCGACAGGAGAAACCGAGATGCTCTCCGCGGGTCTCGTCTTCCGCTCAGTCGGGTATCTCGGCGTCGGGGTTCCGGGTGTCCCGTTCGATTCGCGTAGCGGCATCATGCCGAATACCGCGGGTCGTGTGCTATCGCCCTCTGGGGCGCCGAGTGTTGGAGAGTATGCCGTGGGATGGATCAAGCGGGGGCCGAGCGGAGTCATCGGCACCAACAAGCCGGATGCGGTCGAAACGGTCGAGGCGCTGCTCGAAGACGCGGGGGCAGGCCGACTGCCGGTCGTCGTCGAGGCTGGACGCGCGGGCATTCACCGGCTCCTCGCCGAGCGGGGCACCCGCGTCGTGAGTTTTGATGATTGGCGCGCCCTCGACGCGCTGGAACGCTCGCTCGGCGCGGCCGCGGGGCGGCCGCGTCTCAAGTTCACCAGGATTGCCGAAATGCTCGGTGCGCTCGGGCCCGGACGGTCACAGGGTGTCGGCGGAACGCACCACCCATGAGCCGGGACGACGACTTCGGTTCAGCTTCGAATCACCGAGCCGCTTCGGGCGGCGTGGTGGCGTGACCCGGATCGATCGAGACGAGTTGCTGATCCAGCTCCGCGACATACTGCGTAGCGAAATCCCGGCAGCGCGACATGCAGGCATCACGCTCGAATCGTATGACGGCTCGACGCTCGCCCTCGGCGCCCCTCTGGCGCTCAACGTCAATCAGATGCGAACCGCGTTCGCCGGCAGCCTCAACTCCGCCGCCACGCTGGCCGGATGGAGTCTGGTCTGGCTCATGGCCATGGAAGATCAACAACCGCCCTCGGATATCGTGCTGCAGGACTGTTCGGTGCAATATCTTCGTCCCGTGACGCGCGACTTCACGGCACGAACACGGCGTCCCGATCCGGATCGAGTCGGGGATTTCCTGGACGCGCTTCGCCGGCGCGGCCGGGGCCGGATCGAAATTTCCGCCGAAATTCAGGAACTTGATCTGTCCGCCATGATATTCACCGGCCGATTCGTTGCTCAGCATCGATGAGGCGGACTTCCGGGAAGCAGCTGTGACCATTCCTCCGATCCAGACAGAGCGACTTTCACTTCGGGTGTTCCTCCCCGAGGCGATCGACGCGCTGCTCTCGGGAAATGAGGAGCGGCTCGCGACGCTGAGCGGCGTCCGCTTCCCCACGCCTCTCCGCCCGCCGCCGCTGATGGAGGATGTGCTGCCGATGGTGCGGGACCGACTCCGTGCATTTCCGCAAGAAGCAGGGTGGTGGAGCTGGCTGGTGGTCGAAGAGCGGACCGCGCGAGTCGTTGGCGCACTCGGCTTCGGCGGTCCGCCGGACGCCGATGGTGCCGTGATGATCGGCTATGCGACGTACCCGGAGTCGGACGGTCGGGGGATCGCGACGGAAGCCACGCGAGCTCTCGTCCTCTGGGCGCTGGCACACCCGGAGGTGTCGCGCGTGTGCGCGAGCGTGCCTCCATGGAATGCGGCTTCGAAACGGGTCGCGGAAAAGGTGGGCATGCGGGTATTGGGCACGGTATGGGAGGAGGAGATCGACGACGTGCTGCTGTACGGCATCGAGCGATAGCCGTTTCCCATCGGCACCCTCGGTACGGACTGGCCTCCCGCGCTTCTCTGCCCCATCTTCCCGGCCATGAAGATTTATACACGCACCGGAGACGAAGGCGAGACCGGTCTTTTCGGCGGCGGTCGGGTGCCGAAGGATCATCCTCGGGTTTCGGCCTACGGCGACGTCGACGAACTCAACTCCGCCATCGGCGTCGCGCGTGCGACCGAGCCGATTGAGTTTTACGACGAGTTGATGCAGTCGATCCAACGCGACCTGTTTTCGATCGGCGGTCACCTCGCGACACCCGACCCCGACCGGGTGCAGAAAGCGCTCGAAAAAGCGGAACTCTCGG
>JBDUEA010000291.1:0-4187 GCA_040002695.1 Gemmatimonadota bacterium | reverse complement strand
CCTCCGGCGAGGGTACTCCGATCGAATCGAAGTAATAGCATCGCGTGCCGGGCAAAACGCGCGCCTCCACCGCGCGGACCAGCGTCGTCTTCCCCGCGCCCGAGGCGCCGGTGACCACGAGTATGAACGGAGGTCGCAAGTGGGCCGACTATCTCGGGGTGAAGTGGAGAGACCGAACACCTAAGATAGAAAGGATGGCGGGCGGACGGGGAGAAGTGCGGAGCGGGCGGAGCGGGCGGAGAAGCAGCACCACAAACTCTTGCTCCGCGGCGGCCTCCCCGCCCTCCGCGTGCCCGCGGTTTGCGCAGTTGCGGTGGCAGGTGGCCGACCGTTCAGCGACTCTTGCGATCTCGTCCGAAGGGATCGCCGACAATCGATTCTGTATGCAAGGCGCACACCCAGCGTCCGCCCTGCCGCACCCAGGTCGAAGCATCGGCCGCCTCGAGCTGAACTTCCTTCCCTTCCACCGTCAACGACTCTTTCACTTTATAAGCGATGATCGCGACGTCGTCGCGAACCAGGTGCACCTGAGCGTCCTTGTCGATTTCGAACTCATGCAACGTCCACGACGTGTCCTTGAGCATCCTCGCGAAGGATCGATGGTCGATCCGGCCGGCACCCTGCGCGCCGGTGACGATACACGGGTCATCGGTCAGCTGAAGCGCAGTCTCGACATCCCGTGTCCGGATCGCGTTCCAGTATTGCCGTTCGAGGTCCAGCAACTCCTTCTCGATGGTCTCGGTGGTCTCAGTGGTCATTTGGCCTCCAGTATGGGGTCTTCCTGGTTATACCCCCTTTCGGGGATCGAGGTGTGGCCGCTGACGGGAAACCACGCCATTCCACGATCTAACCTGAGGAGAAGTTTTTCGAGTGTTCCGGAATATTTCCCATATTCAAGGCCTAGGCTCCCATGCGGTCCCCCATTCGTCTTTTCACGTTCTGTTTCACGCTGCACGCGGGCGCATCGCTGTCCGCGCAGACCCGCGTCTTCGCGCTGCCCGCCCTCCCCCCTGTCGCGGAGGTGAGTGTCCACTGGCACACGAGTGTCAATCCGCACGTGATAGAACTTCGCAACTTCTCAGCCGCGGCGGATCCCGTCCTCTACCTGCTCAGCTCCTCCGGCACGCAGGTCGCACGCGCCTTGCCGAATGGGGCCCAGTCCTCAATGTCCGTTCCATCCACGGTTCAGGGACCGCTCACCCTCGTCGTCCGATCGCGCTCATCGTCCGCGGTCGAGACCGGAGACATCTGGGTGGATGGTCAGCTGCTCACTACCGGGGTCCAGTTCTCCATGGGATCGGAGATCCCAATGAGCGGGATCGCCTCGGGAGAAACCGCGTCCGCGGTGATTCCGCCCAATGGAGCCACTCAGCATGTCGTCTATATCCTGACCAGCAATGGCAACGATATCCTCGCTCATTCATCCGGAGCCCGCACGTCGCTTGCGCTTCCCGCCGGCCAGAATGTGCTGGTCGTCTATGGCTCCCGGATTCCGGGCGTGACCGGACCGCTTCGGGTCTACCGGAACGACGCCGGGCAGGACACGGATGGCGATGGATTGGGTGACGCTCTCGAACGCGCGCTCGACACCTGCGGCTCGGCCAGCGGTTCAGTCGCGGGCGCCGAGTGCAAAGACATCGCCGATCCGCGCGACACCGACGGGGACGGACTCTGGGATGGGTGGGAAGTGCTGGGCTACACCTCGGTCTACAAGAATGCCGCCGGCGCCAACGTCCACGAATATCTCGCGCTGCCGACCTGGGGCGCCGATCCGCGGCACAAGGACATCTTCGCCGAAATCGATTTCCGGCGGCTTACTCTGGCCGACAGCCAGAACAACGTTGCCGAGCACATGATGCCGGCGGTTGCGCGGAAGATGGCGGCGATCTACGGCGATTCCGCGACGACGGACGGGCTCCTCCGCGCGGTGCACTCCGTCAGCGTGGACAACCCCGATCGGCGGCCGGGAATCAGTATCCATCTCGACACGGGCGTGCCCCCCGAGAGTCTCTCCGACGCGACGATTTACGGCGACTGGCACGGCTACAACGCCGTGAACGCGGTTCCCGACGGCAGCGGGGGCTCCCTGCCGCCCACGCCCGCCGAATGGACCACGGAAATGTCGCCCGGCAGAGCGGGAATCTTTCACTACGTGCTGGGCTACACGAGCGGAGGAGGCTCGTGCGGCTATGGCATCGCCTGCGGATTCAATTTTGCCGACGCGGGCAATGCGTCCCATGAATTCGGACACACGCTCGGCCTCGACCACAACGGACCCAACGGAACCCATGAGCCGAACTGCAAGCCGAATTATCCGAGCCTCATGAACTACGCGTATCTCGACACCGGTCTCCGGGAATTTTCGGATGGCCGCCTCTTCCCGACTTTCGACAACCACAGTCTGCCGGAGACCGGCGCGATCGACGCTGCGAGCGGAACTCTCCTGAACGCGCTCAGGACGCAGTGGGGCTACAAAGTGGATTCGGCGAGCGGCAGCGTGGACTGGAATCGGGACGGCCAGTTCGCTCCGGCCGGCACCACCGTCCGGGCATATGCGAACCTGCTTCCGGGAGATGGCGGCGGCTGCGAGTTCACTCGCGAAGGGGAACAGCAGGTGAACATGCTGAGCGCGCGCAGTCCCGCCGTTGTTCGCTATGAGGATCACATCTGGATTTTCTCGGTCACGCTCGACGGCAAGCTTGCCTTTACCTGGTCGCTCCCGACCTTCAGCTGCCCGATGCTGGACGACTGCCCGTCACCGGCATTCGGTTCCACTCCCGGAACCATGGACGTAGGGGGTCTCGATGGCGTCGATGCTGCGACGATCCTCGTCGGCGGCCGGCGCGTGATACTCGTCGTGGGCATCCGGCCCGACGGCACGATGTTCGAAACCTGGGTGGAAGATCGAAACGGAATCTTCGTGTGGGGATCAATGACGGACATCCGAGGCACCTCACCCGCGGCCGGCGAGCCTTCGCTGGCGGTGTCCCGGGATGGCGCCTCCGTCATCCTGAGCTACAAGGGACGCGACAACATCGTCCGCTATCGGAACCGATCCCCCTCCGCGTTCAATGCCGAGCAGACCGTGATGTTCGCGGGGCACCCGATGGTGATCCATCCCGATGCGTCCCCAACGATGGCCTTCACGGGACTCCCCACGGGAATCGTTGTCGGAACTGAGAACCTGCTCGCGGCCGTGACCGACACTTTCGGCTACGTACAGTTCTACTCTCCGGGGCAGTTTCATGGAGGCTGGACCAGGCTGGGGATTCCATACGGCCCGATGCGCTCCGGCGTAGGCCGCCCGGCGCTCGCGTGGACCGGCACACCCCCGGCCAGTACGACGCTTGCGTCGGCGCGCACGATCTCGACATCGGGTCCACCGCTGCATCGCCCTCCGGGGCATCGTCCACCGACGCGCCCGCATTTCCCGGGAACACCGCCAGCCGCGCCACCCTCGTCACCGCCCGTCGCAATGCCGACGAACTACGGCAGACTCTACGTGCTCTACGTTCAGTATGCCGCAGCGGTGGCGGGAGCGACAAACCCTGATCCGGTCCGGATGGAGATGTCATACGTGGATCCGAGCGGCCATCTGAGGATCGGTCTCGACTCCTGGTTCGACAATGTCTGGTCGTTCGCGTTCGGCGTGGATCTTCTGCAGCCGGCAGAAGTGGGGCTTCGCGCGGCCGTGAGCTATTCGATTCCTGACGCGCCGAGTCACCCGAATTCACTGAACCAGGTGACATTCCGTCCGCATGCGGACGGAATGGCGGACCTGCCCTACAAGAATCACGACGACTGGAAGGTGATCGGGTGGGGATCCTGCCGGACGCTTCAGGATGTGCAGGCGGCCACCATGAAAGTCGCCTGCGCCCCGAAAAGCTGGTAGCAGTCACGATAGACTCGGCGGGAGATTGATGCTCCCGCCGAGTCCCTTTGTTTGCCTTCATCCTTCACCACCCCCCGCTCACCCCTCACCACTTACCGCTCACCGCCCGTCAGAAACTCAGCTTCACAATCCTCCCGCCCACGCCCACCAGCCAGCCGCTCCGTGCGCTCGCAAAGGCGACGGCCCAGTAATCCTTGAGACCGGTGAGCGTCTTCCACGTCGTGCCCTCATCGGAGGACCAGGCCGAGCCACGAGGTCCGGTGGCCACGACGCCGACGGTTCCCTTGATGTACGC
>JBDUEA010000290.1:0-4190 GCA_040002695.1 Gemmatimonadota bacterium | reverse complement strand
CTCGGTCGCCGCCCCGTCCGCCATCACCCCCCGTGCAGCTTCCGATCCAGCGTCGACCGCGAGAGGCCGAGGGTCCTGGCGGCCTGGCGTTTGTTCCCGCGACACGAATCGAGCACCGAGCGGATATGCCGCTGCTCGGCCGCGTGCAGCGAGAGATCGGACGACGGGGATCCCTTGATGCCGAGGCCATCGACGACCGTGGCATGCCCCGCGGGTCCGGCCTCTTCGTGTGCGTCTTCGATCTCGATCAGGATCGCCTCAGGGGGAATCACCTCACCCTCGGTGATCGCGACCGCGGTGTGGATGACGCGCTGGAGCTCCCGCAGGTTGCCCGGCCACTGGTGAGTGAGCAATCGGGTCGCCGCCTCGCGGCTCAGTCCGACGATCTGCTTGCCCAGCGTGGCGCCGGCCGTCGCGATGGCGGTGGCAATGATCGAGCGCAGGTCACTTGGTCGCTGCCGCAGCGACGGCAGCCTCAGGGTGATTCCGTTGATCCGGTAGAACAGGTCCTTCCTGAAGTGATCGGTTGCGAGGTACCGCGAGAGCGGCAGGTGCGTCGCGGAAATGAGGCGCACGTCGGCCTCAAGGAGCTGCTCGCTCCCCAGCCGCTCGAACTCGCCGTATTCCACCGCCCGGAGAATCTTGGCCTGCGCGGCCGGGCTCATGTCGGCGATCTCGTCGAGAAAGAGCGTGCCGCCGTCGGCCAGCTCGAATTTGCCCTTGACCCTTCGAATGGCTCCGGTAAACGCACCCTTCTCGTGGCCGAACAACTGGCTGTCGAGCAGCGTCTCGCTGAGCGCCGCTGAGTTGAACGAGATGAACGGACCGGCGCTGCGGCGGGAAGAGTTGTGGATGGCTCGCGCGAGCATGGTTTTGCCGGTGCCGGTCTCGCCCAGAATCAGGATCGGCAACTCGGTTCGCGCGCCGATCCGCGCCAGATCGAGGCAGGCCGACATGGGCCCGTCGTCACTATGGAAATCGTCGAGGGTATAGCGCCATTCGGGGTGGCGCTCGCCGTGGGCCCCATTTTCGGTCATTGCCTGGGCGGCTCCGCGAAATTTTCTCGAATGGCGCGGATCGGCTCGAACGCGTAACTCACAAGCGAGCGCCTCCCGACGACGATATCCGCCTGACCACCCATCCCGGGAAGCAGCGCCCGTTGCTGGCCATGCACCCGTATCGAATCGTCATCGAGATCCACGAGCGCCCGGAAGGCGCCGCTGTCTCTCGCCATCGAGCCCGATGGGCCGAGCCATCGCACCTTCGCGTAGCGGACACCGTAACGCTGATACGGAAAAGCATCGTAGCGGAGCTTCACCCCCTGCCCCGCCCGGACCAGCGGTACACCCGATTCCGGTAGAGTCAGTTCTCCCTGCAGGTGGTCCCCGGCACAGACGATCTCGCTCAGGATATCGCTTTCCTGGACCACGGCACCCGGCGCGTTCACGTGCAGCCGGATAACGGTGCCGTCACAGGGTGCGGTGACCGCAAAACCCGCGTCGGTCGCGTTCACCAGGTCGCGCTGGAGTGACGCGGCGCGGATCCGGGACGTCTCGCCCCCCTCCTCGAGTCCGCGCCGGTTCTCCTGAAATTCGAGATCGCGCGCCTTGCCGTCTTCCTGGAGTCGGGTGATATCCGAGCGCGCCTCCGCCAGATCGTGCTGGGTTCCGTCGACCTCCTCCTGCAAGGTGCTGTACTCGAGCTCCAGCCGGCTTGCCTCGAGCTTGCCGATCGCGCCGCGTCTCGCGCCGGACGCAGCGCTGTCGGCCAGCTCCTTCGTGAGCGAGAGGCGTTTTCCCTTCGAGGCGACCAGTCCCTGCAGGAACTGGATGCGATTGTCGAGGCGCCGAGCCTCCGCCGAATCCGCTCGCCGCCGGGTGTCGAACTGGCTCCGGAGAATCGTGAGCCGCTGATCGTACGTCCGGAGCTGGTTTTCGATCGTCAGCCGCTCAGTCGCCCGATCGTTCATGCTGGCGGAGCGGAGGAGAAAGAGCGTGGCGCCACGCGTCACCGCCTGGCCTTCGCTGACCCGGACCTCGCTCAATACGCCGCTCCGGACCGCGCGAATCGGGTCAGTGCCCTTGACTGGCGCCAGGGTGAAGCGCCCCGTCACGGTCTCGGGGACTTGCACCAGCAGTCCGGCCAGAATCGCGAGCACGAACCCGGTGATCGTGACATAGGCCAGCCCACGCGCGGCCCAATGAGGCGGATCGGTGTCGAGAAAAGGTTGAGCGTAGTCAGGCATGGCGATCCCTGCTCCGGTTCACAATCCCAGCTGCTGGCTGACGAGGAAGTAGTAGAGCCCCTGCCGGTTCATCAGGTCGTCGTGCGTGCCGGTTTCGACGAGGCGTCCCTTTTCCAGCACCAGAATGACATCCGCATCCCGAACCGTGCTGAGCCGATGGGCGATCACGAACGAGGTCCGGCCCTCGAGCAGCTGGTCGATGTTCTCCTTCACCGCCCGCTCCGATTCGGCGTCGAGCGCGCTCGTGGCCTCGTCGAAGATGAGCACGGGCGGCCGGTGGTAGATCGCCCGGGCGATCGCGACTCGCTGCCGCTGGCCACCCGAGAGCGCGAGGCCGGACTCGCCGATGCGCGTATCGTATCCCAGCGGCAATCGTTCGATGAACTCGCGGGCGTTCGCGACCTGGGCGGCCCAGAGCACCGAATCGAAATCGGGCTCCGCCTCGCCGAAACCGATGTTGCGGGCAATCGTGTCGTCGAAGAGATGATTCTCCTGGAGCACGAAGCCGATCTTCCGCCGGAGATCATGATAGTTGAGCGTCTTGAGATCGATCCCGTCGTAGAGAATGCTGCCTTCGCTCGGCTCCAGCAGCCCCGCGAGACACTTGATGAGCGTGGTCTTGCCGGAGCCGCTCCGGCCGACGATCGCCACCATGGTATTCGGCGGAACGTCGAACGTGATATTGTCGAGAATCGGCGGCGACTCGGAGCCACCGTAGCGAAAGCTGAAGTTGCGGAGACTGATCCGGCCCTCGAGTGACCTGACCGGGAGCAGGCGGGAGCGATCTTCGCCTTGTTCCGGCACCTGCTGAAAGATGTCATCCAGCCGATTGAGGAAGACCGTCGCCTGCTGGAGATTGTCCCAGAGATGGAGCAGCGTGAGCAGCGGCGCGTTGGCCAGCGCCACCAGCGAGTTGAACGCCACCAGCGCGCCGATCGACATCCTGCCGTTCATCACCTGGTGGGCGCCGACCAGCAGGAACAGCACGACGGAGAGCAACGTGACGGCGTAGATGGTCCCGTTGTACGTCATCACCATGAAGTCGGCCCTGAAGCGCTTCTGGGCGACCCGATTGAACTGGTTCAGCATCAGATCGCGAAAGGCGAACTCGGCGCCCAGCGACTTCACCGTCTCGATCCCCTTGATCGCGTCGATCTGGAAAGACTGATACTTGCCGTGCGACTCCTCCAACTCGCCGTAGAGCGGAAAGAGATACTGTGAGGAGTAGCGCATCAGCAGCACGAGGAGCGGCGTCGTCGAGAGAAAGACCAGCGTCAGAGTGGGACTGTAGACCGCCATCAGTGCCACCGCCGCCACCAGCTGCGCGACCGCGCTGAGTCCCGCGACGCCATGTTCAACCAGAAATTCGCGTACCTGCCAGATTCCGTTCAGCCGCCGCTGAATGTCCCCGGTGCGGCGGGTATTGAAATAGTTCATCGGCAGACTGAGCAGCCGACGAGTGAGGAAGTCGAGCGTCCTGGAATCGATTCGCACCGCCGCGAAGCTGAGCAGATACCGCTGCACCACGGTCGCAATCAGCGTGAAACCGACGACGCCCACCATCGCCGCGATCAGGATGTTGAGCAGGCCCACGTCCCGCTCAACCAGCACCCGGTCCACGATGACCTGGGTGAACACCGGGATCACCATCTGCAGTGCGCTCACGATCAACGCGAGCGCCGACGCCTGAAGAATCAGGCTCTTGTGCGGCTTGAAGAACGGCAGCAGCCAGGCGATTCCGACTTTCGCATTCTCGTTCCGCTCGAAGTCGGTGGTGTAGTCGAAGAGCGCCGCGTAGCCGCTCCACTTCGCCTCGAAGTCCGCGCGGGTGAGGCGCCGCCGGCCGGTCGCCGGATCCGACACCCTCACGTGAGTCTCATCGGCTTCGTACAACACCACCCAGTGATTGCCGTCCCAGTGCACGATGGCCGGCAGCGGCATCTGG
>JBDUEA010000289.1:0-4236 GCA_040002695.1 Gemmatimonadota bacterium | reverse complement strand
ACGAGCCGAGCTGCCGTGGCGGGAGCCTCATCAGGAAAGAGCCTGATGGTGAACGAGCCACCGCCACTCGAGGCGGCCATCGTCACCCTGAGCAGGATGTTTCGCGCGAACAACAACTCCGCCAGCGGTTCGTCGGGCCGCGTCAGCGGCATGGGGCGCGCGGCCACGTCCGAGCCCGTCCATCGAGAAAGCAGCGTCGCCGCCTTCGCCGCGACCGTCGTATCGAAATCCGCGAGGTACGGTATTAGCCGGGCGCTGTCTTTCGGCGTACCCATCTCGTCGATCCGCTCGAGCATGGCCAGTCGGGGATCCCGCGCGTTCTCGCTCCGGCGCGCACTCACGCGGTCGAACCCATCCAGGATTCCGGGGAGCGCCGCCGGATTCGTCGAACCCTTCAACGCCTCCGCTGCCGCGAGGAGCACCTGATTCCCTCCGGAAGCCAGAGCATCGATGTATACGCTGTCCGCCTCGTGTTTCCGGGTACGCGCGAGGTTCGTCACGGCCGCTTCGTGAACATTCTCGTTGCTGTCCCTTGCGAGGGCAGTGAGCGTCTCGGCGTCACCAGTGTTACCCGCGGCCGTCGCCGCATACACCCGCTCCGCCCACCTGGTCGACCTGGCGAATCGGGCCACAGGCTGGTCCACGTTCGCGCTGTCGACGCGGGAAAGTGCCACCAGGGCATGTGCCGCGCGTTGCCACGCATGATCGGGCGCTCGATCCGGTGAGGGGACGGTCATGGCCTTCCGCAGGGCCTCGCGCGCGGCCAGCGAATCCGCGCACGGAGATCCGAGCGCGTCGATCGCCATGAGTGCCACGTAGGATGTAGCATCCCTGACGGCCCGCTCGATCAGCGCACAATCCGGCGGCTCGCTCCCGACTCGCGCGGCCCGTACTGCGTCGATCCGCACGCTTGGGCTCGGATCAGCGAATGCGCGCCGGACGAGGGTCGCCCGTGAAGCCGTACCGAGTGTCGCCACGCCGGCGAGCGCGAGCCGGCGCACCTGCGGATCTCGATCGCGACTGGCGGCCATGACCGTTCCGCTGTCGAGGGCGCCCGCCGCGGTCAGCGCGAGCACGGCGATTCGCCGGACCGCCGGATCGTTCGATGCGCGTGCGGTACGACGCAGCAGCGAATCGCCCGACGGCGAAAGTCCTCCCGTCACCCGTCGCGCGAGTCCCAGCCAATAGAGTCCGTGGGCCATCCCGAAATTGGCCCGGGAGCCTGCTCGATCGAGGATCGCCTGCTCCGCCGAGTGTCCCGCCGCCGTGTCCCCGAGCGGCAGCCTGCCCATTGCTTCAGCGATCACCCCAGCGACGCTGTCGTCACTCTCCGTCCGGATGGCGCCGCTCAGCGCCCGAAACGCGGTCCGGACATTGAGGCGGGTGGAATCATTCTCGACGGCTCCGCGCTTCACATCACGGAGGGCCTGGCTCATCGCGATCGCAACTTCGGCGCGAATCTGTGGGATGCGGTCCGTGAGCATCGGCACGAGACGCTTCGCGAGGTCGGGGCGCTGCAGCCGGCCCACGGCGCGCACCGCCAGCCGCCGAATGAGCGTGTCATTGTTCTCGAGTCCCGAGACGATTGGCGAGGTGCCATCGGCACCTTTGCCGCGAGCGTCTTCCGCGGCCAGGAGTGACTGGATTCGAGCTCGGTCCCCACCAGCTGGCTGCTGGGCGCCTGCGCTCCTCGACAGGAGGCAGAGCAGAAGAATCACGGGTGGAAGAAGTTTGTCCGCTGGAGAAAAAGCGGTTCGAGATTGAACGCAAGGCGGGCGCACGATGGTCCTGTCGTTGGCATTGGGATGGGAGCATCTACGGAGGTGACGGAACGGGGTTTCGAACCGGCCGATGCGCGATAGCAACGACCGCAGAACGACAAACCCCCTCTCCACACTTGGTGGAGAGGGGGTTCTTCGTCTTACCAGCACGCGATGCTCAGCGATTACTCCTCTTCGTCCGCCACGCCCGCACCCACCGGGATCGCAGCAACCACGGCCGGTGCCGCAGGGACTTCGGGAGCGGGCGGCTCCGGCTCGTATCCGGCCGGCGGCTCGATCTCGATTTCGGCGTAGCGGTAGATGCCCGACCCCGCCGGAATCAGATGCCCGATGATGATGTTCTCCTTGAGGCCGAGGAGGTTGTCCTTGGCGCCGCGGATCGCCGCATCGGTGAGCACGCGCGTGGTCTCCTGGAATGACGCCGCCGAGATGAACGACTGCGTCGTGAGACTCGCCTTCGTGATGCCGAGCAGCACCGGCTCCGACTTGGCCGGCTCCATCTTCTTCTTGAGCACCCGGTCGTTCTCTTCCCGGAAGGTGAGCTTGTCCACCGTCTCGCCTTCGAGGAAATCAGTTTCGCCCGGCTCGGTGACGCGCACCTTCTGCAGCATCTGGCGCACGATCACGCCGATGTGCTTGTCGCTGATGCGCACGCCCTGCAGCCGGTAGACCTCCTGCACCTCGTTGAGCAGGTACTCCTGCACCGCGCGCGGCCCCTTGATGAGCAGGATGTCGTGCGGGTTGACCGGGCCTTCGGTCAGACGGTCGCCGGCACGGACCCGGTCGCCCTCGTGCACGCGCAGGTGCTTGCCCGCGGGCACTTCGTAGAGCTGCGGCTCCTGCGGCTCGGCGTTTTTCACGCCATCCATTGCCGTCGGGTAGACATAGATCTCGCGCTTGCCGCGCTTGATCTCGCCGAACTTCACGATACCATCGACCTCGGAAATGGTCGCCGGATCCTTCGGCCGACGCGCTTCGAACAGCTCCGCCACACGCGGGAGACCGCCCGTGATGTCGCGCGTCTTGTAGGCCTGCCGCGGAATCTTGGTGACCGTGATGCCCTGCACCACCTTGACCGGCGGGGAGAGGAACACCGTCTTGTCCTTGCTCTCCTTCTTGCTCTTGCCCGGCCAGGCGACGTTGATCGGATACTCCTCGACCTTGAACTTCGAGGACCACGGGTTCGACTCGTCCGGCACTTCACGGGCGCGCGACACCTGGTCGGTGGGCGAACCCAGGATGATGCGGGATCCTTCCGCGAGGATGTATTCCTGCGGATCCTTGCGGTTGCTGGCGTACACCAGCACCGACGGATGCAGCTCGCGATCCGGATCGGCCATGACCACGAGGGACCGGAGACCGGTCGACTCGTCGAGCTCCTCGCGGAGCGTGGCGCCCGGAACGAGGTCCTTCCAGCGCAGATCGCCGTCGAGCTTGATGATGCTCGGATCGTTGTACGGGTCCCAGGTATAGAGAATCGAGCTCTTCCCGAGGACCGTCTCTCCTTCCTTGACCTGCAGCAGCGCGCCCTCGGGGACCGGATAGCGGTTGAGCACCCGCTTCGGATCCTCGGGATCCACGACCAGGATGCCTTCCTTCATTTCATCCGTGGCCGATTCATCCTCGCGGGTGAGCACCACGCGAATATTGCCCGAGCCACCATCTTCGTATTCGATCGGCAGGTCGGCGAACTCGAGGCCCGGCGTGTACCTGACCACGCCTGCGGTCCGCGCGCGCCGCTCGGCATCTTCGGCGATACGCGCCGAGGTGCCGCCGATGTGGAAGGTACGGAGCGTCAGCTGGGTACCCGGCTCGCCGATCGACTGCGCGGCCAGGATGCCGATCGCCTCGCCCATATCCACCATGTCCATCGTCGCGAGATTCCGCCCGTAGCACATGCGGCAGGTGCCGCGCCGGGCCTCGCAGGTGAGCACCGAACGGATCTTGATCTTCTCGATGCCCGACTCGTCGATCGCAATCGACGCTTCTTCGTCGATCAGCTGGCCGGCCTGCACCAGCAACTTGGCGTCGCCATGCTCGTCCAGCTCGTTCGGATCAAAGACATCCTCGGCCGCAACGACGCCAAGAATCCGTTCCTTCAAGGGCTCGATGACGTCCTCCCCTTCCTTCAGGGCGGCAATTTCGAGACCCATGATCGTCCCGCAATCTTCCTCGGTGATCGTGACGTCCTGCGCCACGTCCACCAGTCGGCGGGTCAGGTAACCGGCGTCCGCCGTCTTGAGCGCGGTGTCGGCGAGACCCTTTCGGGCGCCGTGCGTCGAGATGAAATACTCGAGCACGGTGAGTCCCTCGCGGAAATTCGACTTGATCGGACTCTCGATGATTTCACCGATACCGCCGGTCAGTTTCTTCTGCGGCTTCGCCATCAGGCCGCGCATGCCGGCCAGCTGACGGATCTGGTCCCGGCTTCCGCGCGAGCCCGAATCGAACATCA
>JBDUEA010000288.1:0-4309 GCA_040002695.1 Gemmatimonadota bacterium | reverse complement strand
CGCGATGGTGTAGATGGGAACTGCGGCGGCGAGCCAGTCGGGCGAGGAAACTCGGCGGGGCCGGGGCTTCTGCGGTGCCGATCTCCGGGGCGCCAGGAAAGATTGCGGCGACAAACAACTCCAGGCGGTGGCGCAGCTCCTCGAGTCCAGGCGGACGCTCCGTCGCCCCCGCCGTCCCCCGCGCCCACAGTTCGCGGATCGCCCGAGTGGCGAGCAGTGCGCCTTCGGCGATGACATCCTCGGGCTCGGCCACCGCTCAGAACGTGACGGAGATCAGATCGCCGATCGCCGCGAGCAGGTCGACGTCGTCAGTGAGCGGCGCCATCAGTGCTACGCGGCAGGCCTGCGCCGGATCGATGCCGCCGCGAATCAGTCGCGCGGTCGCTACGAGCACGCGGCTGCTCGGCACCTCCGTCAGCCCGCGGTCGCGAAGCCTGCGAATGCGTTGCGCCAGCTCGACCAGCGCACTCGCGGTGGCTTCGTCCACTCCTCCTTCGTGAACGAGCACCCGTCGTTCGAGCTCGACCGGTGGGAAGTCGAACTGCAGCGAGACGAATCGCTGCCGGGTACTCGGCTTCAAGTCCTTGAGCACATGCTGGTAGCCGGGATTGTAGGAAACCACGAGCTGGAAACCGGGCGCCGCCTGGATCAGCTCACCGGTCTTCTCGATGGGAAGCATCCGGCGATCATCGGTGAGCGGATGAATGACGACGACCACGTCCTGCCGGGCCTCGACCACCTCGTCGAGATAGCAGATGGCGCCGGTGCGGGCCGCCCGGGCGAGCGGACCGTCCTGCCAGACAGTCTCCCCGCCCTTCACCAGCCAGCGTCCGGTGAGGTCGGTGGCGGAGAGATCGTCGTGACAGGCCACCGTGACGAGCGGTCGGCCGAGTCGCCAGGCCATGTGCTCGACGAATCGTGTCTTGCCGCAGCCGGTGGGACCCTTGAGCATCACGGCGAGCAGGTTGCGGTGGCACTCCTCGAATACGGTAATCTCATCCCCGACGGGAAGGTAGAAGGGCTCCCTGCCTTCGCGATGCAGAACTCTCGCCGATGCCTCCGCCGCAGCGTACTCCGTCAGGTGCAAGGCCACGGCATCATCCCTTCGCCTCTGCCGGGACGGCTGGCCAGGCAGGTGGAGCCCCACGACGTTTCGGCGCAAGGAAGAAGAAATCGAAGAGGAAGAGCGCGACCCCCAGGACGAAGAGCAGTCCGGTCCCGAATACCATGAGGAAGTGCACCTGGATCTTGTGCTGGGTCTCCAGATAACCGAGTCCGAGGATTCGCTCGAGATAGGTCTGGCTGATCCCGGCGGCGGCGAAGGCCATGGTCATGCCGAACATGCCGGCCATCTGCAGCCAGAACGCCCAGAGTCCGGTCGGTGATTCTCCGGCGTCCTGGTCGTGTCCGAAGAGGCCGGGCATGGCGTAGGTGATCATCGCCAGCACGATCATGACGTAGGCGCCGAAGAACGCCATGTGGGCATGCATTGCGGTGATCATGGTGCCATGGGTCCACTTGTTGACCGACGGCCAGGTGTGGGCGAGTCCAAGGATGCCGGCACCGAGTGCCGAGAAGATCGCGCTGCCGATGGTCCAGTGAAGCGCGAGGCGATTGGGATGTGCGAGCCCGGAGCGGCGCATCGCCATGTAGGCGTAGATGGCCATGCCCAGGAAGGCGAGGGGTTCGAGCGCGCTGAAGAATCCGCCGAACGTGATCCAGTAGCTGGGGACGCCGATCCAGTAGTAATGGTGCGCGGTGCCAAGGATGCCGGCGATGAATGTGAGGCCCACGATCACGTAGAGCCATTTCTCCATGACTTCGCGATCGGCGCCGGAGAGCCGGATCAGCAGGTACGCCAGCAGGCCGCCCTGCACCATCTCCCACACCCCTTCGACCCAGAGGTGCACCGTCCACCAGCGATAGTAGATGCTGACGGTGTAGTTGTCGAAGGTGAGCAGCGCGGGAAGATACAGAATGGCCGTGAGCGCCAGTCCCGCGACCAGGACCGCCTCCGTCGTCGTGAGTCGTTTCACTTTCCAGATCGTCATTCCGATGTTGTACAGGAACATGAGCATCACCACGACGATCGCGAGCTTCACCGGCATCGGCTGTTCGAGAAGCTTGTTGCCCTCGGTCCAGCCAAAAAGGTAGCCGACCACCGCAGTGACTCCGGCGGTCGTCCACAGGCCGAGTTGCCAGTACGCGAGCTTCGGAGAGTAGAGCTCGGTACGGGATTCCTCGGGGACGAGCCAGTAGGTGGCGCCCATGAATCCAGTCAGCACCCAGACGATCAGCACATTGGTGTGGATCTCCTTGCTGACGTCGAAGGGGAGGAACGCCTTGATCGGATCGGGTCCCAGATACTTCACGATCGCGAGCAGGCCGAAGACCATCTGCAGCCCATAGAGCAGCAGGGCGACAACGAAATAGGCGTAGGCGACCGATTGAGTGCGATAGCGCATGTTGCTCCTGGCTACTTCAGGGTCATGAGGTAGGCGATGATCGCGTCGACCTGCTCGGGCTTGAGCGTCTCATGAAAATTGGGCGGCATCAGGGACGTGCCGTTGCTCGAATAGGTAGGTCCGACGACGAGATCGGCGTTGGGCTCGAGAATCGATTCGCGGATGTAACTCGTGGCATCCGTCGCCTTGCCGTGGTAGTCGCCGGCCTTGACCCGCGCTTCGGCGGTGGCACCGATCCCGGCCAGCGATGGGCCGACCAGGCTCACGCCTCGCACCGTCGAGTGACATCCGAAGCACCCCGGCGGTGCCTGGCCGAAGAGCGCCTGGCCCACGGCGACGGGATCATTCGACGCGGCCTGCGGGACCGCGCCTCCAATGTTCGCGCCCGGAATGGTCGATCCGGAGACGATGATCGGACGTGGGGGCCAGCCGTGCGTATCGATCTTGCCCACCCACCCGAGGAAGGCGATCACCTCGTCGATCTCCTGCGGCGTGAGATTCTGATTCGGCATCAGCCGCCGGTCCCGCTCTTCGTTGTAAAACTTGGATGGATCAGTGAGGAAGGAGCGGAGATACGGCGCCCCTCGCTGCTCGGCGATCTTGGTCAGATCCGGCGCATAGTATGCGCCTTCACCGAGCAGTGTGTGACAGTTGATGCAATCCTTCCGATGCCACACGTGCTTGCCGGCGACCACTTCGGGCGTGATCTGGTCGCTGTGCGTCAGCGTCGGAAACTGGCGATGGCTATCGATGGTAGCTGCGAGAAAAATCAGGGAGAACACGCCGGTCGACCCGAGAAAGAAGGCCCGCGTCTGTCGCTTGGTCATGAGATTCCCGGGTTAGACACCGATCTGGCCGAAGTAGCGGATGGCCATCGACGCGCCGTAGATGCCGGCAACGGCCATCAGCAACAGAATCAGCAGGCAGAGTGCGCGGGTGAGGGCCGTGGCACCGGGCGGCGAGGGTGCCACGTGAGAGCTCTCCATCGAGGGGCCTCCGGAGGGTGAATCGCGGTGTGATGCGCAGGTCGAGCGGCGTGATGAGGAGCACGGCTGTATACCAAGTCGCAGCTGGCGACTCAGTATACAGCCGTGAGCGAGAACAATCCACGAAGGCTTCTGGGAACCGGCGGCGCCGCCATCGCTCGCACGATGGAGGTCGCTCGAGTCGTGACAAGGCGGCCCCGGACCCAACTACACTCCCGGGAGTACCAAGGCTCTAATAGGGACCATCACTGCTGTGCCAACATCCCGGATCCATTCTCATTCCGATGGTCATCCTGGCGTTGGCCCGGCCAAAGCCATTCGAGTGGAGTACATCATGAGCAAGCGACCACCTGGCAAGTTCGCCAAGGAAATTCACGATCCCGCGGCCGGAGATATTCGGAGGCCCGGTCAGGGCCATGTCCCCAAGTTCAAGGGTGGAAAAAAGCAGGATGCATCGGCCGAGCCGCCGAAGCCCGAGCGAAACGAGCGAAGTGGAGAGTAGGGATCCTGCATCAAACGGCTCGTATTACATGCAACCTGTTCAGCCTCGAATGTCCCGTTGACGTTCGGGGCTGGTTGCTATGCTGGTCGACGTCGGGAACATGATTCAGGAGTGGCACGAATCCTCAGCACTACTTCAGACCGGTCGGGCCAGGGCCGATACTCAAGCCACACCGCACGTTCCAAGACATGAAGAGAACTACATGAAGCGGTGAAACCGGCTGCGGGGATGGGCGGAAGCACGACATGCGAGTCGCATGACGCTTCCGAAGCCTTCTGGAGCGAGAATGAGCACCGTCGGAGCAAAGGTCCTGGTGATCGACGATGACCCGGACATCATCAAACTCTTCAACGCGG
>JBDUEA010000287.1:0-4340 GCA_040002695.1 Gemmatimonadota bacterium | reverse complement strand
TGCGCAATATTTTCAAAGAAAACGACTGGATCGAGCCGAAGAAGGCGGAGGGGGAGTAGGTGGTAGGTGGTAGGTGGTAGGTTTTAGGGGTCAGGGGGAAAGATTCGAATTGCAAAACTGGGCAGGAGTGAATCCGGCCCCGAAACCTGCGACCTGCGACCTGAAACCTAAAACCTAAAACCCAAATCCCGCCCCTCCCCTCCATCATCGCGCACCGCGGCGCATCGGGATATGCGCTCGAGAATTCACTCGCGGCGTTCTCCCGGGCGCGGGCGCTCGGTGCGGACGGCGTGGAACTCGACGTCCACGCGACACGCGACGGGGTCTTCGTCGTTCATCATGACGCGGAATTGCCGGGGGCCGGACCGATTCGAGACCTTACTGCCACCGACGTCGGTCGGCTTCGTCTCGCCAACGGCGAAGTGGTGCCCACGCTCCAAAACTCCCTCGTGACACTCGGTGGGATGGAGGTATGGGTGGAGGTCAAGCACCTTGCATCCGACCATGACGTGAAATTCCTCGCAACTCTCGCCGCTGGTCCGACGCCGGAGAAATACGCCGTGCACAGTTTCGACCATCGGATCATAGAGCGCCTGGGTTCAGTGCGGCCCGCGCTCCGGCGCGGCGCGCTTTCGGCCTCTTACCTCCTCGACCCGGTCACGGTGCTGCGCGGCTGCGGCGGGGACACGCTCTGGCAGGAAACCAGCCTCACGGATGCGGCCCTCGTTCAGCAGTTGCATGGCGCCGGTTTCAAGATCATCACCTGGACCACGAATGCCGAGGCCGAAGTGGAGCGCGTGGCAAGGCTGGGCGTGGACGGGATCTGTGGCAATTTCCCGGATCGCATCCGAGCCGTGGCGGAAAGGGCCGTCTCGTGAGTCTGGCAATACGGAAAGTTGCGGTGATCGGCGCAGGCACGATGGGGCATGGCATCGCCCAGGCGATGGCGACCGCCGGATGGCCCACGTACATCACGGATTCGCGCCCGGAGTCGTTGCCGAGCGCGCTCGCCGCGATCGAGCGTAACCTGGAAGGAGCGGTCTCGAGAGGGAAACTGAGCCCTGACTCGCGCGACGCTGCGCTCGCCAATCTTCACATCGACCGCTCATTCCTCTCGGCGTGCCGGGATGCGAATCTCGTCGTGGAGGCGGTATTCGAAGATCTCGCGACCAAGCGGGCAGTGCTCCTGCAGGCGGCCGAGGTCGCGAGCCCGGGCGCGCTGCTCGCGACGAACACATCGTCGCTGTCGGTCGCGGCGATCGCCGAGGGATCACCATACCCCGATCGAGTCATCGGTCTCCATTTCTTCAATCCCGTCCACCTGATGAAACTGGTGGAGATCGTCACCCACGACGGCACTAACGAGGCGGCCCGCGCCGACGCCCTGGCGGTGGTCGAGGCACTCGGGAAGGAGCCGATCGTCGTGAAGGATTCGCCGGGCTTCGCGTCGAGCCGGCTCGGTCTGGTGCTCGGTCTCGAGGCTATCCGCATGCTCGAACAGGGCGTCGCCTCCGCCACCGACATCGACCGCGCGATGGAACTCGGATACAACCACCCGATGGGCCCTCTGCGTCTGACCGATCTCGTCGGGCTGGATGTGCGCCTGCGCATCGCGGAGTATCTTCACCAGTCGCTGGGTGGCGCGCAGTATGAAGCCCCTGCCCTGCTGCGGTCGAAGGTCGCGGAAGGAAAGCTGGGGAGGAAGACGGGGTTGGGATTCTACGAGTGGGAGAAGAAGTGACGGGTGACGCGTAGCGAGTGACGAGTCAGAAGATACGAATGAAAAGGTAAAAAGGGAGAAGCAAGAGAGCGCCAGTGAGGGGGTTGAGAGCGTAGGCATGCTCTCGCTCCCATCCCACCGCTCACCGCGAACCGCTGGATTCCTCCTTCCACCGCAAATGCTCTCATGCCCGAACCACAGTTCGTCACCACTGAAATCATCGGCCGAGTGGCCGTTCTCACGATCAATCGGCCGGAGAAGCGGAATGCGCTCGATGGGCCAACCCGATGCCAGTTCCTCGGCGCGCTCGGCGAACTCCGAGCAAACAAGGAGGTACGGGTCGTCGTCGTAACCGGGGCGGGCGACAAGGCGTTCGTCGCAGGCGCGGATATCGGCGAGTTCGAAGGCCGGACAGCCGTCGATCAATTCCGCGTCATGAGCGCGCCGTCCATCTTCGATGCCCTGGATGAGTTTCCCAAGCCGGTGCTCGCGCTCATCAATGGATTTGCTCTCGGCGGCGGTTGCGAGTTGGCCATGGCCTGCGATATCCGGCTTGCCGCCGATACAGCCCGGCTCGGGCAGCCGGAGATCAACCTGGGGATCATCCCCGGCGGCGGCGGTACGCAGCGGTTGCCTCGACTGGTGGGCCTCGGCGCCGCATATAAACTGCTCTTCTCCGGTGAACTCATCGACGCCAACGAGGCGCTTCGGCTCGGCCTAGTGGACGAGGTGGTCCCCGCGGCGCAGCTTCGTGAGCGTGGCCTGGCACTGGCCGCAACGATCGCGGAGAAGAGTCCCGTCACGCTGACGCTGATCAAGGAAGCGGTTCGCGCGGCCGTGCGCGCGCCACTCGACGAGGGACTTCGCCTCGAGCGCAGCCTCTTCGGCATCGCCTTCGCGAGCGAGGATAAGGCGGAGGGCGTGGCGGCATTCCTGGGAAAGCGGAAAGCTGAGTTTAAAGGGCGGTGAGCGGTCAGCGGCGCTTCCCGTTCACCCCTTACCGCTCAGGCCAAATACTCCCCTCACCCACGGCTTCATGCCCTACCCCATCACCGACATCCACATTCACATCCAGCCCTGGCGGCAGCTTCGGCCGGCGGCCATGGAAGTCATGCGGAAGGGCAAGGAGGCGCACTGGGAGCGCCTCATTCAGCTCATGGAAGATCCGCAGGCGCTGCTGGACGTGCTCGACCAGTCGGGAATCCATCGGGTAGGACTGATCAACTATCCGAGCCAGGATCTGATGGGATTCGACGATTCCACCAACGACTTCGCCGCCGAATACGCGAGTGCGAATCGCGAACGCCTGATCCCGTTCGGCGGGGTCCACGCGCGCTTCACGCGAGACCCCGAAGCCGACGTGGACCGGCTGCTGGATCTTGGTATTCGGTGCCTCAAGATTCATCCGCCGCACCAGCTCTATCCGGCCAACGCTTACACCGACGGTCTCGAGGCCCTTGGACGGATTTATCGTCGCTGCGAGGACCGCGGCCTGCCGGTCATGATTCACACCGGCACGAGCATCTTTCCTGGCGCACGCTCGAAATGGGGAAATCCGCTGGAAATCGACGACGTGGCCATCGATTTTCCTGATCTTCGAATCCTGATGGCGCACGGTGGCCGGCCGTTCTGGATGGAGGAGGCCTTCTTCGTGCTCCGTCGTCATCCGAACGTGCATCTGGAACTCTCGGGTATCCCGCCTGCCCGGCTTCTGGAGTATTTTCCCCGACTCGCCGAACTCGCCGACAAGACTATCTGGGGCACTGACTGGCCCAGTCCCGGCGTGAAGGATCTGCGCCAGAACCTCGACCAGTTCCGGGGCCTCGGTCTCGACGCCGCGGTGGAGCGCAAAATACTTTCGGAGAACAGCCTGCGAATCTTTCCCGCGCAGTAATGGGCGGATCGATCCGCGGCCGGCGTGAAACGTTGCTTCCGCGCGAACCGTACGGCGTCCGACTTCATCATCCCTCCTCACGAGGATCGACTGCATGCGACGGTTTCTTCCCGCCGCGCTACTGCTCGCCATTGCCGTACCCGCAGGCGCCCAAACCCCGGCGCCGATCGCCTTCGAGAGCTACCAGCTGGCCAATGGGCTCACGGTCATCCTGGCGGAAGATCATTCCTCCCAGGTCGTCGCGGTGGATCTGTGGTATGACGTCGGCAGCCGAAATGAGCGGCCCGGGCGGAGCGGCTTCGCGCACCTG
This sequence comes from Gemmatimonadota bacterium, assembly GCA_040002695.1. Taxonomy (GTDB): domain Bacteria; phylum Gemmatimonadota; class Gemmatimonadetes; order Gemmatimonadales; family GWC2-71-9; genus JBDUEA01. The sequence continues at coordinate 416 of JBDUEA010000287.1, read as the reverse complement.
TTCGAGCACCTGATGTACCAGGGCTCTGCGCACGTGCAGAAGGGAGAGCACGCGCAGCTCATCGAGCGCGCAGGCGGAAGCATGAATGGGCAGACCGAAGATGATATGACGCGATACTATGAGATTCTGCCGTCGAATCGGCTCAATCTCGGGCTCTGGCTCGAAGCGGACCGGATGCGTTCACTCGCGATCAACGATTCGACGTTCGGCAACCAGCGGGAGACAGTGAAGGAGGAGCGGCGTCTCCGGCTCGACAATCAGCCGTACGCCGGGACGTTTGTGGATGGTCTCTATGCGCTCTACGATTCCGCGACCTGCTTTCCGTACAGTCATAGCGTGATCGGCTCGATGGCAGACCTCGATGCGGCCGCCACCGCGGATGTCCAGGAGTTCTTTCACACGTATTACGCGCCGGG
>JBDUEA010000286.1:0-4341 GCA_040002695.1 Gemmatimonadota bacterium | reverse complement strand
GCACTTCGGGAGAAAGGAACGCGGTACCGCTGGGAACTTCCCCCGCGGGAATGACCGGGAGGGTCCAGTTCGAGTAGCGGACGTCGGTGACGGTGCCTCGGCCCGCAAGATTGAGCAGCAGCGAGGCCGGAACGATCCGGCGGACCACGATGCCGTTCGCATGCGCGTGCTCGAGGCCGGTGAGCACGTCCCGCGCGAGAATGTGAACGGCAGGGAAGGGACGGGGACCGCGGTTCACCGCCTCCAGCAGGCTTTCGCCATCGATCCAGTTGCCGACGCGATAGGCAAGATCGCCGATCACGCCCGCATCATAGACGTGACGGATCGCCGGATGATCGAGCTGGCCCAGCGCCTCCGCTTCGCGCAGGAACCAGGTACGAGTCTGCTGATCGGAAAAGAGGTTGACGCGGAGACTCACCCGCCGCTGCAGTGTCTTGTCGTGCGCGGTGAAGAGTACGCGCTCGCGAGACGCCGCCACCAGCATCTCGAGCCGGTACCGGTGCCCGAGTGCGGTGTCGGCGCGCTGGAAGTAGGTGAGCGGCGCGGGGGTCGTCATCTCGGCGTGGAATCTAGACGGAGCGGGGTCGCGCGGGAGGGGGAGCGGGAAGGCAAAGTGAAACCGGAATGCGGCAAGGCTTGGAGAGAAAGATTCACACGACCGGAGGAATCCGGCTGCTGCGGCGCCGCTCGACATGCAGCCGTTGCCCGCAACGTTCGAGGCTGCACCAGCGGCGGTTGCCATCGGGAGAACGGTCGATGAAATGAAGCGTGCAGTCAACGCCGAGGCAGGAGCGTACGGAAGCGGTGGGGTCCGAAAGCGTTCCGGCAACCGACACGGCGATCGCATCGAGCGCGGATGGTGTTTGCGACGGCGTGAATTGCAGCCGCCACATGCCGCCGACCCGCGTGAGCAAATGGGTGCCGCTCGAGCCGGCGAGGGTCCGGTTGATCGTCTGGACGACGGAGGCCGGCGCCTGGCGTCCGGCATCGAGCGCCGCGACGAGCGTGACGAGCTGGGCGCGGAGCCGGAGCATTTCTTCGAAGGAGGCATCGCCGAGGTCGCCGGCAAGCTTCGTGGCCTTGGTCCAGCGGTGATATGCGGCCGGATCGGGCAGCAGATCACGCGCATCAGGCGGTGTCGCAGCGGTGTTCACGAAATCAAGCCAGATCGCGTCACCAAGCAGCACGAACTCCGGATCGGCCACGTTAGAGCGCCTCCGCGACTTCGACCGCATCGCGACCGCCGCGCTTCGCCTTGTAGAGCGCGGAGTCGGCCGCCGCGAGCAACCCGGTGATCGTCTCGCTGTGGCGCGGCGATTCGGCGAGCCCCATGCTGAGCGTCGGGCGCCCGAATTCGGGGTGGCTCTGCTCGATGGCGGCGATGCTCTTCTGGACCCGTGACACGAACACCATCGCCTCTGACGGCGTGGTCATGGGGAGCACGACGAGAAATTCGTCGCCACCCATGCGGCCGACCGCGTCGAGCGTGCGGCACTGCTGACGGAGAGCGGTCGCGACGAGCGAGAGCAGCCGGTCGCCGGCGGCATGGCCCAGGTTGTCGTTGACGAGCTTGAATCGATCGATGTCGATGAGGGCGATCGTCGTGTGCAGCTGATGGCGCTTGCCCCGCGAGAGCTCTGCCTCGAGACGCTCCTCGAGTGCGCGCCGGTTGTAGAGTCCGGTGAGCGCGTCCGTCGTCGCTGCGCTCTGGAGCTGCTCCACCAGCTGCGAATTCTTGAGGGCGATCGCGGCGGCAAAGGCGAGCGTTCCAGCCAGTTCGTGTTCGGCGGGGCCGAAGGTCTTGTCGTGCAGTCGAGGACCGAGGGCGAGGATCGCGAGTCGTTCACTGCCCGCGTCGAGAGTCACGACCAGCTCGGTGTTCGCGGGGAGCAGCGTCGCCACGGCGATTTCCCCGGCGCCTACGGCCGGCATACCGGCCGGGAGCGCACGATCCAGGGCATTCAGATCGATCGGCGGCAGAGCCATCGCGCCCTTGAGGGAGCGGAAAACCTTGGGGAGATAGACGTCATCCCGCGGGCGGTACAGGACGGCCCACCAGGCGAAGAACACCTCGGTCATGAAATCGAGAACGAGGTTCTCGGTTTCTTCCGTGGAATGCACGGAGGAGAGCAGGCGAGCAACCTGCCGCAATGCCCGAAGCTGAAATGCCGCGTCCTCCAGAGCCGACTGGCGCTCGAGCAGCACGCTGTGCAGCTCGAGCATGATCGAAAGCCCTAGCGCCAGGGGCATCGCGACCGAACGCATTTCGACCGCGACGGCCGGGTCGGCGCTGATCACGACCTCGGTTTCCCCACTGGAGAGCCTGGCGACCTCGACCGCGGAGCTGAGCCATTCTGGCTCGGGGGCGATAGGAATCAGACCGGAAGGCGAACGCACCGCGAGCCAGATACGGTCGCTGTGGAAGCGACTGATCAGGGTTTCCCGGCAACGCTCGAATAGCTCGCTGTCCGTGCGTGAATGACGGCACGCGGCAGCGAACGCGGTGGGGAAAGTAGAGAGAGATGCGAGGGACGGAGAGTGATCCATCTGCGGCGAATATAACCCGCTGGGGTATTGGGTGACAGGCAGATCGACGCCTGCTTTATGTACACCTGTATTCGCCTGGAGCAAGGCCTGTTATCGCCAGCTTGATCGTCCCAAAGCGGAAATTTCTTGACAGTGTTCGTCCCACATTGATCGGGGCAGTCGCCCGATGCGGATTCAGGGGAATTCCAGCGACCGCGGTCCGTGGTCCCAGGAACTTTACCGGCTGAACGGCGTTCCATGGTTCGGAAGACGGAACGAGAAGCGGTGATCGACGCCCCTTGCCAGAAGCGCAATCACCGACTAGTCTTAGCGTTACACAACTGATGAAGCATAGCCCTAACGGGCCCCAGGGGTTTGGGCTTTCCTGCCTGGGTGATCAAAAGCAAAAAGGCCACTCATTCCCGGTAACGCTGTGAAGCTTGCCGGGATTGGTGTTTTCAGAACCCTCCCTCACCGCCCTCCGTCGACTCGTACTTCAATTCGGCAGCCAGCTCCTGGGCCAGTTCCCGCAATTCCTCGAGCATGATGCGACGGTGCCACTCGCTGCGGGCACTGAGGGTCTCCAGCACCGACCGGTACCACCAGGTGACCTGCTCCGCCGATCCGCTGGAGAAGGTCGCGAGGTACTCGACCCCCAGTCGCCGAACATCGGCCAGCGTCGACCCGCAGAGATGGATCTGGGTCGCGGCGCACACTTCGAGCGCGCGCGGATCCGCCTCGCTAAGGCTGACGAGACAATCCAGCTTGCAGGCTTCCCAGCCGCGCTCTTTCCCTCTGCTGTCGAACTTGGGCTCGATCAGGTTGCGCACGAGGACGGCGACAGACGGCCCGAATTTCTCCGTGATCTTGCGATCGAGGGGATCGCGATAGTGCGGCTCCACGGCTTCCAGCACATAGGAAAGAATGCCGGAGACGATCGTGACCTCGTCGCTGCCGTACCGGGCGAGAATGACGGCCACATTGGCTGGATGGGTGAGATATACGCTACCGCTCCGCCGGCGGTCGCGGGGAACGTGATACTTCGCTGCAAAGGCGAAGGCGTGGTTGATCCGGTCGGAGTAGCCATTGATCGTCATGCCGCGGCCGGGTAGCGGGAGGCGGGCGAAGTCCGGGAAACCACCATGCGGCTCAACGGATCCCCAAGATCTTATGCGTCTGGAGGCTCAGCCGCCACTCCGGATGGGCAAGACAATAGAGAGTGGCGAGCCGGATGTTCTGCTCCTGCTCGGGACCATCCATCGGCTGCAGGAAAAAGTTTTCGAATGCCAGATCGCGGTAGCGTTCCGGTTCGCCGCCGAGTTGCGGAAAGACCAGCTTGAGCTCCTGCCCGCTCTTGAGGACCAGCTCAGCGCCCGCCTTCGGGCTCATGCAGATCCAATCGATGCCAGCGGGGGCCTCGAGGGTCCCGTTGGTCTCAACGGCGATCTCGAATCTCACAGCGTGAAGAGCGTCGATCAGCTCCGGATCGAGTTGCAGCAACGGTTCGCCACCCGTACATACGACGAACGGCTTTCCTCGCCCTGGTTCCGAATGCGGCCATTCGGAGGCTACGGCTGCGGCGAGCTCCGACGCAGTCTGGAAACGACCTCCACCGGTTCCATCGGTGCCGACAAAATCGGTGTCGCAGAACTGACAGACCGCCCGGGCCCGGTCCTGCTCGCGCCCCGTCCACAGGTTGCATCCCGTAAACCGGCAGAACACAGCCGGCCGTCCCGCATTGGCGCCCTCGCCCTGGAGCGTGTAGAAGATTTCCTTGACGGAGTAGGGCATGAAGGCGGTGAGCGGTGAGCGGTG
>JBDUEA010000285.1:0-4376 GCA_040002695.1 Gemmatimonadota bacterium | reverse complement strand
TGAACATGAGCCACGGAAGTCCCGCGTCCTCCACGCGCTCTTCGGTGACGCTCCACTTGCGCCACTCGTAGTCCTCGAACGCGCGAGGTCCGGTGTCATCGTGAAGTTGAAGATATGGGCGCATCGGGAATGATCGAATGGCCGGTGGTGAATCCGGATGAACCGATCCGGAAAGGACAAAAAGCAGACCCTCACCCGTTCCGCCGCGCGAGTCACGGCAATCCATCCCCCGGACCCGCGGTCCGACACCGCCGCCCCGGCGAGTCAATCAGATCAAGAGCTTCGTGCCTGTATTGGTGCGCGATCACGGTCGGGAAAGGGAAGGCGGAGTAAGTGTACATGTTTCCCGGAACTGCGGAAGAGGCGGCCACCGAGAATCCGGCGAAGTGGTAGTGCCAAATCAATGCGTAGTGGACTGCACCGCAGGCCGGCTCGCTCTCAGCTTGTCGACATACGCCAGCTTTTCCTCCGCTCCCCGGTCGCCGCGAGCGGCGGCGACTCGTGCGAGTCGCTCTGCGTCGTCCAGTCGATCGAGATTGATCAGGCAGAGAATGCTCCGGCTGGTCGCCGACCAGTGCGTGGGCACCAGAGCCAGGACCCGCTGATACATCCCGAGGGCATCCGCCCACCGGCGTTTTCCCAGGTACCAGTCGCCCAGATCCGCAATGACATTCGGGTCCTGCCCATACAACTCTATGGCTCGGCGATACTCCTGTTCTCCCGCAGCCTCCTGGCCACTCTCGAATAAAGTGACGGCATCCGCCGCCAGCGCCTTGTAGCTGAGCGGCGCGTCGAGCGCGGTCTGATGGAAGAGCGTGGCGTTGTCCCGCCAGACGAGCTGCCGCGTGGCACTCCGGACGAGTCCCCCAAGCACGAGCACTGCGACCACGCCCGCTGCCAGCACCTGCCGAGCGGCCGGCGCGCCTGGACGTGTCGGCTGCAAGTGTTCGGCGATGCCGCAAACGGCGAGCACCATGCCGACGCTCGGGAGAAACAGCGTTCGTTCCGCCAGCAGAATGCCGGTGGGCAGCAACAGGTTGCTTACTGGAAAAAGCGTCACACCGATCCAGAGGATCCCGAACGCAACGACAGGTGCTCGGCGCCGAGTCCACCACGCTATTGCCACGAACGCTGCCAGGAGGAAAAGGCCAGTCGCCGCGCGGGGGTCGAACGTTGTGAGCACGGGAATCTGCTGCGGGTTGTAGTCCGCGCTCAGATGCACCGGGAAGAGGAGGAGGCGCATGTACTCCGGTATCACACCGAGTGCGGTGAGGAGCCGGGTCGAGACCAGGCCATCCCGGAAGGCCGGGTGAATGTCCCGACCGACCAGCCCGCCGGTCACCGTGGTGCGTACGGTCCAGAAGACGACCAGAGTCGCGACGAGAGCGAGGAACACTGGAAGCAACCGACGAACACGGACAGGCCCCTCGATGGGTTCACGGACCACAAGACATTCCGCCAGCACCAGCAGCGCCGGAAGCACGAGCGCGTGCTCCTTGAAGCAGAGCGCGACGGCGTAGAGCGAGCCGATCCCCACGATGTCACGCGCTCCGAGCGGTCCCGCATTGCGCGCGCGCAGGTACCAGCCCAACGCGAGCGGAATGAGCAGGCCGACGATTATCTCGGGCTGTCCTACGACGTTGGCAACCGCCTCGACATGTACCGGGTGGACCGCGAAGAGCGCTGCGGCGCCGAACGCGGCGATGGGAGGAAGCAGCTGACGGGCAAGCCAGAAGATGGCGAGCGCCGCCGCGGCGTAGAGGACGATGCTTGCCAGATGGAAGGGGAGTGGCGCACCGTCGCCTGCGGCCCACTGGAGCGCAAACCCGAGCACGGTGAGCGGTCGGTACAGCGCCGGGCCGGCGTCGGCTGGCCAGTAGGTGGTCGTGAAGTACGCCCACGGCGCGGAGAGCACATGCACGGCGGGATTGCGCAGGATGATGGGAATATCGTCGAGCGCGAAGCCGTTCCGGAGACTCGTGAACGAGGATCCGGCGGCAAGGCCCGCGACGGCTGCGGTGAGCCACCGGGTGGGGACGCGTGACATGAGATGGTCAAGCTACACCGGCGCGGCCGAGGGCTGAAGTGTCGACCGAAACCGGATGACAATGGCGCCCGATTCCCCATGGAATCGAGCGCCAATTTATCGATCGCACACATCCCCGCCTGTTTCGGCTAGAACATCAGCCATCCCAGCAGGTAGAGCGTGTTGTTTCCTGAAGCGTTCCGTCCCGATCCGTCGTAGCCGTTTCCACCGCCGTTGAACTTGTTGTAGGCCACGTACTGGACACCAAGACGGGTGTTCTGCCACGGATTGAAGTCGAACTCGCCGACCACGCCGCTGGTCTTCGGGTTCCCGGTTGCGCTGCCGGTCACGGGAGCCGGCGCATAGAGGCCGGCGTCGGTGGTTCCCGAGGTCTGGAAGTAACCGCCGGTTAATCCGATCACCATGCTCGGATAGTATGAGGTATTGACCTTGAAGGTCTTGAGCGTGTTCGTCGCGTTGGCCGAGCCCAGGGCCGCGAAGGTCGCGTTGAGATCCTGCTTCTCGTGAATCCAGGTGCTTCGGAAGACGAGGTGCCCGTGGCCGAGCTTCTGCTCGACCTGCGCGTCGAGGGCGACGTCGGTAAAGTCGTCGGTCGGGCCGGTCACGCCGCCCGGATAGAGACGGGTCCTGAGGCCGTACGTTCCGATCATGGCCGAGGAATTCTCCCAGGTCTTCTGCAGCGCGAGCCGCCAGTACGGCGCAACACCCTTGATCGTCCCGCTCGCGGTGGCGTCGGGTTGTGCGAGTCCCTGCAGGGAGCTTCGGTACACTTCGAATTCCGCGTACACCGTGTTCCCGATCATCGTGTACCCGCCTGCGCCAAGCACCTGTTGACCGAGGGCGCCGTCGATGACGGTCGCCGCCGTCCCTCCGGGTGCCGACGGGGAACCGGCGTACGGCCAGCCCCAGGCCGGTGTCGTGTTCCAGAGATCGCTGACCGTGGGATTGTTGTTGATCGTAGCACCGTAGACCCAGTCCTTCGTCCCCATCTTGCTGCTGTTCGCAAAGCGAAGATCGATATTGTCGATGCCTACCGCGCCGTCGCTTCCGCTATACGTGATCTGCGAAAAGATGCCCACCTTCGATGAGATCGCGCCGGACAGGAAGAGGCTGAACTGTTGCGGCAGCTGCACGTTGTCATTCTGGGTGCCGGGAATTGTCGTGCTGACGTGGGTCAGGCCGGTCTGCACCATGCCGGCCAGAAACGGAATCGGTGAGAGCTTGAGCGTCGGACCGTTCTCCTTCGTCTTTTCCTCGATCAGTTTCTGCGCGGTGAGCGTATAGCCGTTGAGCTTGAAGAGCCGGCCGAACGGTGTCAGCGACAGGAACTGATAGTGACACGAGCTGCAGGCGAGTCCAGTCTGCCGTGAGAAGCTCGGAACCGCTGCGTGTGCCGAGGCCATCGTGGAAACGGCATGGGATGCAGCGTAGGCACGAGCGAGGCTGGCGAGGTCGTCGGCCAGGAGAGGGCTATGGATCATTGCCGGCAGCAGCAGGGAAAACATGACGGTCCGACGTATCGACATAGGCTCCTCCTATGGGAAGGACACTCGCCGTGGATCGGCTCGAGTGGCCTGGAATGAATCGAGGTGGATCCAACTACGCCTCGTCTTCATGAGGATCCGATGAATGAGGTGCGAGAAGTCGTTCAAGCGTCGAATTGGCTCCTGTCCTATGCGTTGCGCCAATGTGTCCAGTGAACAACTACGAACCGCTTTCTGAATTCCTCATCCTTTTCTCATAGTCCACTATCCATCTTCATTGCCGGATTCGTCGTGAAGCGCAGTGCTCGCAATCGGGGAGGACACATGGATGTGAAACGCGCGACCGTTGCCGGCATCGTCGCCACCGCCGTCATGACGGTCTCTCTAATGTGGGCGCCGGCGGCAGGAGTCCCGAAGCTCGCAATCGGCCATCTGCTCAGCACTTTCCTCGCGGTGTCGGTGGCGCTCCTGCCGGTGAGCCCGACGGGTGCATGGATCATTCACTTCCTCGCCGGCACCTGCTTCGCGCTGATCTACGCGCGATTCTTTGCCGACCGGCTTCCGGGCGCACCGGCAGTGCGCGGCGCGATTTTCGGCAGCCTGCTCTTTCTGGTCGCCCAGCTGTTGTTCATGCCGATGGTGGGCGCGGGAATATTTTCCCGGGGAGATTCCGTGATGATCCTGGGCAGTCTCGCGGGGCACCTGGTCTATGGTGCGCTCGTCGGCGCCATCTATGGCTGGGGCCGTGTCGCCTCGGTCTCACCGGCCTGATTCGACATGCACCGGCCGCGCAACCCAACCATTCCGGCAAGGAAGCCCATCATGCAGCGTCATCATCGGCCGTT
>JBDUEA010000284.1:0-4393 GCA_040002695.1 Gemmatimonadota bacterium | reverse complement strand
TGGGCACGCTGCATTTCCTTCTACAAACCCGTCGAAGCCAGTCGCCCCCGAGGGACCGGAAGAATAACCAAAAGTGGCATCCGGAGCAATTCGTAAGCCCGCTGCCCCGCCACCGGTGCCGACCGCCTTCCGCCCTGCTCGGCGTCACCCGAGATCGTTGACAGGCCACCGCCCCGGCTTACTCTTGCGAGAGATCTGCCGCCACATTCACCTCGAATCGCCGCTGAGCCCCGCGAGGAAAAGATTCGTGCCGCCAGACCAAGGCATGCCCCACGAACCCCGACCCGCTCCCGGAACCGGGAAGCCGGTCTCACACCTCCGCAGTTTCTGGAGCGCACTCGGTCCGGGCGTCGTCTCCGGAGCTGCGGATGACGACCCGTCCGGCATCGCCACCTATTCGATCGCCGGCGCCCAGTTCGGCATGGCGTTCCTCTGGACCGCCATCCTCACGTGGCCCCTGATGGCCGCCACCCAATCCATGTGCGCCCGCATCGGCATGGTGACGGGTGAGGGATTGATGGCCGCGCTCCGGAAACGCTTCCCGCGCTGGGTGCTCGTGGCCATCGCGGCGGCCCTGCTTGCCGCAAACACGATCAACATCGGCGCCGATCTCTCCGGCATGGCCGATGCCGCCGAACTGCTCACCGGGGTCAGCTCGCATCTCTGGGTGGTGATCTTCGGCATCGGCATCGCGGTCGCCACGATCCGCATCCACTACGGCACCATGGCGAATGTGCTCAAATGGCTCGCGCTGGTTCTGTTCGTCTACATCGTCGAAGCGGTCCAACTGGGACCACCCTGGCGCGCGGTCGCACATGCGACCGTGATTCCCTCGATTCCCGGAGGCCCCAGCGGCTGGGCGACGCTCGTCGCCATCCTCGGCACCACGATCAGTCCATATCTCTTCTTCTGGCAGGCAAGCGAAGAGGTGGAGGAGGAGAAATCCATCGGGCGCAAGTCCGTCAAGTCGCGGCACGGTGCGACGCACGACGAACTGATCCGCCGCAAGATCGACGTCGGCGCCGGAACGTTCTTCTCCAACCTGGTCATGTTTTTCATCATCCTCACCACCGCTCTCACGCTGCACGCGCATGGGCTCACGAAAATCGAAACGTCGAGACAGGTGGCCGAAGCGCTGACACCGCTCGCCGGGAGGTTCGCAACTCTGCTCTACACCGTGGGCCTCATCGGAACCGGATTGCTGGCCATTCCGACGCTCGCCGGCTCCGCCGCGTATGCCGTCGCGGAAGTCTACGGGTGGCGTCAGGGAATGGACGCCTCACTGCGCGGAGCTCCCGCGTTCTACGCGGTCGTCAGCGTTGCAATGATCTGTGGGATGGGGATGGACTACGCTAACCTGAACGCGGTGAGAACTCTCTACTGGTCCGCCGTGATCAACGGAGTACTGGCGCCATTTCTCCTGCTGGGAATCCTGTTCGTCGCCTCCGATGCCCGCCTCATGCAGGGGCAGCCGAGTCCCCTCCTGGGTCGAGTCGTGGTGGGGATCACGACCGCAACGATGTTCGCCGCGGCCGCGGGAATGCTGCTTCTCTAGAGGAGACTGCCGACGGTGTGCGGTAAGCGGTGAGCTGTAAGCGGAAGCAATGATCTGATATCCAATGTCTGCGCTGCCTTCCTGAACTCTCCTGAAATTTGAATCCATCCTGTCCTCCCCCTCCCCCCTCACCGCCGTCACTCCACTCTTCGCGCCGCCTCCACCCGGTTTCTGCCTTCCTTCTTCGCCACCATGAGCGCCGCGTCGGCCTGCGCCGCAAGGTTCTGGATGCTGCGGCAGGTCTCCGGCATCGCGGCCACACCGAAGGACGCGCCCAGGGGCCAGGGCCGGCCTTGCCAGTCCCACTGAGTCGTACCGAGTTTGATCCGGATGCGATCCGCAATTCGCACCGCGTACGCGAGTGTGGTGGTCGGAAGCCAGATCGCGAATTCCTCACCACCGATCCGCGCGGCGGTATCCCCGCCGCGGATCTGCTCGTGTACCAGACGGGCGAAATGCACCAGCGCGGCATCACCTGCCGGGTGACCCAGCGTGTCATTGAGGGTCTTGAACTTGTCGAGATCGGCGTACACCATGGCGCCAGGCTGCGCGCCGATGCGCGCCATGACCTCCTCGAGTCCACGCCGATTCTTGAGACCGGTGAGCGGATCGACGTTCGCGGCTTCCTTGTATCGGTCCATCTCGAGCGCGCGGAAGATTCGCGGGCCTGCGTTCCGCATCGCCTCCTGCACCTCCGCGATCACCGGCCCGATCGGTTCGGCCTCGTCATCCGTCCAGAACGCCACCGCGCCGACGGGGTCCTCTCCATTCTTGATCGGAAGCATGATCGCGGGGGTGAATCGCGAGCGCCGATCCTGCACGACGCCGCCGAGGGGATCGGCGATGCTGGTGAGTGAGGGAATATCACCGCGACCGACCTGGAAGAGCGGGCTGCCCGGTACGGCGAAGGTATCAAGGAGCCGTCGATCCGCCCTGCCGGAAACCCCGACGACTTTGACCGCCCCATGCTCGTTCACGCCTACCAGCACTTCCGCGTTGAGAATGCGCTCGAGCTGATAGGCGAGTCGAAGCCCGATGCTCCCCACGGATTCTACCGCGGGCTCCTGCTCTCGCGTGATTCGCGCGATGATCGGCCGCCTCGCGAGACCCTCGAGAAGCAGGACCAGATCATCGCTGGCTGACTGGAGAGCCGCCCGGTCGCTGCGATCCGGAAGCAGAATACCGGCCCCGAGTCCGCTCGCCGTCCCGAACAGCAGCGTACCGCGATCCATACGCTCAGCCCCCGTGGCGGACTGCTCTCTCGCGACGGTCAGGCGTCGCTCAATGGCCTCGAGCTCGGTGTTGGTGAGTTTGCCGTCATCGGTGACGCGCTGCCAGCGGGCTTGACCGTCCTGCTCGTCGGCGCCTTCGCAGATCCAGGCGCCGAGCGCTCCGTGCGAGCGCACCAGCCAGCGGAGCGCTGGATCGGGAAGCAGCGTCGGATCCGCAGCACCACGGGATGCGAGCCCGGCAGCGGCGCGTTTCCGCGCGAGCGACCATCCCGCGAACACTCCGATGCCTGCGGCCCCGACCAGGAGCGGGAGTTCGTCGCGGATCCAAGCGGAGAACGGCATGAGAACGGCCTCGGTTCTGGATGCAGACGGTGTGACCGGCGTTGCTTCCGCCTTGCCTAACCCTTGCCCTGCAGAATCCTGCTCGCCGCGGCTGCTGCGCCAAAGCCGTTGTCGATGTTGACTACTGTGAGTCCCGATGCGCAGGACGTCAGCATCCCCAGCAGCGCCGCGAGACCACCGAACGCGGCGCCGTATCCGATGCTCGTAGGCACCGCTATCACGGGGACCCGCACCAGGCCACCGACCACGCTGGGAAGCGCGCCTTCCATTCCCGCGACCACGATGATCACGTCAGCGTCCGATAGTCGCTCTGCGGAGCCGAGCAGGCGGTGCAGACCCGAGACTCCCACATCCGACAACCGCTCGACTCCGTGCCCGAATGCGCGCGCCGTCACGGCAGCTTCTTCTGCGACGGGAAGGTCGCTGGTGCCAGCCGCCACGACGAGCACTGAGCCTTTGGTGGGACCGGGAGACGAAGACGGCAGGTGAACTGTTCGCGCGGCCTCATTCCATTCCACGCCGGGCAGCACCGCTCGAAGCGCGTTGGCCTGAGCTGCAGTCGCGCGCGTCCCCAGGAAGGAGCCCGAGGCGGCCGCCAGTCGCTCGCAGATGGCGACGACCTGCTCGATGGTCTTCCCTTCGCAGAATACGACCTCGGGCCACCCCTGGCGCAATGCGCGGTGGTGGTCGATCTGGGCGAACGGGAGATGCTCGGTCGGAAAGTGCCGCAACCGCTCCAGCGCGGCGGGGGGCGTGAGCCGGCCGGCGGCGACGTCGGCCAGGAGAGCTTCGATCTGCTCGCGGGTCACGCCACCTGCGCCGCGGACTCGAGGTAACCCAGGAAGATCGACTCGGCTTCCACCATGGATTCTACCTGGAAGAGCCGCTGGCGGAGCTCGCTCGAGCCGTGCAGCCCCTTCGTGTACCAGCCGAAGTGTTTCCGGAACTCGAGGACGGTCCGGCGCGTGTCGCCCTGGAGCCGGATGGCGAGCCGGGCATGCTCCAGCGCGAGCGTGAACCTTTCGGCGGCATCGGGGGCCGGCGGCTGAGTCTCTCCGGCGAGCAGGGCCTGAGCGTCACGGAAGAGCCAGGGATTGCCGAACGCACCGCGCCCGACCATCACGCCGGCGCAGTTCGTGTGGGTCCGCATGGCGAGGAGATCGCGGGCCGACTGGATGTCGCCATTGCCGATCACAGGAATCTCGAGCGCCTCGACCACGCGGGCGATCTCGTCCCAGTCCGCCTTCCCGCCAAACATCTGGGT
>JBDUEA010000283.1:0-4413 GCA_040002695.1 Gemmatimonadota bacterium | reverse complement strand
TCCGCTCGAGCTCGAGCGCAATCTCCAGCTTCGGATTGAGGCCGGTCTGCGCGAAGACATCATTCGCCACCCGCTTGATGAGTTTCGCGCGCGGGTCGTATGACTTGTACACCCGGTGACCGAATCCCATCAGGCGCCCGCCGCCTTTCTTGACGCTCTCGATGAAGGCGGGGATTCCGGCTTTGCTGCCGATCTCGTCGAGCATCTGCAGCACGGCCTCGTTCGCGCCGCCGTGCAGCGGCCCATACAACGCGGCGATGCCGGCGGAGACGGCGGAGAACGGGTCCACGTGCGAACTGCCCACCGCGCGGACCGCGCTGGTCGAGCAGTTCTGCTCGTGATCGGCGTGGAGAATCAGCAGGATCTCGAGCGCGCGCTGCAGCACCGGGTTCGGCTCGTGCCGCCCACCGATGCTGAAGGTCATATTGACGAAGTTGGCGATATAGCCGAGGTCGTTCCGCGGGAACTCGTAGGGCAATCCGCGGTTGTGGCGGAAGCAGAAGGCCGCGATCGTCGGGGCCTTAGCCATCAGGCGCACGCGCTGGAGATACCGATTGGCCGGATCGTCAATATGCTTGGCGTCCGGATAGAACGTCGAGAGCGCACCCACCGCGCCAAGGAGCATGCCCATGGGATGGGCATCGTAGCGGAAGCCCTCGAGGAACTTGATGACGTTGGTATGGACGTAGGTATGGTAGGTGATATCATTCGCCCACTTGTCGAGTTGCGGCTTGGTCGGCAACTCACCCACGCCGAGCAGGTACGCCACTTCGAGGAACGACGCCTGCTCCGCAATCTGCTCGATCGGGTATCCGCGATAGCGGAGAATCCCCTTGTCCCCATCGATGAACGTGATGGCGCTGCGGCAGGCCGCGGTGTTCAGGAAGGCGGGATCGTAGGTCATGAGGCCGAAATCGTCCTCCTGCACCTTGATCTGCTTGAGGTCGATCGCCTTGATGACTTCATCCGTGATCGGGATCTCGTAACTCTTCCCGGTCCGGTTATCAGTGATTGTCAGTGTGTCATTGGCCACGCGGTTCCTCGATTCTGCGGACGATGAGCAGGAGGCCAAAGATAGCCCACCGGAGATGACGGGGAAGTGGGCAGCGGGATCAGAACGACGGAGTTAGAATGTCGGTACGGTGAACACCTTCGATTGCACCTGTACCGGCCACGACGCCTCGGGGCCCCGGTGAGGACCGAACCGGACCTTCGGGCCCGCGCCCGAGGCGCACTCCTGGGCCTCGCTGCCGGCAATGCCCTGGGTGTTCCCACCGAATTGATGGGCACGCCGGAAGCGATCCGATTGTCGTACCCCAATGGCATTACCGATGTCCAGCCGCGGCACAGTTCGAAATCCCCATACGACGACGACCTGGCGTTCACCTTGCTGCTGGCCGAGGAACTGCTCGAGGGAGACGTCGATCTCAGACGCCTGGCGCATCGCTGGGTGGAGTGGATGCATCGGGATGGCCGCGGGATCGGAGTCTGGACCGCCACAGCCCTCAGCCATATCGCGACTCATGATTCGCCTCCTGCCTCCACCGGTGGGCAGGCGGGGAATGGGCCGATCAGCCGCTGTCTTCCTGTTGCGCTCGCGACCCTCGGCTCAACCACAAATCTCATCAGCGGGACCTATCACACCGCCGTCCTCACCCATCCCGACGAGCGGTGTGCCTGGGGTGCGGTGGCCGTCAACGTCGCCGCCTCGGCATTCCTTCAGGGTCGCCGGGATTTCATTCCTGAAGTCCTCGAAGTGCTGCGGGCGAACGACGCGCCGGAAGAACTGATTGCAGCCGTCCGGCGGGTGCCCCTGGAGCGACGCGAGGATCTTGCTGTCACCGGCGCGCACTCGGGCTATGCCGTCCGCTGTGTCGAGATTGCGCTCTGGTTCGCATATCACGAACCGCTGCTGGAGCGGGGACTCGTCTGGCTGGTCAATGCTGGCGGAGACACCGATACCAACGCCGCGGTGGCTGGCGGTCTCATGGGGGCCCGGGATGGGGAGGCGGCGATTCCCCGTCGATGGATCGTCGAGGTACCGGACGCCGAGGGGATCGGAGCCATAGCTGAACGGCTGGTGGGGGCAAGTCGGTCGGCGGTGAGGGGTGAGGAGTGAGGGGGAGGTCCGGCTGGTTCAACGTTGATGCAGTGGCAGGCGTATTAGGCGTGAGCCCCCACCGGCAAATGCCCAACGGCCAATGGCTAACGGCCGGCCGCTTCTAGCTTAAGGTCTTCGCCTTACGGTCCCGCTCCCAACCCGGAGACTCCGTGCTTCGTCTGTTCTACACCCTTCACAAATGGCTTGCGATCGGCATTGGCCTCGTGCTGCTGATGTGGATCGTCACGGGCATTGTGATGGGCTCGCTGAGCGATCGGATGCTGGAGAATGCCCCGGCGCAGGCAGTGGACTACTCCCGCGTCACGCTCTCGCCGTCTCAAGTACTGCAGCGGCTCAGTGGGCACGCGGGGGGACCGGTCACCGGGCTCGATGTCGTCCAGTTCGGCAGCCGGGCGCTCTACCAGGCGCGATTCGCGGACAAGTCGTCCGCCTTTCTCGATGCCTCGGACGGTTCCGAGGTCGTGATCACCGCCGCGCTGGCCCGCACCATGGCCGAGGCGGCGGCGGGTCGTCCCGCTCCCGCAGACGCTATCGAGGTACGGGCACACGATGCGGATTATCCCTCGGGCGCGCTGCCGATTTTCCGCCTGATCTATGGGGACGACAAGAAGACTTCAGTAGACGTGTCGCCCCGGACCGCGGAGGTGCGCGTCAATGACAGTCGCCGGCGGATGCGGCGTATGGTCGGCAGTCTGCACACATTCGGCTCGCTTCGCGCGCTGGTTCGAAGCCCGACGACCGTCCACCAAATCTTTATCTTCGCCAGCGTCGTGTCGCTCCTCGTGGTGCTCACCGGCTATGTACTGGCACTTCCGCGACGACGCCGAAGACGCATTGCGGATCGCCGGGTGTCGGGCAAGGTGTAGGTCGCGGCCGGCCGTGCCGCACTTCCGGAACCTCTAACTGCAAAGGTATCGCTCCATGAAAACACTCGTCGGGCTGCTCTGTCTTGCCCTCTCGACTCCTCTCGCGGCGCAGACCGGAGTGGACACCGCGGGCGCCGGCGCGCTAGTCGACCAGGCGATGAATCACTCCGAGGTGATGAAAAATCTCGAGTACCTCGCCGATGCCATCGGTCCCCGACTCACCGGATCGCCGGCGGCGCGCCGGGCCAACGACTGGACGGCGGAGCGCTTCAAGGCATACGGGCTGACTGCGAATCTCGAACCGTGGGCGTTCGGCGTGACCTGGCAAAGGGGCACCACCGACTTCCGGCTCAACGCGCCGTTTGATCGCGCCCTGACCGCGCACAGCTGGGCGTGGACTGTCGGCACCGGCGGCAAGGCGCTGAGCGGACCGATCGTCCGGGTGAACGTGGGCAACGCCGACAGCATGGCGGCAAATATCTCGAAGGTGAAAGGCGCCTGGGTCATGATGACCGACCCACCGCCACTGACCAACCCGGATGGCATTCCGCTCAGTGCGGCAGACTCCGCCGCGATGCGCGCTGAATTCGGCCGCCGATTCCAGCAGCCGGCGGACACGTCCGCGGCAGCGGTCGCGAAGCGCCGTCAGTTCAGCGTCGATGCGCCCTACATGCTCAAGAATGCCGGCGCACTGGGCACGCTCACTGACGGCGGGAAGGAACATGGGTTGATGAACATGAGCGGTTCTCCGTATCGTGTCTCGCCGCTCCCGAACGTGGTGATCGCGCACGAGGACTACGGTATGTTCGACCGCGAGATCAAGCTCGGTATCACTCCGCGCCTCACCGGCCGGGTGGACAACACCCTCGGGAAGGATGCCGCGACTCAATGGAATACGGTGGCGGAGATCAAAGGCAGCGAGAAGCCCGGTGAAGTCGTCATCCTCGGCGCCCACCTCGACAGCTGGGACCTCGGCACCGGCACGACGGACAACGGCACCGGTTCCATGGTCGTGCTGGAGGCCGCGCGCGTGATTGCGCAATCCGGCCTCAAGCCGAAGCGGACGATTCGCTTCATTCTGTTTACCGGTGAGGAAGAGGGACTCCTGGGTTCCAGGGCCTATGCCGCCGCGCACGAGAAGGATCTCGACAGCGTGCAGGCCGTGCTCGTGCTCGACAACGGCACCGGCGCCATCACCGGACAGGCGCTGCAGGGACGTACTCAGGACGAGGGCCTGTGGCACGAGCTCCTCGCTCCCGTCAAGTCGCTCAATGCGGACTCGGTGCGCGACGCGAACAAGGGCGGCACCGATCACCTCTCCTTCATTCCTTATGGCGTGCCGGGCTGGAATTTCGATCAGATCTCACGCGGCTACAATCACACGCATCACTCGCAGGTTGATACCTACGAGCATGCGGTCGGCCC
>JBDUEA010000282.1:0-4446 GCA_040002695.1 Gemmatimonadota bacterium | reverse complement strand
CCGAGGATGTCGGTGTTGGCCTTGAGAATCGTGACGCCATTCTGCCGCACCGCGTCGGGAAGCTGCGGGTTGGCCAGCTGCACGGCGTTCTGCACGTCCACCGCGGCCAGGTCCTGGCTGCGGGAAATATCGAAGAAGACCTGGAGACTCATCGTACCGTCGCTGGCATTGGCCGACGAGAAGTAGAGGAGCCCCTGAAGTCCGCTGAGCTGCTGCTCGATCGGGGCCGCCACGGCTTCGGCCACGTCCTCCGCGGTCGCGCCGGGGAACGTCGCCTGGACCTGGACGGCGGGCGGCGTGATCTGTGGATATCGGGAGATCGGCAGCAGGCGGATGGCGAACACGCCCAGCAGTGTGATGATGATGCTGATGACCACCGCGAGCACCGGGCGCCGGATGAAGAAATACCGGATCTCCGGTTCAGTCTTCGGTGGCGACCCAGGCTCGATGGGGTCGGGGGGAACGGAGGTGGAGCTGGTCACGGTGTGGTCCTCGACGGCGATTGCTGTGCGGTGGAAGTTGCGGCGCTGTCAGTGGCGGGAACCGGATGCACGGGCTGACCCGGCGCCACCTTCTGCACACCGTCCACCACCACACGATCTCCCGCCGCGAGACCCTTCTCGATTATCCAGAGATCACCACTCCACTGTCCGGGCTGGATGTCCCGTGCAACGGCGGTGTCTCCCTTCGTCACGACGTAGACGTACTGTCGCCCCAGCGCCTGCAGCACCGAACGCTGCGGCACCGCGACCGCGCTGTCCTTGACGAACCCAGAGAGGCGCGCGCGCACGAACTGTCCCGGTACGAGCAGGCGATCACTATTCTTGAATTCGGAGCGGAATTCCTGAGTGCCGGTGGACGGATCGAGCGAGGGCGACACGTAGTCGATGCGACCGGTCCGAGGGAGCTTCGAGCCATCGGGCAGCGTGATTTCGACGGTGAGGCGACTGTTGGGCTGAATCAGTCGGCGCGCCTCGGGGTCCTGGCGCCAGCCGAGTACCTGCTGGGTCGAAGGACTGAAGCTCACGTAGATCGGATCGATGACATCGATCGTGGTCAGCAATTCGGCAGAGCCGCTCACCCGTGCGCCCACGTCGAGAAGTGTCCGTCCCACGCGGCCGTCGATCGGCGCGCGGATCACGGCATCATCCGTGTTCTTCCGGGCCTCGGTCAGGGCCGCCTGCGCCGACTGCAACTCGGTGCGCGCGTTGTCCACGTCCTGCTGGGCGACCGCATGCTGCTCGACGAGCGGTTCGAGCCGGTCGAGCGCGCGCTTCGCATTGTCCGCGCGGGCCTGGGCATTCTCGAATGCCGCCTTCTGGCGCACGCCGTCGAGCCGGTAGAGTACTTCGCCGGTCTTGACGAGAGATCCCTCGGTGAAGGGCCGCGCACCGATGATTCCGTCGACCCGTGCGCGGACCTCGATCCGTCGATACGGTTGCACCTCAGCAGTAAATTCGAATGACTCCGGCACGGCCTTCGGCTGGACGGTCACGATGCCGACTTCCGGCGGCGGCGGGGCCTGGGGCGGCGCCGCCTTCTTGCAGCCGATGGCGATGCTGAGGAGCCCCACGAACGCGTACTGGTAGTGCCGAGCACGGGCTCGGCTGAAAATGCGGTGAGTCACTCTGCCTCCGTACGGTTCGCGAGCGGACGCCTGCCGGTGCCTGCCCGGGACCGGATCCGGGTCGCAGGCGACGCCATGGGCTGCACATATTGACTGATCATGTCCCACACCTCCGTCCACATTACCTCACGAGCGGGCATCCGCGGATCAAACGGTGCTGTCGCGGCCACGCGCTGGGCCACGCCGGTCATCGCGTAACTGATGATCCGGGCGGCCACGTCGACGTCGAGCCGGCGGAATTCACCGGAGCGGATGCCGGTGTCGAGCAGATTGGCGATGAGCCGGCGCCAGCGTCCGCTGAGTTCGCGGCAGAGGAGCTGTCCCGATTCGGGAAATTCGCCTACATCCACATGCATCACCTGAATGAGGCCGAGGGTGCCGGGCGTCCAGATATGATCCCACAGCCTGCGGAGTCGTCGCTCGAGTCGCTCGGAGCTCGAATTCTCTCCAGGTACGCCACCGGCTTCCTCACGCTCTATGACTCCAGCGAACCGATCCGCGATTACCGCTTCGAACAGCTCCCCCTTCGACCCGAAATAGTACGACACCGTTCCCTGGCAGACCCCGGCGCGCTCGGCAACCTCGGTCAGGGTGGCCCGCTGGTAGCCGTTCTCGCCGAAGCTGAGGATGGCGGCGTCGAGAATTTCCCGTCGTCGTTCGGCGGGCCGGCGCTGCCAGCGGGGTTCGGGATCAGGCTTGGCACTCGGTGGCATGCGGACTCATGGAGATGGAGCAGCGCACAAACCGTCGCGCCGGTAATTGAGCCGGCAATTAATAACTGAATTTCGAGCCGATGCAAGACCGGCGAGGATGGCAGCAGGGACAGCACGGCCGTCGTCTGACAATTTTGTAGGAGGGATTGAGAAATGAAATGGAAAACCCGTCAGCAGCAACCGCAGCCGGCCGGGCGAAGGGAGGCTCGGTGTCAGTTCATCTTGGCCGGCGCGGATGCGCGGAGTCCGCCGGCATCGCCGGAGATGGGCGGCGTACGTTCGGGTATCCCGTTGCCGGTCCCCCCATCTCCGATACTCCGCCCATCATCTCCGTCATCGCGCGCGCTTCGTCCCACGAGACGACCTGGCGGACAGGGTCCCGCATGATCTCGAGTTGCGCGTAGATCATGGCGCGCTTCCGGTCCCGCGGAATCGTGTTCGCGGCGAGAATATCCGAGATGATATCGTGGGTCATGTGCAGGTTGTCGAAGATCGCGGCCGCACGCGGATGTCTCCGGCTGAATTCCGGCGCGATCGCGACCGTCATCGGCATCATCGATGGGAACTTCCCCGGCGGCTGCCGCAACATCAACCAGAAGCGGCCTACGGTCTCGTGGACGGCCGCCACCTTTTCAGCGTGCGTGCCACCCGTGATCAGCGCGTCGTAGAGGCCGACCTGCAGCCAATGGTACGCCCAGATCAGGCCGTTGAAGCGCGGATAGGCATGGCGGAAGACTTTGCTGAACGGCTGCCCGTCCATCAGCTCCATGGACTTGGGGCTCGGCGCAAAGGCATACTCCCGGCGAGTCAGGTAGTAGTCGGTGAGTCGTTCGATGAGCGAGTCCTTCGCCAACGGCGCGATGTCGTCATCGGCATACACGTCGTAGATCTGCCGATGCAGCAGATGCGCCCAGTCGAACATCTGCTTGGCCCGCCAGGCCATCCTGGTATATGTCGGCGCGACGGCCTCTTCCGCCACCGCGAACCGCGGCGGGTGCACGAGCAGATCGGTGGTGAGATAGGTAAAGTCGTGATCCAGCGCGCCGCCGTTTCCACTATAGAGCCGCTCATACAGGATCGCGTGGCCGTAATCGAAGGCGTTGAACAGCCGCGCGGCCTCCGGATAGTCGTGGAGGAAGTGCCAGTTGAATGCGCCAGGAAAATAGAACTGGTCGTCGCGCCGGTCCTGCGCCTGGCCTGATCGAATGAAACCGGTGGAGATGGCGATGACGAGCATCAACTTGTGAATAGCAGGCATGCAAGCTCTCGAGCTCAGTGCGCTCTCGCGGGCATGAGGCCGCGAAAGGCAAAGGCGTGTGAGATACCGAACGTGAACGAGAGGTCGGGACCGGCATTGCCGATTCTTCGCCCGAACCCCAGGTCCAGCACCGTCGTCGTCTTCCACTGGTACCGGGCGCCGAGCGCGGCGCTGAACTCGGAAGGTTGGGATCGATCAGGATCGAACGCAGCGATTTCGGCGACTAACAGCAGGCTCTGACGGAAGAGCGTCCGGTCGGCGGCGAAACTCGCGCTCCACTGCGGCGCCAGCTGCAGCGCACCGGGAGATCCATCCCCGCCGAATCCGCGCGCGAGATTCAGGTGCAGCCGCGTGGAGCCGAATGAGCGGGTCGCGATGGCCTTGAGCGTCACGCGGGTATCGCCTCCGGCGAGCGCGCCGAGCGGCAGGGCGAGATCGGCGCGCGCGGAGAACGCAGGCAGATTGGTCGATTCCGTGTTGAGATTGTAGAGCGCGCCGAGGACGAGCCCTGCGAGTCCCCACCGGGTGCCGGCCCCGGCGCCCGCACCCACGACCGGCGCCCGCACGGCGAGTTGCACATTGTCAAAGGCGCCGAATTCCAGCTCGGGAAGGAAAACGTGGTCACGAACGCCACCGCGCGCGCTCTCGAATCGGTAGGGCGCCAGCGCCTCGAAGGCATAGCGCTCGACCGGATAGGCATCCTCGGTTTGAACCGGCCGTCCGTCGTCGAGATTCCGGTAGTCGAGTTGCGCCAGGAGGCTCGGCGCTCGAATTGAAACTGCGAATAGCGCTGCACCGACCGCGATGGCGATCGTGCGGAGTGGCGGCATTGAATTCTCCTGGTCATG
>JBDUEA010000281.1:0-4449 GCA_040002695.1 Gemmatimonadota bacterium | reverse complement strand
TCTGGGCGTTGCTCTTCCCACCGGTGGCGCTCGTCGTGCGCCGGTATCTTGGCGGCCAGCGCTGGCCACGGATCGTGGCGACGCATCTCGCGCTCGGCGCCCTCCTCACGACGGTTCACCTGTCCGTGACGTGGACCGCGGGCAGCTTGCTGCACTCGGCTTCCACTCCGGGATTGTCTCAGGCATTCACCAGCACGTCGGTCCTCGGCCAGCTGATCGAATACACGCTGCTGGCAGTCCTGGCGCATGTCATGGCGTCGCTCGAGACGCTGCGGCGCGCCGATGCCGAGCTGCGGAAGAGCCAGGAGCAGCTCTTCCAGTCGCAGAAAATGGAGGCGGTGGGACGGCTGGCCGGCGGGATCGCGCACGACTTCAACAACCTTCTCACGGTGATCAGCAGCTATTCCGCCCTCGTCCTGGACGAGCTTCCCGAAGGCAGCGAGCTACGTGCGGATCTCGAGGAAGTCCGGGGCGCGGCGCAACGGGCCTCCCGCCTCACCCAGCAACTCCTGACCTTCAGCCGGAGGCAGGTGCCCCATGCCTCCGCGCTCAATGTCGACGCGGTGACCCGGGACCTCGCGCGGATGCTGCAGCGTCTCATCGGAGAGAATATCGAGCTGGTCGTCACCACCCGGCCGGGACTCGGACTGGTGCTGGCGGACCAGGGCCATCTCGAACAGATCCTGCTCAATCTGGTGGTGAACGCGCGGGATGCGATCGAGGGCAGCGGCACCATCACGGTCGAGGCGGCGAACGCCGAGCTCGACGACGCGTTCATCAGCCTCAACCCAGGCGCCTCGCCCGGCTCCTACATTGCGCTTTCGGTAAGTGACACCGGCAGCGGCATGGACCAGGAGACCCAGCGACGGATCTTCGAGCCGTTCTTCACCACCAAAGAGCCCGGCAAGGGCACGGGACTCGGGCTCTCTACGGTGTTCAGCATCGTGCAGCAGAGCGGAGGCTACATCA
Source organism: Gemmatimonadota bacterium (assembly GCA_040002695.1). Classification (GTDB taxonomy): domain Bacteria; phylum Gemmatimonadota; class Gemmatimonadetes; order Gemmatimonadales; family GWC2-71-9; genus JBDUEA01. The sequence continues at coordinate 3,480 of JBDUEA010000281.1, read as the reverse complement.
GCGTCTACAGCGAGCCCGGTCGTGGAACCACTTTCAGGGTGTATCTGCCCCGGGTCGGCGATGAGCATGCGACGCCCCTCATCCTGCCGCATGCCGGCCGTGAGTCGCTCTCGGGATCCGCGACCGTACTCGTGGTGGAGGATGAGAAGGCGGTCCGCAGCCTGATCCGGCGGATCCTGGAGAAGCACGGATTCCGGATCCTCGAAGCCAGCGATGGCCACGAGGCGTTGCGCGTCTCCGCCGCCTACGAGGGAGCCATCGACCTGCTCATGTCCGACGTCGTGCTTCCTCAGCTGAGCGGACGGGAACTGCTGCCCCGGCTCAAACTCGCTCGGCCGGCACTCAAGGTGCTCTTCATGTCGGGCTATACTGACGAGGCCGTGGGCCGCCAGGGACTGCTTGATCGCGACGTCAGCTTCCTGCAGAAGCCCTTTTCATCCACGGATCTGCTTCGTCGGGTGCATGAGGCGCTGAGCGTCGCCGATCGCCCGCCTCGATTTCGGACGAACGCGCCCGCCGAACCTGCGTCGGCGAGCGAGATCCGGCTGCCGAATGGCCCGGCAAAACGAGAGTCCTTGCAGGAATCGTAGCGCCGAAGATACCACCCGGCAGGCCCCGTTCGCGCAAATCCCATCGGGGCGCGTGCGCGGTGATGATACCGGCCAGCATGCGGCGCGCGCGATGGATGCGGCTCATGACCGTGCCGACGGGAACGCCGGCGATGTCGGCAATCTCCTGGTAACGGAATCCCTCGATATCGTGCAACCTGAGGGCCGCTGCAAACTCCTCCGGTATCAGTCGCAAGACCTCGTGCACACCGTCGGTCGATGCGGCGCTCAGCAGGAGCTCCAGCGGATCCTCCTGATCAGCAGCCGCCGCCACGCCGGCGTATGAATCCAGCGCCAGGATCGGCAACAGCTGATCGCGCCGGCCTGCCTTCTCATGCCAATCGTTCAGCACCGAGGCGAGAATCCGATAGAGCCAGAATCGGATACTCTCCTCGCTCCTCAGCCCTTCGAATCCCAGCCACGCACGCACGCACGATTCCTGGACGGCATCTTCGGCATCAGCCCGATTGCGGAGCCGGCGCACGGCCCGCGCGAGCATCCCTGCCAGGTGAGGGAGGACGAGTTCCTGAAACCGGGATCGTGCTGCGTCAACATCAACTTTGGTCACGATTGCGTCTCAAACTGAAAATTTATTTGAAGGGCGTGCCACCGGAATGCGGGCGCGACCGGGCGGAGCCTCGATTTATTCCATACGGGTTCGGGAGAGGTTCCCGACCAACCATCCGAGCTGGGAATATTCTGACGGCTTGGGCCGTCTTTCTGTGACTGGCTTCGAGTCGGACTCGCCGCCTCGACCAGTCGGCACGCCTGGAGCGTTTGGGGATCAGCCCGTTGGGGCCAAATCACCCGGTCGTCCGCTCCGTCAGGCCGAGGTGTGCCATTTCCAAATCCGATCGACGTCACTTGTCGACGAATTCCGGAGCTATTCATGCACTTCGTTCCACGTGGACGCGCCCTCCTGGCGCTTTGCTCGCTCTCCTTTGTCCTCCTCGGCTGCAACAACGCCGGTTCCTCCACTGACTCGAACCAGGCTAACCGTGCTTCGAGACTTGATCGGGCCGCCCGCCGGAATGCCGACCCAACCAAGCCGGTCAGCCTCGAGGTCTTCGCCCCGGGCGACGGCGATCACGCCGGGATTGATGGCGTCAGCTGGTTCCTTGATCTCGATCTCGATTTTCCCGGTGACATCAAGAGCACCGGCTTTGTCGCTCCCCAATTGACGGGACCCGGCGTGCACGCCAATGCGGCACCGTTCCCCGGCGCCGCGGCTCCAGGCAAGGACGATCGTTTCGGCGGCCTGGTTGTGCTGTTCAGCACGACGATCGCCGGCGCCAAGTCCTGTCAGAATGTGGCGGGCCTGATGAACATCACCGGCGTCACGGATGTGGCGGTTGATGGCACGGAAATCTGGGATACCTGGATCATCGCCGCCCCCGGTTTCGGGCGCCGGACCGCGAGCACGCTGTATGTCGCGGAGATCGCGGACCTCAACCACGACGGCATCTACAACGATGCGCCGGATGTGGTCCCCGATGCCAACAACGACGGCAAGTGCGACGCCTCCGACCTCGAGGCGCTGGGTACGTCGTCGAATCTGGAGCGGGTAGATTTCTTTATTCGGTGAGCGGTGAGGGGTGAGCGGGAGGTCAGTACTGAGTGCTGAGTGCTGAGTGGTCAAGAAAAAAAAGGCGGAGAGGCGGGCTCTCGTGAGCCACCTCTCCGCCTTCTCCGTCTTCTCCATCTTCTCCGCCCTCTCGGCCCCTACTTCAAGAACAGCAGATCCCGGTACGTCGGCAGCGGCCAGATGTCGCTGGCGACGTTGCCTTCGAGCGTGTCGACGACAACGCGGAGCTCGGCCATTGCCGGCTTCACGATATTCTTGATATGCGCGGCGTGCCGTGCCGGGTCATCGTCGTGATGCGCCACCGCCTGTTCCAGCGCCGCGGTCATACTCCGAAGCTGCGTCACCAGACGAACGAAGTCCTGCAATGCCTCCAGCCCGTCCGGCGTCTTCACGCCGGCAGCGTTTGTGGCGGCCACCGAATCCGCGATCAGCGCCTGGTGCTCGAGCGCCGCCGGCAGGATCATCGTCCGCGCGATCGACACCATCATATCCGCCTCGATCGAAAGCTGCTTCACGTACTTCTCGAGCACGATATGCGTGCGGCTGTCGAGCTCCGGCTTGGTCAGTACGCCGTACTTCCTGAACAGATCGGCGTTCTTCCGGGCGCGCAGCACCGGGAACGCGTCCACCGAATCCCGCAGGTGAGGAAGGCCGCGACGCTCCGCTTCCTCATGCCACTCCGACGAATAATTGTCCCCGTCGAAGATCACGCGCTTGTGCTGCTTGATGGTCTTCTTGAGTACCGAGAGTACCGCGGACTGGAGCTTGGCCGGCGAGGGCTTGGCTCCCAGCGCCCGCTCGAGTTCCGTCGCGAGATAATCCAGCGATTCCGCCGCGATGGTGTTGAGCACGGTGTTCGGCCAGGCGATGCTGGCGCTCGAGCCGACCGCGCGGAACTCGAACTTGTTACCCGTGAACGCGAACGGCGACGTGCGATTGCGATCGCCGGAGTGCCTCGGCAGCTGCGGAAGCGTGGTGGCGCCGAGGTCGATGGTGCCGCCGCGTAGGGTCCGCTTCGGAAGTCCTTGCTCCACCTGGGCCAGGATATCCGAGAGCATGTCACCGAGGAAGATCGAAATGATCGCGGGCGGTGCCTCGTTGGCGCCGAGGCGATGGTCGTTGCCCGCCGAGGCGATCGAGGCGCGGAGCAGGTCGGCGTGGAGGTCCACCGCGCGGATCACGGCCACCAGGAAGACCAGGAACTGCATGTTGGTGTGCGTATCGTCCTGCGGATCGAGCAGGTTGACGCCGGTATCCGTCGCCATCGACCAGTTGTTGTGCTTGCCG
>JBDUEA010000280.1:0-4461 GCA_040002695.1 Gemmatimonadota bacterium | reverse complement strand
CTGAGTCCTGAGTCCTGAGTCCTGAGTGACGAGTTGAAAGTTCAAAGTTGAAAGTGGACTCAGCTCCCGCCCACCGCTCACGACTTACTTCAACTTCCACCGCTCCGTTCGGAGCGTTTTTTCGGAAAATAGACTTTATGCCAAAGAGTGCTTCGCACAGTTCTTCGCTGCACGTCGCGGTCATCATGGATGGCAACGGCCGATGGGCCAGCCGGCAGGGCCTCGAGCGGAGCGCGGGACATGCCGCGGGCGCGGAAGCCGTGCGGCGGGCCGTCGAAGCAGCGCCGGCACTCGGCATCGGCGTATTGACGCTGTACGCCTTTTCGTCGGACAACTGGCAGCGTCCCCCGACGGAAGTGAGCGGACTCTTCTCGCTCTTCACGCAGTATCTCCGCGATGAAACGACGCGATGCCTTTCCACGGGGGTCCGGCTTTCCGTCATCGGGCGGCGAGATCGATTCCCCTTGCCCCTCCGCGCCGCCATTCTCGCCGCCGAGCGTGCCACGGCACGCGGCCGCCGACTGGAGCTGCGTATTGCGCTGGACTATTCCGCGCGTGACGCGATTCTTACGGCCGCGACAGCGGCGCTGGCGGCTGGCGGGCGGCAATCGCTTACCCGCGAGGGATTCGCCCGGCTGCTCGACGCGCGTGACGTAGACCTCCTGATCCGTACCGGTGGCGAACGCCGGCTCAGCGATTTTCTGCTCTGGGAATGCGCCTACGCCGAGCTCTACTTCAGCGAACAGATGTGGCCGGACTTCGGTCCCGCCCACCTGGCCGCCGCGCTCGAGGATTTCGGTGCGCGCGAGCGTCGTTTCGGCCGCATCCCGGGTGCTCAGCCGCTCCCGGACGACGATGCGCAGGATGCGGCGGTATGAACGCTCCTGTCGTTACCCGGATCACCGATCGTGCACCCGGAGAGTTCAGCCATGCCTGACAGCCTCACTGCAGTACTCGGTACCCTGGTATTCCTCGGCGCAGGATTCGGGCTACTGCTCTCGGCCATCGCCGTCATTGCACTCGCGCTGAGCGGAAGACGGAAGCTCGCTCGGCAGGTCACGCTCCTGTCTGGCGCGGCGGTCGCCATATACGCAATCGTCCTCTCAACCGTCTCGATCGCGTCCGTGGAGCAGGTCCTGCCCGCCGGGGCCGAGAAGTATTTCTGCGAACTCGATTGCCACCTGGCCTACTCCGTCGCGGCCGTACATGCCGCCCCGGAAACCGCCGGGCAACTGTACGTGCTTTCATTGCGCACCCGTTTCGACGAGCGAACGATTTCGCCGAGCCGTGGCGAGGGCGAGCTTTATCCCAATCCGCGCGGCATCTGGCTGGTTGACGCCGCGGGACGGAGTTATGAACCGATTGCGGATGCAGGGCAGGGAAATGCGGGAGCGGACAGCATGGCCACGACCCCGGTCTCCACTCCTCTCCGGCCCGGTCAGTCGTACATCACGCGGCTCACGTTCGAACTTCCGGCCACAGCGCGGGATCCGAAGCTGCTGCTCACCGAGTCCGAGTGGCCGACCTGGTTCGTGATCGGTCACGAGAACAGTCTTCTGCATCGGAAGACGCTGCTCGAGCTGCCGCGCGCCGTGACGGCGGAGCGCTGAGCATCGGATGCAGCATCTGCTTACCTGCGGTGGTATCGTGCTGGCCGGCCTGCTGGGTCACCTTTCCCTCGATGACGGGCGCAACAGCTCCTCTCGCGCCATGGAGCGTGTCTCGCTCTGGGGCGGGATCCTGCTGGCGCTGGTCGCGGTCTCCCGCTGAGCCGCCCGTCGGCACTGGCCGGCGCCGCTCGGCGGGTACAGATTGCCCCGGAGCACGCATCACTCAGGGGAGATCGTCATGAACGGGAACCATCGGATCATCAGCGCATTGCTATGCGCCAGTCTGCTTGGAGGATGTCACCGGATGAAGCCGCCGTCGGATGCACAATCGGAGCCTTCGCCTGAGGCGGTGACGCCGTCGGTAGCGCCGACGGCAGCGCCGTCGGTGGCGCTTGCGGCTGACGAAATCCGGGTGCAGGGCAAGGTCAAGGCCTCTCAAGTGGGCGTGGGGTGCTGGCAGTTCGTGGGTGACGACGGCAACAACTACGAGCTTCGCAAAGGCCAGGCGCCGACGACGCTGTTCGTGGACGGAACCAGGGCGACGCTCGTCCTCCGGCGTCGCGCGGATCTCATGAGCACCTGTCAGGTCGGCCAGATCGTGGACGTGGTACGCGTTGAGCCGACATAGGCCGCTGCTCCACTACTCTTCCGCACCACGGAACGCCGCGCGCACGCCTCGCCCCACCAGGGCGCCTTCCATCATCCAGGTCAGTCCCGCATGCTGAACAGGCGACGGTTCCTTCTGTCCTCTCTCGTCGCCATCGGCGGCGTGACCGCGGCGGACGCCTTTGGCATCGAGCCGCACCGCCTGCAGATCGTCCACCACGACGTACCGGTTCCCGGGCTTTCTCCGTCGCTCGATGGCGCGCGCATCGCGCAGCTCACCGATTTGCACCTGCATTCCGGCCTCGATCGCATCGCCCGTCAGACGATCGACGTGCTGCGGCAGGAGTCCGCGGACCTGGTGGTCATGACCGGAGATATGTGTGAACACGCCCGCGCGCTCCCGGAGTTCACCGAATTTGCGCGGGGCTGCGGCGGACATCGCGCGCTATTCGGGGTGTTGGGAAACTGGGAAGCGTGGGCACGAGCGGACCGGCGCGCGCTTTCAGCTGCCTTCGCCGCGGGTGGCGGGCAGCTGCTCGTGAACCAGACTCGCTTCGTGCAGATAAACGGGAAGACCGTTGGAGTCGTCGGACTGGATGACCCCCGCACCGGCAGGCCCGACCCCGTCGCCGCAATGCTCAATGTCCCCAAACCTGATCTGAGTATCTGGCTGGTGCACGCGCCAGGATTCGTGGATCAGGTAACTCACGTGGTCACGCCGACGCCTGCGCTCATCCTTTCGGGTCACACCCACGGCGGGCAGATCCGGCTCCCTGCGCTTCCGGCGATCTGTCCGGCCGGGAGCGGCCGTTTTGTGGAAGGCTGGTACCGGGACACAGTGGCGCCCCTCTACGTCTCGCGCGGGTTGGGGACGAGCGTAATCCGGGCCCGACTCTTCTGTCCGCCCGAGATCACTTTTTTCACGCTGCGACGTACATGAGATCCGTGCCGACACATTCAGCCTGAAACATGAATTGCAGCCTTTGCCTGATTGACATTTTTCGGAGCGCTGCCCCAATTTGGTCCACGCGGTCCCGGGGTGTGCGACCGCGCTCTTTTCCGGTGGATCGCAGATGCGCGAGCCCTTCCTGAGATTGTCCCCGACTCCCTTCGCCTTTCAGCTGGTCTGTCTTTCCTTCGCTATGGTCGGCTGCTCCAATTCAGGAACAGGTCCAATCAATTCCACGTCGTCCAATGTCGTCGCGCTGACCGTCGCCAACGATTACAGCTGCTCGCTCGACGACCGCGGCATGGTCCTATGCTGGGGATGGGGCGCCGTGGGCCAGCTCGGCAACGGCGATACGGCCAATCACACCTCGCCCGTTCCCGTCGCGGGTGGAATGCGCTTCACCGCGATCGCCGCGGGTCGACTGCATACATGCGGGCTGGTGGCTGGAGGCACTGCGTTCTGCTGGGGATCCAATTTCCAGGGCGCACTTGGAAACGGGCAGGCAACGGGCATCCAAACCGTGCCGACCCAGGTGTCGGGCTCGACACGTTTCGTCGCCCTCACGCTTGGCGGGTCACATTCATGCGCGCTCGCGGCCGACAGCACGGCCTGGTGCTGGGGCGACGGGGGGCACGGGGCCCTCGGTGTCGGGGACACGACCGACCGGCTGGTGCCCACACTCGTCGCCGGAGGGCATCACTACTCGACCATCGGGGCGGGGCTGCTGCACACCTGCGCGGTTGCAGCCGACGGCACCCCGTGGTGCTGGGGAGAGAACTTTCGCGGAGAGCTCGGAACCGGCGACAGCACGCCGTCACTCGTTCCGGTCGCGGTCCAGTCGCAGATCAGGTTCGCGACGGTGCGCGCCGGAGACTTTCACACCTGTGGCCTCGCGGTGGACGGGACCGCATGGTGCTGGGGAACCGACCTGTTCGCGGAACTGGGCGACGGTCGCACCTTCACGGGAGCCGTGACCGTTCCAGTCGCAGTATCGGGTGGGGGGAGCTACCGGAATCTCTCCGTCGGCAGTGGGCATGCCTGCGCCACTGTTGGTTCCGGCGAGCTGTTCTGCTGGGGCGAGAGCACGTTCGGAAAACTGGGTGGAGGAACCGAAAGCCCTACCACGGTGCCCACGTCGGTCGAGGGCGGCATGCATTTCAGGACGGTCGCAGCCGGCGCGAACCACACCTGCGCCAGTGACGTTGTGGGCCAGGTCTTCTGCTGGGGCGCCAACTCCCTCGGCCAGCTGGGCGACGGGACCAAGCGCAGGAGCTCGGTGCCGGTGCAGGTGAAAGG
>JBDUEA010000279.1:0-4490 GCA_040002695.1 Gemmatimonadota bacterium | reverse complement strand
GCATCCCGACCGACGCCGTGGACCATCGCGGACGACATGGCGTAGAGGAAATGCAGGCCGACGAAGAAAAGCCCGGGCTCGGACTCCACCAGTCCCCGCTGATGCAGCGGCTCGCCCCGAGCGTCGAACACTGGGAGGTCAATCCACGAAAATCCGGGGTGAAAGCCGGTGCACCAGATCACATTGGTGACATCGAGCACCCGCCCGTCCGCGAGCACGGGCTTTCCATTGCGTGCGCCCTCCGTACGAGGGACACGTTCGACACCCGCCTTCGCCAGCTCCTTTTCCCTCACTCGAATCAAGGGCCCACCCTGCGAGATGATCTTCGGCCGCGCCTTGCGACCGATCGGTGTGTCGACCGTCAGGATCCGGTGAAAGACCAGCCGGAATACGATTGGAATGAGGAACAGCCGAGCGGGGAGACTGGAAATACGGAAGGGCACGGCTCCGGTATTCCGGCCCGACATCAGGGTCGCGTGTCCGGCGCGCGCAACTTCGAGCGCGATCTCTGAGCCGGAATTGCCCGCACCTACGAGGAGGACACCGCCGTCGCGCAGCTGCGATGGATTCCGATAGTCCAGTGAATGGATCTGCACGATGTCAGGCGCGATTTCCGAGGCGAACGCCGGAATGCGTCGCTCCTGAAAGTTCGACATCGCGATGACCACCTGATCCGCCTCGAACCGCTGCGCTCCGGCCGACACGACATAGCGGTCCCCCAGCCGCGAAACTCGGTCCACTCGCACGCCGGTCCGCACCGGGAGCGCGAAGTGCGCCGCATAGGACTCGAGATAGTCGCCCATTTCGTCCTTGGTCGGAAAGTTGTGCACCGGGGCGGGGAATGGCATGCCGGGGATTCCATCGTACCGTGCGGGGCTGAACAGACGCAGCGAATCCCACCGTTGTCGCCAGGTGTCTCCGATCCGCGGATTGGCCTCGAGGATGACGAACGGAAGCCCGCGGCGGGCGAGATGATATCCGACCGAGAGGCCGGCCTGGCCCCCGCCGATGATGATGGTGCCGATCGATTCCGCTCTCTGGGCGGTGCTCATACTGTTTCTCCTCGGGTCGCATGCCACGCTCCCCCGGCAACCGTGGAAATGTGCCGCTGAGCCGATCTCCCGACTAGCCACCTCATCCCGCCTTCGTCATCTTAGAGCATTCCTGATCCGGCGACAAACGTGTCCGATCCTTTCAGCCAGCTGCGTTCCGCTCTCTCCGACCAGTACCGCCTCGAGCGCGAGCTCGGCCGCGGCGGGATGGCCACGGTCTACCTCGCCGAGGATCTCAAGCATCGCCGCCAGGTAGCGGTGAAAGTACTGCGTCCGGAACTGGCTGCGAGTCTGGGAAGCGAGCGGTTCCTGAGCGAGATCCGGACGACGGCGAAGCTGAATCATCCGCACATTCTCCCTCTCCACGATTCCGGTGAGGCGCGCGTTCCTGATGCAGAGGCATCCGATGGTCCCCGTTCTTTCCTCTATTACGTCATGCCATTGGTTGAAGGGGAATCGCTGCGCGAACGGATGACGCGGGAGGGAACACTGCCGGTCGACGAGGCGGTCCGGCTCACGCGTGAGGTCGCCGATGCGCTGGCCTACGCGCACAAGCATGACGTGATCCACCGGGACATCAAGCCCGAGAATATCCTGCTGCAATCCGGTCACGCGATCGTCGCCGACTTCGGTATCGCGCGCGCTGTCGGCGCGGCCGGATCCGACCGGGTGACCGAAATCGGCATTGCCATCGGCACGCCGACGTACATGAGCCCCGAGCAATCGGCGGGCGAGCGGGACGTCGATGGCCGCAGTGATCTCTACGCCCTCGCCAGCGTATTGTACGAAATGCTCGCGGGTGAGCCGCCCTTCACCGGCGCCACGATGGACACGATACTCGTCCAGCGGTTTACCCGTCCCGCTCCTCGAGTCACGACGAAACGTCCCGGTGTTCCGCGTGCGATCGACGCCGCGCTCGCGACCGCGATGGCGCGCGCGCCGGAGGATCGGTTTCCCACCGTCGAGCGCTTCGCCAGCGCGCTCGATAGCAGGACGCCGGCGGCCAACGCGGAACTCGACCGGTCGATCGCGGTGCTGCCCTTCGCGAACATGAGTGGCGATCCGGAGAACGAGTACTTCTCCGATGGCATCACCGAGGAGATCATCAACGCGCTCGCGCAGCTCCCTCGGCTCCGCGTCGCGGCCCGGACGTCCGCCTTCTCCTTCAAGGGCAAAGGCGCCGACTTGAGAACCATCGGCGACCAGCTGAACGTCGGGACGGTTCTGGAAGGAAGTGTCCGGAGAGCGGGTGGACGCATCCGCATCACGGCCCAGCTGGTCAATGTGGCGGACGGCTATCATCTCTGGTCGGAGCGTTATGATCGGGAGCTGACCGACATCTTCGCCATCCAGGACGAAATTGCCAGCGCGATCGCCGACAAGCTCAAGGTGACACTCCAGGTCGGCGGCGAAAGCCACCTGGTACGTCCGCCGACCGCCAACGTCGAAGCATATGATCTGTATCTCAAGGGACATGCCCTCACCCGGCAACGGGGTCCCGCACTCCTGCGTGCCGTCGAATCGTTCGAGGCTGCAATCGCGCTGGATCCTCGGCTCGCGCTGGCGCACGCCGAGCTGGCCGAGGCACTGGTGCTGATGGGTCTTTACGGAATGGTGCGACCATCGGATATCCGGGAACGGGCCTGGCTCGCAACATCGGCCGCGCAGGCGCTGGATACCGGAATCGTGACCGGACAGATCGTCCTCGGCCTCTACTCGATGATGATCGAGTTCGACCGCGCGAGGACCGCCATCGCCTTTGAACGGGCGGTGGAGCTCGATCCCTCAGACGTCGATGCGCGGTCCTTCCAGGCCGCGTTCGATTTCTGCTATCTCAGGGGCGACATCGACCGCGCGGTGGGCCAGCTTGAGGTCGTCATCGAGTCCGATCCGCTCAACGCGAACGCCAGGGGCCAGATCGGAATCGTGCTTTCATGGGCACGACGGACGGCGGCGGCTGTCGCGGAGGCGCGGCGTGGCGTCGAACTCGACCCGAATGCGTTCTATCCTCAATGGGCGCTTCTCCACGCGCTCGTGCTGGGTGCGCCACTCGAGGCGCTCGAGGCGGGCGCTCCGATGCTCGCCCGCTTCGGCCGGCATCCGTGGCTGCTGATGGGAATGGCACTCGCCAGCGGAGCGGTGGGACGATACGACAAGGCCGAGGCCCTCTATGGTGAGCTGCTGGCCCGCTCGCGCGGAGAGTACGTGCAGCCGATGGCGCTGGCGAACGCCGCGTTCGGCGCTGGACGGAAGGAAGATGGCTATCGGCACCTGCGCGAGTCGGCGGAAGTCCGTGATCCGCTCCTCACGGCCATGGCGTTGCACTGGCCCGGGTTCGATCGGATTCGCCATGAGTCCGAGTTTATCGATGTCCTTCGCATCGTCGGATGGGATCGCCCCATCGCGACGCCGCAGGTCCGCTAGCGCTCCGGTTGCAGTAACCTCTGACGGTCCTGCCCGAGGCGGATGCCGGTCACTAGCGGCACCGATTCCACCGAGGAAACGAATGATGGCTACGATGCTGGAGGCCGTGCGTCCGCTGAATCTCGCCGAAGTGCTCGAGGCGCGCGCGCGTATCGCGGGAACGATCGTGCGAACTCCACTGATCCGGCTCGAGCTCGGCGCCGGGTTTCCCGACATCAGGCTCAAACTGGAGAATCTGCAGCCGATCAACGCCTACAAACTGCGCGGCGCCGCGAACGCCGTGGCGATGCTCTCGGATGTGGAGCGGCAACGCGGCGTGTGGACGATCAGTGCGGGCAACGCCGGGCAGGGCGTCGCCTACGCGGCTCGGCAGGCAGGCGTGCCGTGTACCGTGGTCGTGATCGAGACGGCTCCAGTGGCGAAAATGGAGCGGATGCAAGCCCTCGGCGCCCGGCTGATTCCCGTGCCTTATGACGTTGCATGGAAGGCGCTCGAGGAGCGCGCCTATCCGGGTGCCGAGGGCACGTTCATCCATCCGTTCGACGATCACAATTTCATCGTCGGGCATGCGACCATGGGTCTGGAAATTTTCGAGGACGCGCCGGACACGGCGGCGGTGATAGCGGCGATCGGCGGCGGCGGATTGCTCGCGGGCGTGGGTGGTGCGCTCAAGGCGCTCAAGCCGGCGATCAAAGTGTGGAGTGCGGAGCCGGAGACGGCAGCGCCGACGGCGCGTTCCGTCGCGATGGGGGGTCCGCAGAAATTCGGCGAATGGAAGGCGTCGTTCGTGGATGGAGCGGGCGGGCAAAGCGTCTTTCCGCGGATGTGGGAACGCATGCAGCCGTTGCTGGATGGGTGCATCGTGGTGACGCTCGAAGAGACGAAGCGCGCCATGCGATTGATGGCGGAGAAGGTCCGCGTAATCGCGGAAGGCGCCGGTGCACTGCCACTCGCGGCGGCGCTGACGGGCAAGGCGGGTCAGGGACCGATCGTCGCGATCGTGTCGGGGGGCAA
>JBDUEA010000278.1:0-4495 GCA_040002695.1 Gemmatimonadota bacterium | reverse complement strand
GATTCCCCCACGGGTCGAGCATCGTGCCGCGGCCGATCGCGGCCAGCGTCGCGGGTAATGGTGTGGACGACGCTTCGATGGCCTCGAGGTCGGTTTGAATCGCTCCGATGTCACCGATGGCGCGGGCATTGTTCGCCACCTTCAAGGTGTTATGAAGCTTGGGAATCCCGATACCGGCCAGAAAGCCGATGATCGACATGACGGCGAGCATTTCAATGATCGTGAAGCCGGCGCGCCGGAAGCCGCGCGTTCCGACCAGATCACGAGTGCTGCGATCGACTGAAGTCAGGCGTCTCATACATACCTCCAGAGGCTCGGCAGGGTTGGAGAGAATCGGTCGGAAGCGACGTTCTCCAGTTGACACGGGCATTTAAGGCAAGAGGCGAGCCTGTTTCCTAACATCATGTAGGCGTGAGATTTAGCCATCTGGTCCGATTCGCCCACAATCGAGGACTCCAGCATCTCGCAATCACCAGCGCGGGAATTCTGCAGAGCGTTCACGCGAGGGAACCGCGGCCATCAGCTCGCGACGAGCTCGCCGACCGGCGTCTTTGCATCCCAAATTTCGGGGTGCGTGGCCGTGTGCCACCCGAGAAATACTGCCACGACCCTGGGGTCGAAGTGCCGCCCAGCACCTTCGGAAATCAGGTTTGCCGCCTTGGCGCTGCTCCATCCGGGGCGGTACGGTCGATCCGAAGTCAGAGCATCGTAGACATCCGCGACCGCGAGAGTCCTGGCGAGGAATGGAATCGCCTCGCCCGCGAGGCGTTCGGGATAGCCGGTTCCGTCATACTTCTCGTGATGGGACAGCACCACCGGAATGATTTCCCGAAACGAGACGATCGGTGCCAGGATACTCGCGCCGATCGCCGGGTGGGTCATCATGATGTCCATCTCCTCGGTGGTGAGTGCCCCCGCCTTGTTAAGAATCGCCGAAGGCACGCCGATCTTCCCGATGTCATGCAGGAGCCCGCCACGATGGAGGTGTACCAGTTCGTCGGCCTCGAGACCGAGCGCCGTCCCCAGTTGCAGGGCGAGCGCCGTGACTCGTTCCGAGTGGCCCGCGGTCCAGCTGGATTTGGCGTCGACGGTGCGGCCGAACGCGCGGGTCGTTTCCCAGCTGAGGCGATCGAGATCTTCGAACAGTCTCGAACTCGAGAGTGCCACGGCCACCCTGTCGACCATCTGCCGCGCGAGTGCCGCCTCTTCCATCCCGAGGCTCGCGGCCTGCTTCCATCCGAGAGCGACGAACCCCCACGCGCGGCCGCGAGTGATGAAGGGAAACACTCTGACGCCGGCCAGCGAATCCGGCACGAAGACGCTGCCTGGGAGATAGGTCCGCCACTTTCGTTCTGCGTTGATGAGGAGTGACACCGGATTCGCTTCCAGCTCCGTGAGCTCCCCCGGGGCGAGCAGAATGTTCGTCTGGACCGGCGACGCGCCGTTCGAGGCGGAGAGTCGCCACATGTCACCGGTGTTTTCCCAGAGGACTCCCAGGGCGACGGCATCACACCGGCCCATCAGACCGAGCTGCGAGACGATCGTGTTCAGGACTGGCTCGAGGGCCGGCGTCGAGAGCACAATGCGGTCGATCTCGTTGATGGCGGTCAGCTCAGTCAGCTGACGGCCAAGGGTGCTTGCCATTCCGTTGAAGGCGCGCGCCAGATCCTCGAACTCATCGCCGCTGGTGACCAGAACGGGATCGGAAAAGTCGTGCTGCTCCACGCGCTGAGTGCCCGCGTACAGTTGCTCGACGGGGGTCAGGCTCCGTCGAATCTGGATATGACTGGCCGCAAAGACGACAGTGACCGAAAGGAGCATGACGAGTACGAACGTGAGGCGATAATCCGCAAGCGGTGCCAGCACCGCTGATTCCGGCTCGCTGGCAAGGATGATCCAGTCGGGCGCGGCGTACTCGTAGCCGAGGAACAGCGGATGAAACCCTCCCAGCATGGGCACCGAGCCGTCCCGCCATTCTATGGAACCGGCACCCCAACGCCCACCAGACGGCGCGGATGGGAGCGGGAGAGCGCCCGGGCACCTGACCGGGCGGTTGGCCGCGGTGATTACACAGATCGCGCTTCCAGTGGCGGATTCGTCGCCGGGGCGTGCGCCTGACCAGAAGGGCGCGGGGGCAAGCTCCGCCCAGAGACGGGTGCCTGCTGCGCTGTCGACAGTGCGGACGAGAAGGAGCCGCGCGCCGGCGGAATCATCTGTGGTCAGCAGAACGGTGTGGTCGGAGAGAAGATGACCAACCTGTTTCGCGGTCAACTGAGGATGCACGGAGGGCGCGCCCCAGAGTTGTCGATCGGCATGCCCAGACCTCGTGAGCGTGAGGCTCCGAAAGCGCACCGGAGCTCTCGGGCTTCCGCCGGCCTCGATCGATTCCAGCAGCAGTCCGAGTTCGGAGTTACTCACGCTGAGGCGGTCGAGCATGAGCATACCCTCCGCCCTGCTCTGTTCCTGGAGGCGGGATCGCCCTGCCAGGATGAGGTTGGTCCGGACGCGTTCGTAGGAGATGAGAGCGAGGAGCGACGCGGGCAGCAGGGCGCACAGGATGAACAATCCGAGAATCCGGCGAGCGACACGGGTGCGCAGAAATCCGCCGGAGATCATCGAGAGTGTCGCGCTAGTAGTTGGAAGCGACGCCGATGAAGCCGCCGTCGTTGGCGCGCACGATATCATCCTGACTGGCGCCAGCGGTCAGTGGAGGAGAACTGCGGCCGTCCGGACCGGAGCTGTAGAGATCGAAGGTTGAATTGATCGGTACGAGGAACCGGTCCTTGCGGCGTCCGCCGGGTGGATTCCCCGCGAACGGGTAGTACTGGTACGGATTGCCCCAGGGGTCCAGCAGTGTGCCGCGCCCGATCGCCGAGAGGTTGGCGGGGAGCGGAGTCCCACCGGCCTCGATCGACTCGAGATCGATCTGGATCGCCTCGATGTCGCCGATCGCCTTGGCGATGTTGGCCGCGTTGACGGTCGACTTCACACGAGGAATCGCGATCCCGGCGAGCAATCCGATGATGGCGATGACCGCGAGCAACTCGACGATCGTGAATCCGGCGCGCGCGGACGGCTGGCCTGGGTTTCCTGGCGGACGCTCACCGCATTCCGATCGTGAATAGCCCGGCACTCGAACCTCCGAAACCTCGATTGACCGTCAATGCCATGCAGGCACAAGTCCTACCTGCAGCGGCCGTAGAACGCGGACTTACTCGCCTTCCGATTATCGGCAGCGGAGTTCAATAGCTGAGGGATTGAGAAAAGCGGGAATCGAAGGATGGATCCGGCAATTTCGTGCGCGGAGGCCGGCGCGGGAGGTCAATGAACCGAGCTCAGCGCACCCGCTCGAGACGAGGATTTGGGCGATAACCACGACCGGTTTTCGCGACCGGGAGACCCTCGAGCAGTACTACATCCGCCGTGAAGTCGAATCGTCCGCCGAAGAGCGAAGAACCGACGCCGTAGCCGTCTACCGGCACGGCGAGCCGCTCGAACTCCTGGATCTTCGCGACGTCGAACCCGCCCGAGACGATGATCCTGACATGCCGGAAGCCCTCGGCGTCCAGAGCCGTGCGGACATTCCGTACCAGCTGCGGATTGACGCCGGTCGGGCGGAAATGTCCCATCTCGGGAATGACCGACTGATCTACCAGCATTTCGCTCGTATCGAGGCGCACGCCGTAGAGCTTGTTTCCGAGGGCTCGCGCCACCATCAGCGACGTGCCGACGCAGTCGTTGTCGAAGTCCACGAGCGTGATGACCTGGACCTCCGGCGCGATGTGCTCGGCGAACTTCTGCGTCGCGAGTACCGTGTCCCCGCCGTACGCCGCGATCAGCGCATGCGGCACCGTTCCGACTCCCTCGCTGCCCCACCAGGACGCCTGCGCATCGGTGGAGACGCCGATGGCGCCGGCGACGTGTGCCGCATAGCCATCGCCGGTCTGGACCAGCCAGTGATCGTGACGCGCGGGAAAGAAGATGATCTGCTTGGGGCTCGCGGCCTCCACCACCCGGCGGGTATTGGTGCCGACGCGAGTTCGCCGGGAGAGCACGCCGAGGTATAGCGTCTCGAGATGCGCAAAGGCGTCGTAAGGGCCTTCGATGAGCAGCACGGTTTCCCAGGGCTCGATCTCGTCACCCTCGTGGAGTGCCTGCACCACGAGATCGCTCCACTCGAATGCGCAGAGCTTGAGGATCGCGATCGCCTCGTCGATGCCGCCGAGAAACGCGTTCGCTTTCCCGAATACCTGCATGGTGACACGCGGGTGATAGTCGTCGGCGAGGAGAATGTCCCTCGCGCGCACGAAATACTTGTCCGAGTAGTACCCGGCGCGCATCCGCTCGACGGGGAGATTGAAAATGGCGGGATCCAGACGGGGGCGTCTCGACATGACGGCAAAATAACCGTGGGGGGCGGGAGAGTGCTGAGTGCTGAGTACTGAGTGACGAGTAACGAGATGAAAGTTGAAAGATGGCAGGCGACAGGGTCATG
>JBDUEA010000277.1:0-4514 GCA_040002695.1 Gemmatimonadota bacterium | reverse complement strand
CGACAGCCCGGCCTGCTTTCCTTGAAGCTTCCACCGGCGGCTGGCTAATCAATGCATGAAGCCGTCAGGCCGTTTTCAAAAGGAAGCGTAAGTTTTCTTATGCGTCAGCTGATAGGCCTGCGCTTATGCACGGCCGTTAGACAGCCACGGGGCACATGACTCCTCAAATCGCGCGGGCACGCTGGACACTTCAGCTCTTGCCTGGAGAACAGTTGCCCACAATTGCTTGTGATCTTCTGGGTGCCGGTATCGACAATCAACCGCTCCGAGAAGTGGCTGGCCTTTGCGCACCGACACTTCGAGATGCAGGTCCGGTCTTCGATCGCGCCTTGAGTGAAGCTGGTGCTGGGGCCATGACCCGCGAGGCTGCTATCACAGTGTATGTCGAGGAACTCTCGGCGGAGATTGTCGCAGGAAGGATGGAGCCGTATTCGGGTGCGAAACTGTGCGGTCACTGGTGGCATGAATTCCTGAAAGACAAGCGCGTCGGCCTGTATTTCTCATATGCCGATGCCTGGGAAGAATCTCCCTCTGCACGGCCAGAGATTGAGGCAGCCATCCGCGATCACGCGAAGATGGTGCTCACTCAAGACCCAGCGCTGGCTATCTAACCAGTGCGAAGCTGGCAGGCCGTTCTTCCAAGGGAAATGTCGAGTTGTTCACGCGTTAAGAAGATCGCCTGCAGCTTAAGCGCGACCGTTAGCCGGACAGGAGGCGAGCGCCATCGATAGACTCATCGCCTTAGCCATTGCGCTCTTCCTAGTCGTCGCTGCTCGTCAGGTTCACGAGGCTCTGTCGCACGCAAAGAACCCTTGGGCTCAGGCCCTGATCCGTCCGCGCTGGGTTCAGCCATCCGGCCCCGAGGGGACTTGGCGAGTCGCCAATCACCTGCGTGCGTGTGCGTTGGGCTGTGGGATTCTAGTCGTTTGTTGGGCTCTCGGTTTCGGGGCGTTCACGCTCGCCGAGCGCTGGTCGGGGCTAGAGACCCCCAACATGATTTGGTCCGGCGTGGGCTTCGTCCTGGCAATGCTTGGCGCAATGGGAGGCATTGCCGGACTGGTACCATCTTGGGCACGCGATGCTGTCTCGCTGGCAGCCCCAGCTCCCCAGAAAACCAGACTAGGTTGTGGATGAAAGACCTGACGTCTAACCAGTGCATGAAGCCGACAGGCCGTTTTTCAAAGGAAGCGTCGGTTTATGTTTGTTCGAGAAGACCGCCTGCAGCTTCTGCACGAGCGTTAGACAGCAACTCCCGCCTCCGGGACACAGAATGACTGCCGAGCCCAACATGGTCGCGAGCCCAAGCTTTGGAAGCCAAGAGGCGGAGCTCACGACAGCGTTGAAGCGGGGCCTCCTTTTTTCTATCCTGTGGCTGATGGGCATTGGCTCAGCAATCGCGGTCTACAATGGCCTGAAGGCGCGGCGCATTGTGAACGCATCCGACGGGCGGCGCCACGGCGGTTTCACCATGTGGTGGTGCCTGGTAGTCGGTGCCCTCGGGATTCTGATCTGGGCGCCCGTTGTGCTGGTCGGGATATACAATCAGTTCTGATCGCGGTGACTAAGTGAGAGTGCGGCCTAACCAGTGCAAAAAGCTGGCAGGCCGCTCTGCCACCTCCCCTCTCACTGTTCCTCTGGGGCCATCAGACGCCGACGGGTCGCGCACTCACCGGTTCAGAGGGCGCCTTCCTCCGCAGCGAGCTCCCGATTGTCGTTCCGTTAGATATTGCAGGTGCGGCCCGCCGCAGATTTCATACGCCAGCCAACTTTTCCCGCTCTTGCGCAATCCCGCCCCGAACACTACCGTCATATGGGAATCCCATAGGACGAGATCGTGGCCGCAAAACTCGACGTGAAGCAGGGCACCCTCGCCCTGATGATGCTCCGGACCCTCGAGGTACTGGGGCCGCTGCATGGCTACGGCATCGCCCGTCGCATCGAAGAGACCAGCCGAAACCGCCTCACCCTCAACTACGGCACCCTCTATCCGGCGCTGCTCAAGCTGGAGCAGGAGGGCTTCATCAAGGCCGAGTGGCGCCAGTCCGACAACAACCGCCGCGCGAAGTTCTACTCGCTCACCGCCGCGGGCCGTAAGCAGCTGGCCCGCGAGGCCCGCGAATGGCACCGCACCGCAGACCTGATCGCTGCGTTCCTCGCGCCGAAAAAGGAGGCGCCATGAGCTACCTTCGCGCCGCACGTGCACGTCTCGCCGGACTCTTCGCCGGGCCCGCGGCGGAGGACGATCTCCGGGCCGAGCTTGAGTCCCACATCGAGATGGAAACCGCGGAGAATATCCGCCGCGGGATGCCGCCCGAGGAAGCTCGGCGCCAGGCCCTGCTGGCCTCCGGAGGGCTCACCCAGGCCGCCGAAGCGGTCCGGGATCGGCGCGGACTGCCCTGGATCGAGAACATCGGTGCCGATATCCGGTACGCAGCGCGCGCCCTTCGACGCAGTCCCGCCTTCACCGCAATCGTGGTGATCACGCTGGCGCTCGGCATCGGCGCCAATACTGCGATCTTCAGCGTGGTGCGCGGCGTGCTGCTCAAGCCCCTGCCCCATCGTGACGGCGATCGCCTGGTCTATCTCCGGCAATCGATGGGCGGGCCGGGCGGAGCCAACGTCGGCTTTTCCGTCCCCGAGGTCGGTGACTTCCGTCAGGGCGTACCATCGCTGGGCGGAATTGCGGAGTTCTCCCCCTGGAACCTGACGCTGCAAGGCAACGAAGGCGTCTCGCGCCTGAACGTCGGTCTCGTCACCGGCAACTACTTCGACGTACTGGGCCTCTCCGCGGTCCGGGGCCGGCTCACGAACAGCAGCGACGACGGGCCGGGGGTACCGCCGGTGATGGTGCTGACCCACGAATATTGGATGAAGCACTTCGGCGGGGACTCGAGTATCGTCGGGAAGCAATTGAAGCTGAGCGACAAATCGGTAACGGTCATCGGCGTAGTCCAGGCGGCGCCGTTTTTCCCCGGCCAGGTCGATGCGCTGCTCAACATGGTGGTCAGCGAGCACCATCTCAGCGCCCAGATGGTGCAGGGCCGCACCCATCGGATGACCGAGATGCTCGCCCGCCTTGCGCCCGGCGCCACGATGCAGCAGGCTCGCGCCGAGGTGGCCGCAGTCTATGCCCGGATGCAGAGCGCGGACCCGGCATCCTACGATCCTGGATCCCACTATCGCGTCGCGGTCATCCCCTTCAAGGAAGTGCTGGGCGAGCGGGCCCGGCTGACGCTGTGGCTGCTCATGGGTGCTGCCGCCTTCGTGATGATCATCTCCGCCGCGAATGTCACCAACCTGACGCTGATGCGCGGAGTGCACCGGGAGCACGAGCTGGTGCTGCGCGCGGCCTTGGGCGCCGGCGTCGCCCGCCTCCGGCGGTTGCTGCTAGTCGAAAACCTCCTATTGACGCTCCTGGGCGCGGCGCTCGGCGTGTGCCTCGCCATCGGCGGCGTTAAGCTGCTGACCACCCTCGCCGAACGCTACTCGCCCCGTGCGAACGAGATCCGCCTCGACGCGGTGGTCCTCGGGTTCACCATCGCCCTGGCGGTGACACTCGCACTGTTCCTGGCGTTGCTCCCTTTGCTGCCGAAGGAAGGCACCTTCGCGACCTGGATCAGTGCCGGGATGCGCCGGATCAGCGGAGATGTGAGAAAGCAGCGACTGCAGCGCGGACTGGTTGTGGTGCAGATCGCGGTCTCCGTCATACTGCTGGCCGGCGCGGGATTACTCACCCGCACCATGATCCAGCTCTCCAGCGTGAGCACTGGTCTGCGCACCGAGCAGGTGCTGGCGATGGATGTACCCCTGATGAGCCCGTCCCAGATGCAGGCGGGGAAAGACGGCGACGCCAAGGAGCGCTACGCGCGGATGCAGCGCGAGGTGGCGGCCCTCCCAGGCGTGATCGAGGTGGGCGTCGGGTCCATCATGCCGCTCCAGAGCAGCCAGATCCAGCTCGAGATCAAGGCGGAAGGCAAGGCACTCGCCGCGGGTGAGGCGGTGCCGCGCGCCGAGTACAGAACTGCCGACCCCGAGTACTTCGGCGCCGCCGGAATTCCACTGCTTCGGGGACGGCTCTTTTCCACGACTGATCAGGATAGCTCGGGCCGGGTCGTGATCATCAACCAGGTGCTGGCTGACCGGTTCTTCCGGGGTGAGGATCCGATAGGGAAGCGAATCGCGTGGACCGGCGACGTGCTGCGCTTCACCCCGTTCAGCGGCGACTGGAGGACGGTGGTCGGCGTCGTCGGCAATACCCGGGATGGCGGCCTCGATGCGGAGCCCCTGCCGGTGGTCTTTCAGCCCTTCGCTCAGGAGCTGGCGATCGGCGGATCCCTGGTCATCCGGGCCGACAACAACGTGGCGGGTCTGGCCACCGGAGTCACGCGCGTCGTACGGGACATCGCGCCGACGGCGCTGATCGAGAACGTACTGACCGTGGCTCAGATCAAGGACCAGAGTGTGGCGCCCCGCCGGCTCAATGCCGCGCTGGTCTCTTCGTTCGGCATCCTGGC
>JBDUEA010000276.1:0-4533 GCA_040002695.1 Gemmatimonadota bacterium | reverse complement strand
CCGTTGAGCCAGTACTCGCCGGCGCTCGGCGTGTCGAGGCAGCCGATCATGTTCATCAGCGTGGATTTGCCCGAACCGGACGGTCCCATGATGGCGACGAACTCGTTCTTCCGAATCGTGATGTCTATTCCGCGGAGCGCGCGGACCACTTCGCCACCCATGTCGTACTCGCGCTGCAGATTCCGGGTGACGATGACCGCGTCCTTCGGCACGTCACTGGGGAGCAGCGCCATGCGTTCTTCGGTAGATGTCAGCGTCGGGCTCATAGGGATCGTCCGATCAGCGCTTCGATCTGCGCTTTGGCGCGGAGGTAGTCGAAACGGGCATTCACCACGTTGACTTCCGCCTGGGTGAGGGCTTCCTGAGCGGTGAGCACATCGACAATCGTCGCGACGCCGACCCGATAGCGTTCGCGCTGGACGCGGAGATTCTCTTCGGCCGCGGAGACACTGGTGTTGGTGATGTCGATTTCTGCGACCGCCGCCTGCAGCAGCGCGAGCTGCCCGGTCAGCGCGGAGGTCACCTGGCGACGGGTGTCCACCGAGGTCGCCTCGGCGAGATCGAGCCCGCCCTCGCGGATGGTGATGTTCGTTTCCCGGTTGAACCGGTTGAAGAGCGCCCAGCTCAGCGTCAGGTTGACCTGGCGCTGGTTGAACAGATCGGTCACCGGGCCGCCGCGGGAGGTGCTGCCGTTCCAGTTGGTGGAACCGCCGAGGCTGAGCGTCGGCCAGTAGGCGGAGCGCGCGGATGCGAGATTCGCGCGGGCGGCGCTCGCCGAGGCAATTGCGCTCTGGACCTGCGGGGAGCGGCTGGCGGCCTCCTGCTGCAGCGCGGCGGTGTCCACCGGACCCACCACGTGATAGAACGCGGAATCATCCTTTGCGGAGGCCAGGCCGTCGGCGCCGATCAGGCGCGCAAGACTCGCCTCAGCCTGCGTCGTCGCGGCGCGCGTGGAGATCAGATCGAGCTGGGCGGTGCCCAGTGTGACCAGCGACTGCAGGGAATCGGCGCGGGTGGCGGAACCCGCGGCCAGCTTCGCGATGGAAATCTTGAGCTGCTCCTGGGCGCGCTCGACGCTGGCCTCGCGTACGCGAGTGAGCTCGACCGCGGCGAGCGCGCTGAAGAACTGCTGCGTGGTGGTGAGCCGGACCTGGTAGCGCGAGTCGACGAGTCCGGCGGTCGCCGCGTCCTCGGTGGCGTGCGCCGCGCGAAGATCGGCGCCCCGGCGGAACCCGGTGAAGAGATCCACGCTCGCGCTGAGGCCTGCGCTCAGCGTCGAATTGCTGCTGCCGGAGATCGGCTGCCCGGTGGTCGGGTCGACACGCGAGGGAATGCCCGCGAAGCTGGTGCCCAGATTCGAGCTGGCGCCGACCTGCGGCAGGAACTGGCCGCGGGCCGCGGTGACCTGCGCGCCGGCATCCCGGAGATTCGCCTGGGCGGAGATGACCAGGGGCTGGACCCGTTCCGCGAGGCGGAGCGCTTCTTCCAGGCTGACGGAGGTCGTCTGCTGCGCCGCAAGCGACGGCGCGAGGGGAAGCGAGCAGAGCATCGCGACGAGGAGTCGCGCGCGGATTCGTGATGATGTAACCAGAGTCGGCACGCTAGCGATCCGTTCGCCGGCGCTCGAGATCGCGCCGGGTCATGAGGTCGGTGAAGTGATGCTGTTGCTCGGGGGTGAGCTGCGAACGGATCTCTGAACGAACGCTCGAACGCAAAGTTTCAAACCGCAATTCGATTTCGCTCCAGAGCGAATCCGCCGCCGGCCGGTGCCGGTCGAGAATTTTTCGGACGCCATCACGCTGTTCCGTCGAAAGCGCCAGCGAGTCGGTGAGCAGCCGGAGAAATTCCTCCGTATTGTGTCCCCGGACATTCGCGCCCGCGGTCGCGGGATGGACGTGACTCACGACGGCACCGCCCACGACGGCGCCGCCGGCGAAGACCGCGCCGAGCAGCAGCGACGCCCGCCAGGTGGAGCCGATCATTGGTTGCGACTCCGGTTCATCGGCCCTCGACCAGTGTGATGAGCACGGCGTTGTGATCCGGCGGCGCATCCGCGAGCCACTGCACCGGAATGCGGCCCGTCGCCTGCTCGGGGCGCTCGAGCCGGTTCCAGATGCCGAACGCAAAGGCGATCGCGGCGGCGGCCGCCATACCGGGATAAAGCCACCGAGCGAGCACATCCCGGCTGTCGAGCGGCCGGGTGCGGGCGGCGCGGCGCATGCGGGCGACGAAGCCCGCGGCATCCGCGCCATCGAGATGCTCACGGAGCACGCGCCCGAGTGCCTGATCCCGAGCGCCATCGAACGGATTCAATTCATTCATGTGACCTCGTCTGATGCGGGCGCAAGATGCACCCGCAACGCGCGTCGGCCGTGGAATACGTCCGAGCGTACCGTGCCTTCCGGTATGCCCAGCACCTCCGCGACTTCCGCGTGAGAATATCCCTCGGCGTCGAACAGAACGACCGCGACCCGCTGCCGCGGAGGGAGTGCCGAAAGCGCCCGGTCCAATCGAGCCCTCAGCAGTATCCGCTCCGTCGCCAGGTCCGGACCCTCGCCCGGCGAACTCGCGTCGTAGGGAATGGGATCGGTTTCACGCACCCGACGCCGGCGCCGGAGATCCTGGGCCGCGTTGAGCGCGATTCGCATGAGCCATGGTCCGAAAGGACGGGTCGGATCATATCGGCCTATGTGCCGCCAGGCGGAAAGCAGCCCTTCCTGGGCCGCATCATCCGCGTCTTCCGGATCTCTGAGTAGTGACCGGGTCACTCGCCGGACGGCTGGAGCATACCGCTCGACCAGCGTCCCGAAGGCATCGCCATCCCCAGCGGCCGCCAGCGCCGCCAGCTCGGCGTCGGTCACGTCAGGAATACGCACGGGGGAGAGGGATTGTTGATAAGGGAGGGAACAAGAGGTTGTAGGTTCTAGGTGGCAGGTTGCAGGAGCCCTGCGGCTCCAGTGGCGCCTAATCCGACCCTTAAAACCTACCACCTAACACCTACCGCCTACCACCTGCCTGCTTACCCCTCCCGCCTCCGGTGGAACGCCTCGATCCAGGCGGCCACCGCGAACCAGACGCAGAGGGCTCCAAATGCATACGCGGTAATGGTGGGAATCCCCAGGAAAAGCAGTCCCAGCACGATGAGTCCAAGGCTGATGGGGCCATAGACTGACCTGCGGGCGCCGTTCACGAGGGTGCGCATCGCTACGGCGGCCCGGCCCCGGAATTCCCGGCGCCCCCGCTGGCGTCTGGGTCTGGGGAGGGTCGATCCCGCCGGATGGCGCCTGAGTCCGGTCGGAATGACGCGCTCGAGGCGTCTGGGCGCCCGGAACTGGCGGCGCTCGACCTCGAGGCTCTGCTCGAGGTCCTGACGGAACTGGGCCTCCATGCTCTGAGCGAAGACGGGATCCTCGATCAGCACGTCGATTTCATAATTCCCGAGCAGACTTGACGCATTGAGATTGCTGGTCCCGATCCGCGACCAGCAGCTCTCCGCGACCGCCGTCTTGGCGTGGAGCATCGGTCCGTCCCACTCGAATATCCGGATGCCGGCGCGGAGCAGGTCCCGGTAACCGATGCGGGTCAGGTTGCGGATGAAGGGGACGTCACTGGATCCCGGCACCAGCAGCCGGATGTCGGCGCCGTCCCGGGCCGCATCGAGCAGTGCCTGGAAGAGTCGAGGCGGAGGTACCAGATAGGCGTCCGTGATCCAGAGCCGTTCGATGGTGCCGGCACTGAGATATTCGAGCACGCGATAGGTGCGCTCGCGTCCCGGCTCTCCGATCAGTACGCGCACCTCGGCCTCGCCCGCCTCAGGAACCTCCGAAGCCAGCTCCGCCGCCGCGAGCGGCGGCCCTGCCAGCTGCCAGACACTCGCAAACGCCTGGTCGAGCGCGGCCGCCGCCGGTCCGACGATCTCCACCGCGGTATCCCGCCACGGCATGACGCCGCGCTCGGGCCGGCCGGACCACTCGTCTCCGATGCAGAGCCCGCCGATCACGGCACGGCATCCGTCCCCGACGACGACCTTCCGGTGGTCACGACTGGCATTGCTGAAGAGCGCGAGAAGCTTGGGGGGATTGAAGCAGCGGACCTCGACGCCGGCGTCACGCAGATATTTCCAGAAGCTCCGGGGTGTGGAAATCGAACCGAGCCAATCGTAGAGCACGCGTACCGCAACTCCCTCACGCGCGCGCGACGCGAGCGCTTCCGCGAAGCGCCATCCGGTCTCATCGGCGCGGATGATGTAATTCTCGAAATGAATCCAGCGCTCGGCGCGCGCGATGATATCCAGCATGACCGGATATACCACCGGGCCGTCGTGCAGCACGTTGACGCGATTGCCCGGAATCGGACGGGCGCCCGCCGCGCGGTCCAGCGCGCGATCGAGATACGGAGTGGGTCGGAGAGCGGGGTGGCTCGCCTCTGGAAGGGTCACGCGCCGAGGCCGAGTGTGGACTCGACTGGCCGAAGCGCCGCGAGCACGAACCCGATGTGCTCATCGAGCGGCACCCCGATTTCGGCGGCGCCCTG
>JBDUEA010000275.1:0-4538 GCA_040002695.1 Gemmatimonadota bacterium | reverse complement strand
GAAGCAATCTTTGGACGCTCAGCACGGAGTCGCTGGCCCTGCTTCAATCATTCCCATGCGGACCTCCCCGGCACTCCGAAGTCTCCCCGACGGCAGTCCGATCCCTCGGGCACAGGAATGCCCTCGGGATGAGGGCGAAGAGGGCGGAGAGGGCGGAGAAGGCGGAGAGGGCGAAGAGGGCGGAGAGGGCGGAGAGGGCGGAGAGGGCGGACAGGGCGGACAGGGCGGACAGGGCGGACAGGGCGGACAGGGCGGACAGGGCGGAGAAAATGAGAGGGGCGGCGACTGAGCGCGGAGAAGGCGAAGCTCGCGCCGCCATGGTGTCATTGCGAGGAGCGCGCGAAGGCGCGCGACGAAGCAATCTTTGGACGCTCAGCACGGAGTCGCTGGCCCTGCTTCAATCATTCCCGAACACCATGCCGACCTCCACGGCATTCCCTATACTCCCCGACGGCGGTCCGATCCCTCGGGCATCGGAATGCCCTCGGGGTGACGGTGCTGACGGGACGCGCGGAATCTTCGCATGCTTCCCCCTCACCCCTCACCCCTCACCGCAGTTGGGCCTCCCGTAATCCCAGGCAGGTGAAGCAACCCTCATCGGGCGACCGGTGTCGAATCATGCAGCCGCGACGACGGACCCGGGCGCGACGCTCTCCGGATGCCCGGCATCTCAGGGGGAGCTTCTCGGCTTCCGGCTTCCAGATCCACGTCCGAAACAATTCGACCCGCCGCTCCGTCGCTCAGCCGGAACAGGCCCGCTCCACTCCCTCTCTCAAGGTCAGCCCCGATGCGTCTTCTCCGGACTCGCGGGTTCCTTATATCGGCAGCCGTCGTCCTCATCGGCGCGCCGAGCGCCTGGCTCCTCGCGCGGGACACCGCCGGCACCGATTCTCCCGTCGTGGCCCGGGTCAAACGTGGCGATTTCAAAGTGACGGTCACGACTTCCGGCGAGTTACGCGCCCGCAAATTCGTGCAGATCACCGCGCCGACCAATGCGCAGCAGGCCCAGGTCTACCAGATGAAGATCAGCTCGATCGTTCCAGAAGGAACGGTCGTGAAGGAAGGCGAAGTCGTGGCGGAGCTCGACCGGTCCGCCGTCGCGTCGAAAGTAGCCGAAGTGTCGCTCGCTCTTCAGAAGGCTCAGGCCGTCTACGAACAGGCGATGCTCGATTCCACGCTCAACCTCTCCAAGGCCCGCGAAGACATACGCTCGATGGAGCTCGGCCTCGAGGAGAAGCGGCTCGCCAAGGAGCAGGCCGCCTTCGAGGCGCCGACCGTCAAGCGCCAGGCCGAGATCGACCTCGAGAAGGCGGAGCGCGCGCTGGCGCAGGCACGACTCGATTACAACACCAAGACCGCGCAGGCCAAGGCGAAGATGCGCGAAGTCGGCGCGGATCTCGACCGCCAGAAGAACATGCTGAAGCTGGTGTCGGACGTCATGGAAGGCTTCACCATCAAGGCGCCCGCGCCCGGCATGGTCATCTACGTGAAGGAGTGGAGCGGCAAGAAACGCACGACCGGCTCCCAGGTTTCTTCCTGGGATCCCGGTGTCGCCACGCTCCCGGATCTCACGCAGATGGAATCGGTCACCTACGTAAACGAGATCGACGTGCGGAAAGTCTCCGTGGGTCAGCCCGCCACGATCACACTCGACGCGGACCCGACCAAGACGCTGCACGGCAAAGTCACGAGCGTGGCGAACGTCGGTGAGCAGCGCCCCAACTCGGACGCGAAGGTGTTCGAGGTGAAAGTCGAGATCGAGCAGGCCGACACCAATCTTCGCCCCGGCATGACCACCGGCAACGCGATCCAAACCCACAAGGCGGACACCGCGCTCTTCGTGCCGCTCGACGCCGTGAGCAACGAAGGCTCCATTCCCTTCGTCTACAAGCAGTCGGGCAGCGGCGGCATCACCCGGCAGGAGATCGAGACTGGCGCGATGAACGACGATGAGGTCGTGGTCGTGCGCGGCCTGGCCGAGAACGATCGAGTGCTGCTCTCGCCGCCCAAGTCGAGCGAGGCGATCGCGCTGGTGCGGCTGCCCAATTCGACCGCGGGCACCAAGCCGCCGGTCGCGCATGATTCCGCGCTCAGCACGCCGCTCTCCACCCATCCGGATTCGGCGATTACGCATCCCGCCCCCGCGGCAACACCCAAAGCTGCCCCAACGCGCAAGGCACCTTCTTCGGCCGCGTTAGCGCCGAAGCCGAAGAGCTGACGCGTGCGCTTCGACCGGGAACAGATCGCGCACTTCTACAACGCGGGGATCGGCCACGGCACCTTCGCCTTTCGCACCGCGTTCGAAGCCGTTCAGCACAACAAGCTCCGCGCCTCCCTCACTTCGCTCGGCATCCTGTTCGGCGTCGCCTCCGTGATCGCGATGCTGGCGATCGGCAAAGGCGCCGAGCAGGAAATTCTCGAGCAGATGCGCCTCCTGGGCTCCAACAATGTGATGATCACACCGCTGGTGGCCCAGAAGGAAGAACAGGCGAAGGACGATCAACCGGAGAAGCAGGTCAAGAAGTTTTCGCCGGGACTCACCTATGAGGACGCGAGGGCGATCGCCCGGGTGATCCCCGACGTGGAGACCACCAGCGCCGAGATCGTGGTCAACACGTCGATCACCCGCGAGGGGCGGCGTCGCTCGGGGAAGGTGCTGGGCGTCGACACGACTTACTTCCGGCTGACGAATCTCGAACTGCAGCGCGGCTCCTGGTTCACGCCATTCCAGGTCGAGCATGGCCTCCCGGTCTGCATCATCGGCTATGGCGTGCGCACCCGGTTCTTTACGACGCAGGAGGCGATCGGACATCCGATCAAGGTGGGAGACACCTGGCTCACGGTCGTCGGTGTGCTCGGCGACCGGCATATCAGCACAGAGACCGTCTCCCGACTCGGCATCCGGGACCCGAGCATGGATGTCTACGTCCCCGTCCACACGATGCTGCTCCGCTACCGGAACCGCGCCGAGCTGACGCAGCGGGACATCGAGCAGGCCAGCAGCAGCGAGGGATCGGACGACAATAACAATCAGCAGCCGGTGAGCGACGAGCAGAAGAAGGAGCGCACCAATCTCAATCAGCTCGACCGCATCATCGTGCGGGTGACGGACTCGAAGATGGTACCGAGCGTCGCCGATGTCGCTCGGCGCATGCTCACCCGGCGGCACAATGCGGTCATCGACTTCGAGATCACGGTACCCGAGTTACTGCTCAAACAGGAGCAGCGCACCAAGACGATCTTCAATGTGGTTCTCGGCGCGATCGCCTCGATCAGCCTGATCGTCGGCGGCATCGGGATCATGAACATCATGCTGGCGTCGGTGCTGGAGCGAATTCGTGAGATCGGCGTCCGCCGAGCCATGGGGGCGACGCAGAAGGAGATCCTCTTCCAGTTTCTCTGCGAGGCGATGCTGATCAGCACCGCGGGCGGTGTCGCCGGGATTCTGCTCGGCGTGGCGCTCAGTTTCGGCATCGAGCGCGCGGCCAGTGTGCACACGCTCGTGTCATACCCCTCCATCGTGATTGCCTTCGGCGTCTCGTTCGCGGTGGGAATCGTGTTCGGGATCGTGCCGGCGTATCGCGCCGCGCACCAGGATCCGGTGACCTGTCTCCGCTACGAGTAACCCGACATGCCACGACTTCATCTGCCTGTCCGTGCGGCCTTCGCTTGTGTCGCGCTCGCGATGCTGCTGCCCGTCTCGACGCTCCGCGCGCAGGAGGCGATCACGCTGCAGCAGGCGATCGCCCTGGCGCAGGAGCATGGTCAGCTCGCGCAGATCGCCGCGGCGACGCGTGACGCGGCGCGCTACCGGGATCAGTCATTCTACTCGCTGCGGCTCCCTCAGCTCTCCCTCGGCGGCACGATTCCGTCGTACAATCGCTCGATCATCCAGGTCATCCAGCCCGATGGCTCCACGCTCTTCCGCCCCCAGGATCAGCTGAGCGGAGACCTCACGGCCACGGTCTCGCAGTCGCTGCCGTGGACCGGTGGCGACCTCTTCTTCTCTTCGTCTCTCGCGCAGCTCTCGGTGACCGGGCAACAGACGGTGCGGACCTGGTCATCGACGCCGTTCTCGGTCGGGCTCAGGCAGCCGATCTTCCGCCCGAACGCGGCCCGATGGGACCGTCGCGAGGAACCGGTGCGCCTCGAGAGCGCCGAGCGCTCGTATCGCGAGGCTCGGGAAGACATCGCGATTCACACAACCAACCTTTTCTTCGACTTGTATGCTGCGCGGGTCCAGCTCGCGAACGCGAAGGCGAACGCCGCGATCAACGATACGCTCTACACGCTGAACAAGGGCCGCTTTGAAGTTGGCAAGATCGGTGAGAACGACCTGCTGCAGAGTGAGCTGGCGCTCCTTCGCGCGCGGAATTCCGCGGACGGTGCGCAGCTCGACTACCAGCGCGCACTCTCCGCTCTCTGCCTTGCCGTAGGCGTGCCGCCGGCCACGGCGCTCGAGATCACCGTAGTCGCGGACCTGCCTACCTATGCGGCAGACACCACGCGCGCGGTGGCCGAGGCGCTCCGGAATCGCG
>JBDUEA010000274.1:0-4550 GCA_040002695.1 Gemmatimonadota bacterium | reverse complement strand
ACCAGGTGCTGACCGATGAACCCCGAGCTGCCAGTGACCAGCACACGACTCATGCTATTGCCATTTCTCTGCCGTGAGACCTGCCGAGCCGCTGTCGCCACGGGCCAGGCTGGGCGAAAAGAAAGCGATGAACGAGAATGTTGTACAGGGGGAAATGCCGCCTCGATGCACTGCTCAAGATGCGGCGGCGCGGAGCACGAAGATCCTGCAGGCGCTGCCCAGGAGCAGGCTCGCGCTCCGGCGCACTGCCAGGGAGCTCGAAGCTCCGAACGCACTGTATCCCGTATAGAACAATCCGGTCGGTCGATCAAGCACGATAGTCCAGCCGCACTCACGAAAGAGTCGTCGCCAGCGAAACCGGCTGAACAATGCGAGTTCGGTGATCACATTTCCGAGTTCGCCGTGGCGTGGGGGAAGTACCGCGCGGGCAAGCGTCCCGCTGAGGCCGCGCCGCCGCGCTCTTGCAAGGGACGCGCTTGCACCCGACGCCGTACCACTTCCCGAGGCGAGCGCCGCCGCCGAGCGGACTCGGTGGAGGTAGTACGTGAGACTGGACCACCAGCGCCAGCTGCCCGTCGGAAGAATATGAATGCTCATACCCCCCGGCCGGAGGACGCGGAGCATCTCCGACTGGAATTCGCGCACGTGAGGAATATGCTCGAGCACGTTGGAGCTGAAGATCACGTCGAAGGTGGCGTCGGGAAACGGTATGTGGCGCCCGTCATACTCGGCCACGGGCCAAACCCGCGCGGCTTCGTATTCGCTGAGCGCGACATCGATGGCCACGACCTCGTGTCCCAGCTCGGCCAGGCGGCGGCTCTGCCAGCCAGCGCCCGCTCCGATTTCCAGGATCCGCGAGCCGGGAGGCATGAGGGGAACCACCTGCTCGAGTTCGTAATCGCGGAGCGACTCGAGAAAAGAACCGCTCACGCCACGCCGCTCCCGCCGCGGACTGACTGGGCGCGCGCGATGCCCTCGTGATACGTCTCGATCAGTGCATCTGTGATCCGGCCCCAGGTGTAGTCGCGTGCGACGAGCTGGCGGGCCCGAATTCCCATTTCCCGAACCGTCTCCGGCGCCGAGATCAATTGTCCCAGGACAGCCGCGAGCGCGATCGGTTCGGCTGCGACGACGCGTCCGGCGCCCTCGGTCTCGACGCCGGGAAAGTGACAGCCTGGTGAGAGTACGGCCCCCGTTCCGCTGGCGAGCGCCTCGAGCACAGCCATCGAAAATCCCTCGGCATCGGATGGAAGACAAAAGAGATCGGCGCGTGCGAGCAGATCGCGCTTCTCGTCTCCCTGCACCATGCCGGGAAAGATGATGCGATGGGCCAGCCCGCCCGCCCGGGCCCGTTCGCGAAAGCTGGCCTCGAGGCCGAATTCATCAGGACCCGCGAGCACGAGATACGCGTGTGGATGGATGTCGCTCAGGCGCGTGAATGCATCCAGCAGCTTGTCTGCCCCCTTCGTTGGATGCACCCGGCTCAGGAAGAGAATGACGAACGCGTCCGCCGGCAGTCCCCACCGTGCGTTCATGTCGGCCAGCGGTGCGGTGCGGTACTCGCCCACATCGATGCCATTCGGAATGATTCGGCACGGCGTCTCCACCCCCAATGCCCGATAACTCTCCCGCTCGGCCTCGGTCAGCGCGATCAGCGTCGCGGCCCGTTGCATGAGTGGCCGCTCGAGCGCCGCAATGAATATCCGCTTCTTCAGGCCCCGGAACTTCAGGCGCTCCGGATCGAACACTCCGCGCTGATGATAGAAAAGCGGCTTCCGGTGTCGGAGCGCCGCTCGGCCGGCTGCAAGGGAGGGGTACACGTACGGCATATGGGTATGCACGAGGTCCACCTGCGGCACCAGCCGGTCGAGCTCGGCCCGCATCAGCGGAGCATACAGAAAGCCCATCGACTTGGAGAGGTAGGGGACGAACGGCAGGAGCGTCTGCAGATATTCCCGGCGCCTGAAATACCAGACCTGCACTCCCTCGACGTCAACCGGGCGCTCGGTGGGAACGTCGAGTTCCTCGTCGAGGTTGGCGTTGCTCGTGAACACCGTCACCTCGTGCCCTCGTCGAACCATCCCTTCTGCCACGGCCGACACCGAGACGATCGGACCACCGACGCGGTAGGCAGGCTTGTACCCATGCACTGCGAACAGAATCTTCACGAGAGCCCTGGCCGGTTTCGTAGCGTTCGTGGGTTCGACTCCAGCTGAGAGTCTCGCGGTGGAGGCACAAGGATCGGCGCCACACGATTCAGCCTGGCTGAAACGGCGAGGCGTCCGGCGCGTGCAGCGAAGAACGCAATCCCGACGGTTCTGCCGAAGGGATCCGAACCGTAGGGAGCAGGCGAAATATCGCGCCGGTGAAAGCCGCGGCCATCAGTCCCCGAATGAAGGGCATGTCTCCGTACCAAAACCAGTTGAAGGAACTGACGAGAAACGCGCCATACATCAGTCGAGGCCAAAACTCCCCGGTTGGATTGCGCAACTCCCGGCGCGCAATGATCCATCCGAAGAGGAACATGATCAACAATACCCCCCAGATTCCGAAATTTTTGAATGGAACCATGACGGGGTGTACGCCGCCGATCTGCAGCGGGTAGTACCAGAGCCCCGGACCCGTTGCACCTTCGATCGGGCGTTTGATGCCCAGGGCTCGCGTCACGAGTCCAGGCGGAAGCGAGGCGAAATAATCGTAGTACGTCTGTCCATGAAGCATTTTCATGGTGCCGCTCGTGTAGTCGTTGGCGAGCGCCAGATTGCCGAGGAGGACGGCCGTCCACGTTCCCCCCGCCGAGACTTCCTCAGTCACCGCGGATGATATGCCGCCCAGCGGTTCTCCCGCGACTCGGCGCAACTGGCCAACCGCGAGGTAAATCGCGATGACAGTCGCAAACACGGGAATCAGGAATCGGAAGCGCGCTCTCTGCCGATCTCCATCGTCTGGTGCCTCGCCTGGAGGACGAGAGGTGATGTGCACCGCCCCAAGCGCGACGACGAGGCCCAGGCTCTCGCGGTCGCCTCGGAGCAGCTGGAGTACAATCACGATGTACGTCGTAACGAGGATGGTCGCTCCGATTTTCCACCCCCGCCGGCCCAGCTTGGTGTCACCCTGTGCGTCGAGCAAAAGAAGGGTGACCAGCACATAGGACGGCAGGTAGAGCGTACCGCCGGCGCCGCCCTGGCTCGCGGCTTCAAGGGCATCGGCAAAATAGGTGTCCCGTGATCCACCGGAGCGCGCGCTCACAATGGAAAGGAGAAGTGCCAGGGCCAGCGCGAGAAGGAAGACTGGTAGGCTCAAGACCCTCGCCGGACGACGCGCGAAGGTGTTGCCACGGAAGCGACCCGCCAGCTGAAACCCGGCGACTAATCCCAGAATCCCAACTAGCCCGGTCATGACCAACACCTGGGAAACCCGCCCGTCCAGGATCAGGTCAACAGCTGCCGGCGTCTTCCACCAGAGAAAGTCCCGAAGAATCAAGATTCCGATTAGCGAGCTGAACGGCATCGCGTACAGGAGTAGCATGAACCGGGGGAGCAGCGACAACGAGGTGACGCGGATGCGGAGCATAGCCCAGACAGCAGTGACTGAAAATATTAGAATCTGAACTCGCAGGTTCGGCAGCGACCCGTTCGAGAACGCCACACACGCCATCACACCGAGAAACAGAGTCCACACCGCACCGGTTCGCCGCCCCGCGCGTCTGTTGGGCGCCCGAAGCGCTTCAACGGCCGTCACTCGATGCTCGCGGGATCGATCGTCGAGAGCGCCGGCGCGAACCCAACTGGCAAATCGGCCCTCCCGCCGGGACGCCAATGCCTAATGGCGCTCCGCACCACGACGAGCTCGGCCACGAAGAGAACGGCCACCCCGCTCGTGAGTGCGACCGCGGCACCGAGGATTCCTAGGCGCGGGATGAGGAGCGGACAGAATGCGAGCGTGGTTGCCGCTGCGAGTCCGTGCAGGTAAGCCTGGGAGGCGAATCGCTTGGCGGCGATCGCGGCGAAGACGAGCAGGGTCGCCATGTACCACAGAGTCGAGGATATCATGATCCACACGAGGAGCGCTTGATACTGGCTGTACTCGGGCCTGTAAAGCACCGACAGCACCCAGTGGCCGGCCAGCAGGGAGACGATTGTGCCGGTGACTCCTATCCCTCCGCCCAGGAGAGTCAAGCCGGTGACCGTTCGAGCGAACTTGCGCGGACTTTCCAAGTACGAAACGGCGAGCCGGGGCGAGGTAGCGTTCCCCATCGCCGCAATCACCGTATATCCCGCATAGGTGAGATAAAAGACCGCGGAATAGTACCCCACGGCCTGGATACCCTGGTACCGCTCGATGAAGAATCTGGGAATGTTCTGATATAGCGAACCTAGAACGGCCATCAAACCGAGGGGAAAGGCGTGCCTGACCAATGCAATCAGCCGAGGCCAGGAACTGCCCACCGGAGACGGGATTGTCGGGTGGTGCCGGAGGATCCATCGGGCGTTCGGAAAGTCGTATCCAACACTGACAAGGACGGACGCAGCCCCCATTCCCGCCGCCGC
>JBDUEA010000273.1:0-4565 GCA_040002695.1 Gemmatimonadota bacterium | reverse complement strand
CTCGACAAAGGCGCCGTAATGCGTGATCGCCTTCGGGCGATCGTTGCGCTCGTCGTACAATTCCCCGAGGCGCTTCTCGACCCGAGCGAGCGCCAGCCAATCCTGGGTGCGGCGGAAAGTCGGCAACGCCAGCATGCGCTCGTAGTTCGCCACCGCTGAATCCTTCTGGCCGGCGCGGTCGAAGGCGCGTCCGAGACTGAAGAGGACGCAATCCTCGCACGGTTCCGGCGCGCCATCTTCCCCGACAGCCGAGGCGCGGAAGCGTCGCACCGCCTCATCGTACTTTCCTTCCGCCAGCGCGATTTCACCGAGGATACCATCGTTGATCGGTCGTGCCGACGGGGCGCGGGCCGCAGGGTTTTCTGCGACATTGCCCGCCCAGATCTCTCTCGCCCTATCGGGGCGGCCCGCCCACGCGTAGAGCGTGGCGACGAAATCATAGGGCCGATCCTTCGGATCCGCAGCCATCCATTGCCGACTGGCGACCGCGGAGTCGAGCAGGCTCAACCCATTCGCCGGACGCCCCTTGAATGCGATCTCGAGCCCCGCGCGATTGACATTGTTGATTTCAGGCGCGGCACCGAGCGAACTCAGCAACGCGGTGCGCTGGCTGTCGAGCGCCAGGCTGTGCGCGAGCCGGCCGGTGACGAGGGCGTCGAGCTCCTGCTGCCCCAAACCTCCGACTCGATAGATGGCCACCGGCGAGGACGCGGCTTTCGCGGTGACAGCGTCCGCGGAATCGTGCTGTCCTCTCTCAATGAAGAGGACCCGCCGGGCCTGAAGGACACTCGGATTGGCCGCAGCGGCCGGCGAGGCACGCAGCACAGAATCGACCATCGCTGCCGCTTCGGGAAGACGACCGAGAGTGGCGAGTCCCCCGGCCACGGTCATGGCACGCGTGACCGTCGGCGAGAGCTGATAGTTGCGGACCGCATACCGCTGCGCGCTGTCGAACTGAAGGCGGCTGAAAAAGACTAGAGCCAGTTGATTGGCGGCGACGTAGCTGTTGGTATCCGCATCATAGGCGGAGCGGTACGCGGCCAGCCCCTTGCCGCGATCGGCCGCGACTCGGGAAGTGGTATAGTACGCTCCGATCGCCAAATATTTTTCGCGATCAGGAAGGCGATCGGCATAGCGCGCGGCCTTCTCCAGCGCAGAATCGCGCGCCGCGGCAGAGCCATTTGAGTTCTGCAGCGCTACGGCGAGTTTCCGCCACGCCAGCGCGAAGGTGGTATCGAGTGCCACGGCCTCACGCGAAGCCCGCACGGCGTGTTCGAAATCCTGATCGATGTCGTTCGCGGTGACCGCCTCGCTGTATTTGCGGAGCGCATCGAGAGACGAGGTGGTCGCCTGCTGCAGCGGAATGGAATGCTGCACCGCCTTGAGCGACTCGCCGATCTTGCCGCGAAGTTTTCTGCTCAGCCCATCCACGACCGTGAGCAGGTCGCTCGGCCCGTCCGCGGTTGCCTGGAACGATGCGAGGGGCGCTCCTCCTTCAGCACTCGTGAGCTCGAGACTCACCGCGAAGCCGTTTCCGATCCGGGCCAGTCGTCCGCCCAGCACCGCCTTGGCGCCGGCGCGCGTCGCCACTTCGCGCGCGAGCACCGGGTCGAGGATCGCATCCTTGCTGCGCTGCATCTGCTCGAGCGTCGTGACGATATCCGATGGAGTGAGGAGGCGGATCGACTTCGACTGCGAGAGCGCCGCCCGCACAGCCTCGACCAGAATCGGTGAGAGCGCCGAGTCCTCCCTGGCGACGGTGAAATTGGCCAGCACGATCCGGTCATCCGCCGCGAGCTTCCCCGAGGCGAAGAGCGATCCCGCGGCCCCGATGCCGAGCGCCCGGAGTGTCATGAATCCCGCGATCAGCAGGATGAAGACGCTCATCGCGACGATCCCCGCGCGCGCGGTCCGCCCCCAGGTGACGTGCGGACTCGCCTTGAGCGCCATCGTCGCCATCGTCCCCGTCGGCGGACGCGGCTGAAGTGATCCACCGGGCGTCAGCGTCGGTGTGGCGGTGGCGACATGGCGACGGACGCGCTGCACGTACCCAGTCACCAGCAGCGCCGGCAACCCGAGCAGCATGACGATCATCGCTCCGGGGAACACCCACTCGGGGAGACCGATCCCGACGACCGCTGCCTTGGCGAGAATCGCGATGATCGCGGTCGCCATCACGTACAATCCGAGCGCCTTCTTGAACATCCCCGGCGCACTCTGTCCGAGCGAAGGCGTGCTGCTGGTCAGCACGGCGTCGAGCGCGGTCAGCACCTCGGCGGCGGACTGGGGACGGTGGCCGGGATCTTTCTCCAGCAGTCGCGCCACCAGATCGGAGAGCGGAATGGGACAGTCGGCGCGGAGAGTCACTAGCGCGGGTGGCACCTCGCTCAGATGCGCTGCGAGCATTCGCTGCGGTGTCCGATCCGCGAACGGCGCCCGGCCGATGAGCAGCTCAAACGCCATGCAGCCGAGGGCGTAGAGATCCACCCGCTGATCGACGGAGGGATCGCCCGCGATCTGTTCGGGCGCCATGTAGGCCGGCGTACCCAGTGAGGTGCCGGTCTGGGTGAGCACAGCGCCGACCGGAGCGTCGGTGGCCTTGCTGTCCGCCAATGCCTTGGCGATACCGAAGTCCGTGACGACTGCGGTGCCGCCGGAAAGCAGCACGTTGTCGGGCTTGATGTCGCGGTGGACGATGCCGTGCGCATGGGCGTAGGCCAGCGCCTTGGTCACATCCCGCAGAATGGCGATCGTGTCGCTGATGCCGAGGCCGGTACCGGTGAGACGACCCCGGAGCGATTCCCCTTCGACATACGGCATCGTGTAGTAGGGAATGCCATCGACCTCACCGGCGGCGAGGACCGGCACGATGTTCGCCTGCTGGAGCGACGCCACGAGCAGGATCTCCCGCTCGAACCGCTCGGCGTTGAGACCCTGGACCAGCTGCGGATTCAGCAGCTTGATGACGACGCGGCGGGAGAGCCGGACTTCGTTGGCGAGGAAGACGCGGGACATGCCGCCCCCACGCAGCTCACGTTCGAGAACGAAGGCAGAACCGAGATGGTCCTGCAGCTGGGAGCGAAGGTCCAAGGGATC
Source organism: Gemmatimonadota bacterium (assembly GCA_040002695.1). GTDB lineage: Bacteria > Gemmatimonadota > Gemmatimonadetes > Gemmatimonadales > GWC2-71-9 > JBDUEA01. The sequence goes on along the minus strand of JBDUEA010000273.1, from coordinate 1,469 downwards.
CGGCGGCTGGAGAGGGGAAACGCAGGTGCGTCAGCGGGAGAATTTAAGGGGGCTGAAGGGGCCGGCGCCAGCGAGGAGGTTGCTCGAGGCGCTGGTGAGGCGCTGGCGTCGCCGACGGAGGCGATCGCCGGAATTCTGATCTGGATGAACGTCGGGCGGTCATCGCGGCTGCGCGTGACGATCACGACACGGCGCCGTGACCGGGATGTTGCAGCGCGCCGATTGTTTCTCCGGTGCAGGATCCAGCCGTCGAGCCGCCACCATCACCGGAGCCCCCGTCAGATGCGCACCTGTTCCATTGTTTTCAGCGCCGTGTCCCTCGCCGTTCTTGCAGCTGCCTGCAATAATGATGATCCCGCCGCGCCCGATTCCCTTCGCCCCGTCGTGGCCACGGCGGCATCCGCCTCCGACAAGGATGGGAGCTTCTCTTACGCCGTCATCGGCGACATGCCCTACGGTCAGGGCAAGCTGGATTCGCTTCCAATGCTGATCTCGCTGATCAACAGTGATCCGGCCGTCAGCCAGGTGATTCACGTCGGCGACATCAAGGCGGGGAGCAATACCAGCTGCACCAATGACTACTTCAACAACATCCGGCGGCTCTTCGACACCTTCCAGGACGCATTGGTCTATACGCCGGGCGATAACGAATGGACCGATTGCCACGCATTCTCCAAGAACAACGGCTTATTCACTCCCACCGAGCGCCTTCAGGCGGTACGGAGCCGCTTCATTCCTGTTCCCGGTCGCACCCTCGGCATGCACCCTCGGCAGGTATTCACTCAGGCCGCGGACCCGGCAAACTCGCAATACGTCGAGAACGTCTGGTGGACCCAGGGCAACGTGGTCTTCGCGGCGGCGAACATCACCGGCAGTTTCAACGATCTGGCCCCATGGAGCAGCGCGCCGCTGCCGTGGCTCACCACGCCGGCGGACATGCCGGCAACGTGGCCCGACTTTCCGTCGCAGGCGGCCGAGTTCGCGGCGCGCGCTCAGGCGAATACCGCGTGGATCTCCCAGGCGTTTGCCACCGCCACGAACCGGAATGCCCGCGGAGTCGTCCTCGCGTTTCAGGCGGACATGTGGGATCCGGCGGAGCAGGTGAAGAATCCCGCCACCTTTGCGGCGGGATATGATGCACTGGTTCAGCAGATCGGTAGCCTCGCCGCGCAGTTCGGGCGTCCGGTCCTGATTCTCGAAGGGGATTCACACGTCTGGCGGGTGGATGCGCCGTTTACCCCGGGCGATCCGTTCTACACGCTGCACGCGAATACGCCCGTCGCCCCGAACGTGACTCGTCTGGTCGTTGATGGCAGCGCGAGCCCGACGTCCTACACCCGTCTCTCCGTCAATCCGGCCACGGCATCGCAGCTGTTCACGCTCATCCGGGTACCGCTGGTGCCGGGCCAGTAAGCGCGGGGGGTTGTTCTCGGCAGGATCGCGGGGTCGGGCAATCGTCCGGCCCTGTG
>JBDUEA010000272.1:0-4568 GCA_040002695.1 Gemmatimonadota bacterium | reverse complement strand
GGCATCGGACCCGCCAAGGCGGCGAAATACGGGGCGGGGTTGATTCGGGTGGTGAGGGAGGGGAAGGCCTAGTACTGAGTACTGAGTGGTGAGTGCTGAGTGCTGAGTGCAGGTTGAAGAGTCGAGGGTGACGAGTTACGGGTTGAAAGTTGAATTGCAGGCGCGCGGTTTACTCCACGGAGGCATCGCATGACCGATTCGGGGCACTTCGAGACCGCGGCGATACGGACCCAGGTGCCGGTGTCCGAGGAGCGCGAACATTCGGTACCGCTGTACCTCACCTCGAGCTTCGTCTTCGACAGCGCGGAGCAGGCCCGGGCGCTCTTCGCGGACGAGCTGGCCGGCAACATCTACAGCCGGTATTCGAACCCGAATACGGATGAGCTGGTACGGAAGATCTGTGTGATGGAAGGCGCCGAGGATGGTCTCGCCATGGCATCCGGCATGGCCGCGGTCTACGTGAGCATGGCCTCGCTGCTCAAGAGTGGAGATCACGTCCTCGCCTGCCGCTCCCTGTTCGGATCGACGCACCAGATCCTGACCCGGCTCTTTCCGCGCTGGGGAATTTCTTTCACTTATGCAGATATCGGCGCGCCGGAGTCCTGGGCCACACTGATTCAGCCGAATACCCGCCTGATCTTCGTCGAGACTCCGTCCAATCCTGGACTCGATATCATCGACCTTGCCGCGGTCGGAGCGCTCGCGCGCGAGCGTGATATCCCACTCATCGTGGACAACTGCTTCACGACGCCCTACCTCCAGCAGCCGATCAAGTTCGGCGCCTCGCTCGTCGTCCACTCGGCCACCAAGTTTCTCGATGGCCAGGGCCGCGTACTCGGCGGTCTCATCGCGGGCTCCGCGAAGCTCGTCGCCGAGGCGCGCTTCTTCGCGCGGCACACGGGTCCGGCCATGTCTCCCTTCAATGCGTGGGTGCTCTCGAAGAGCCTGGAGACGCTAGCCGTGCGGATGGACCGGCACTGCAGCAACGCGTTCGCGCTGGCGCGGCATTTCGAGGGTCACCCGGAGCTCGAGAGCGTCCGATATCCTGGATTGCCGTCGCATCCGCAGTATGAGCTTGCCCGTCAGCAGATGAGCCAGGGTGGTGGCATCGTGGTGCTGGTGCTCAAGGGCGGCCTCGAGCGCAGCCGGCGTTTCCTCGATAGTGTCCGCCTCATTTCCCACAGCCCCAACCTCGGCGACACCCGCAGCATCGTCACCCATCCCACGTCGACCACGCATTCGAAGCTCACGGAAGAAGAGCGGCGCCAGGTCGGGATCGTGCCCGGTCTCATCCGGATATCTGTCGGCCTCGAGCACATCGACGACATCATTGCGGATGTGGAGCAGGCGCTACGGGGCAGTAAGCAGTGAGGGGTGAGCGGTGAGCGGAAGGTGGGGATAATCCCGGTTCCCCGAGTCTGACGAAAGTGCTTGGTCTTCGGGACTGAGAGGATCGGGATGTATGGCGAGATACTCCTTGCTATGCGTTCAAGGATTGGTTCGTCGCGCGCCTTCGCGCGCTCCTCGCAATGACAGCACTTATCGACGACCTTCGCAAGGCATTTCCCCTTTCCCCTTTCCCCTTTCCCCTTTCCCCTTTCCCCTTTCCCCTTTCCCCTCTCTCATGGATCACTTCGCCGTCAATCCCGGAAGGATTCACCGCGGAGGACTACGCGGAGAAACGCCGGTTTGGACGTGGGATGAAAATTGTTGGCCTTCGGGGGTGAGATTTCCGGATCAAGATGCAGGTCGAGATATTCCTTTCGAGTCGATCAAGGGTTGCTTCGTCGCGCGCCTTCGCGCCCACTGCGCAATGACAGCACTGTGGGCAACCTTCGCACTCCCGTTCCCCGTTCCCCGTTCCCCGTTCCCGTTCCCGTTTCCCGTTTCCCGTTTCCCCTCCCTCCCCTCCTACTGCCTCCTCAACGGCACCGACTCCACCTCGTCGCCTATCGTGAGTGGCAGCAACATCGATTCGTAGCCGCTCGCGTGCACCCGCACCCACTGCGGCCGGCAGAGATCAACGAGGCTCCGGTCGAAGAGGAGCAGGAATTCACCGCGATCATCCGTGATCGCCGTGTAGGCGGTCCCCACAAATTCCAGCAGCGCGCCACGCAGCGGCCGGTGCGTGTCCTCGCTCACGATGCGGCCGACGACGGTTCCCTTGGGTATCTGTCCCGAGGAATCCGCCTTCGGTGGCGGCGCGTTGCAGGTGCCCTGGCGGCTCCGCTCTCGAGATTCGAAAGGCCGAATATTCCCCACTGCGCTCGACGGATCCAGCGGTGTCGCCTTGTGGCCGAACAGTCGCTCGGCCTCCGTCTCCATCTCCGTCGGCATTGATGCGCGCAGTTGTGGCGTGGCCGGCGACTCAATCGGGTCGGGTACCGACGGATGCGGGCGGTCCGTCTCGGAGGGCTGAGCCTTGTCCGCGGGATGCGGGACATCACGTGCCGCAACCTTCGGCGTCTGATCCGGCGTCGCGTTCGGATGTTGTTCCGGCGTGTCGCTCTGCCGGGCGGGAGGTGTCGGCGTCGGCGCGGGTCCGCGTTCTCCTGGCACGAGGATGCGCGGCGGCTGCGGACGAGGTGCCTGCTGCTGCTTGGGCGTGGGCGCAGGAAGCGGCGGCAGCGAGATGAACCGCATCGGCGGCGGTGTGACCGGAGTGACTCCCGAAGCTTTTTTTTCCGGGTCCTTCGGTGCCCGCGTCAATCCGATCGCGAGCACGATCGCCATCACGTGGAGAATGACGCTGATGCCCACCGAGAACCCGTCTCGCAGGGTCCGGCGCGGGCGCAGCTGACTGACTCGGTAGGCACTCGCCTTGGCGCGCGCCTCCGCCTGCGCGCTCGCCTGCGCGCTCGCGTGCGCGATCGCATGCGCCGTGACATACGCGTACCGACCCGATTCGCGGTCCCCTGCGTTGCTCATGAGGCCGCTACGCCGGTTCGGGGTTCCGGAGCGCGCGTTTCATGATCTTTCCGGATCCGGTCCTGGGCAGCTCAGTGCGGAACGTCATCCGCCTGATCTGCTTGAAGCCGGAGAGTCGTTCACGACAGAAGTCGAGCAGCTCTTCCATCGAGGCGGAAACTTCGGGCCGGAGCACCACCGCCGCCGCGACGATCTCCCCCCACAGTGCGTCCGGCTCCCCATAGACGGCCGCTTCCAGCACCGCCGGGTGCTGGTAGAGCACGTGCTCGACTTCGGTGGAGAACACCTTCTCCCCGCCCGTGATGATCATGTCCTTCCGCCGGTCCACGATTGTCACGTATCCCTCCGCGTCCACCACCGCGAGATCTCCCGTGCGGAGCCATCCCTCGAAGAACGCCTCTGCCGTCTCCGCCGGCCGGCGCCAGTAGCCGGAGGTCACCGTGTCGCCCCGCACCATGATCTCCCCCACGGTCCGCTCGTCGTCGGGAACCGGACGACCGTGCTCATCCGCGACCTTGAGCTCAACGGCGATGAACGGGCGGCCGGTCTTCGCGCGGTAGACCATCTGCTCGGGCAGCGGCAGGCGCCGCAGGTGCTCCTTAAGCAGGCTGAGCGTGAGATAGGGACTGGTCTCTGTCATTCCGTACGTCTGCACGTACTCGCATCCGAATGTCTCGGCGATCGCGAGCACGACACTCGGCGCGATCGGCGCGCCACCGCTCAGCAGCAGACGGAGACTCGCGTAGTCGAAGTCGCGACGCGAAGGGTCCTTGACCATCAGGTTGAGCATGGTGGGGACCAGATTGGTGATCGTGACCCGCTCCCGCTCGAATCCTGCCATGACCTCACGCGGATCGAAGCGGGGAAACATCACGTGCCGTCCACCCACCCATGTGATGGCAAACGTCGCCCAGGCATCCGCCAGGTGAAACATCGGGGCCACGTGCGCCCAGATGTCCCGCTCGCTGAGCTGCAGCTCCGCGACCGCGGCGAGCGCATGCACCGAGACGTTCCGGTGCGTGAGCATCACCCCCTTCGCGCGTCCCGTGGTGCCGCTCGTGTAGTACAGGTGCGCGAGGGCCTCGTCTTCGATCTCGTGCCCGGAGAAATGTTCGCCGAACGGGAGCGGTAGCGGGAATCGGTGCTGCATCATCCGGGGACCGACCGTCGCGTCGAAAACGCGTTCGGCGCCAGTCCACACGATGTTCCTGAGGGTGGCGCCCGACGCCACGGTCTCGCCCACGAGCTCCGCGTGGCATGTATCCGCCAGCAGCGTGAGGCTGCCGCTGTCGTCGAGGATAAAGGCGAGTTCCGCGGGGGAGAGGCGGACGTTGAGCGGAACGAACACCGCACCGAGTCCTGCCGCGGCGAAGTAGGCCTCGAAGAAGGCGGAGCCGTTCGGCAGCAGTGCCGCGACCCGGTGTCCGGGCTCGACGCCCAGGCTCCGGAGCAGCATGGCGAGCCCGTCGACCCGGGCCCCGAGCTCCCGGTAGCTGCATCGGAGCTCGCCATCGATGAGGGCGGTATTGTCGGGAAAAAGGCGTCGTGCGCGCTCGAGGAGATGCCAGAGATGCATGAGCGCGGACCGACCCGGAGTGCGGTGAAGGGGTGGGGGAGTAGAGCGTGCTGAGTACTGGGTA
>JBDUEA010000271.1:0-4578 GCA_040002695.1 Gemmatimonadota bacterium | reverse complement strand
AGAGCAGCAACGCCCCGTCGAACCAGATCGTTCTCGAGCTGACCGACGACGGCGGGTACGCGATCAATTCGCAGCCGGTCCCCAAGGACCAGCTCGAGACGCAGTTCCACGCGATCTACGACAGCCGGCCGGCCAAGCTGCTCTTCATCAAGCCCGGCCCGAACCGGCTCTATCAGGATGTGATCGACGCGATGGACGTGGCGCGCGGATCCGGCGTGCAGGTGATCGGATTCACGCCCGCCGACGCGACGGCGCCCGCCGCGCCGAAGTAGCTGCTCGACCGGCGCCAGCGCCGGAACTGCAAGCGCACGCAACGGGGAGGAGCCGAACTGGCGCCGCCCCGTTGTCGTTTGATGCGGGAGAGAGAGCGGCGGTGAGCGGGAGGGGTGGGAGGTGATCGAGTGTTCATGGATGTAACTGATGACCCGGCAGGTGCGTCTTCAGTCTCGCAGCTACGATGTAGGCGAACGGCCGATACGTCCGGCATTCCCCGAAAGGAGAGCACCACGCGTCCCCCTGCTCCTCTCGTCCTGCGATTGCCGCGCCAGCGCCGGAATTTCATTTCGCTCGCGATAGCGGCACTCCTGCACCTCGTCCTCGTCCTCTTGCTGGTCGGACTGGTGGGAGAGGAGCTGGTGCAGGTCCACACCCCAGGCGACTCGACCGCCGCGCGCGGGGGCGGGGGCGGTGGTGGTGGCGGCGGACGCAGGGAGCAGTATATTTCGCTCCCCGCGATTCGCCCTCCGGCGACCGCACCGACGCCGGAGATCAGGAAGCCGGTCGTCCCCCAAATCATCGTTCGAACACCGGTCAAGGCGCCAGTCACTCCGCCGGTGACGCCGCCACCGGTCGATTCCGTTCGAACCGCTGCGCCGACCGCGGCGCCACCGAGTCAGGTCGCAGCCGCGGGTACGACCCGGGACACAGTGGCGGGCAACGGAGCAGGACAAGGCGGAGGGGCCGGTGGTGGCACCGGTGGAGGGCAGGGACCGGGCAACGGGCCGGGCACTGGTCCGGGCAATGGAACCGGCGGGCAAGGCGGCCGAGGCGTCCGCCCCCAGATGCGTCAGTTCCTGCTCACGCCGGAAAATCCTCCGAAGGACCTCCGGGGGAAAGAAGTGAAGGTCACCTTCTGGATCGGGGCGGACGGCCGAGTACAGCACCTCGTCGTGAATCCGGAGATCAAGGACCGCGGCTACGCGAAGGACCTCGTCGAACGGATGGAGAAATATCTCTTCACTCCGGCCCGCTCCCCGGCAGGAGTCCCGATCGCCGACACCACCACGTTTACATTCACGCTCGGCCAGAAGTAATAGTCATAGCCCGCGCGCGCTGATCGGTGCGGCAAATTGTCCGAACGGCAACTCACCCGCGCCCCTTGCCGCACGGATTTCCGACCACATCATACCGCTCACTTTCGAGGTGGCATGTCCACGCTTTTTATCCGAAAATCCGTCGAGAACTGTGAAGACGATATCGCGGAGCGCGGTGGTCTCAAGCGCACCCTCAACAAGTGGCACCTGACCGCGCTGGGAGTTGGCGCGACGATCGGCGCCGGCATCTTTGCCACGACCGGTACCGCGATCGCGGGCGACGCGGCGCGACTCGGCGCGGGGCCGGCCATCATCTGGTCCTTCATTCTCACCGCCGCGACCTGTGGGTTCGCGGCGCTCTGTTATGCGGAGTTCGCGGCAATGGTGCCGGTCGCGGGGTCGGCCTATACCTACGCATATGCGTCGCTTGGAGAACTCGTAGCGTGGATCATCGGCTGGGACCTGATCGTCGAATACGCCGTGGGAAATATCGGCGTGGCAATCGGGTGGGCGGGGTACTTCCGCGAGTTGCTCACCCATTTCGGGATCTCGCTGCCCGCCTGGCTTGCGACCGACGTCCGCTCCGCGCATATGGCGGCCGACGCGCTGGCGAGCGGACCGCCCGATGCCGCCAACGCCTACCTCGCTTCGGCGCTTACCACTGCGCCGCACATCTTCGGATTTCCCATCATCGCCAACCTGCCGGCGTTCCTGATCGTGGCGCTGATCACCGTGGTCCTGGTGATCGGTATCAAGGAATCCGCTGATTCAAACAACGCGATGGTGATCCTCAAGATCGGCATCATCCTGTTCTTCGTTGCCGTCGGCGTCACGCTCATCAAGCCTATCAACTGGAGCAATCCGGCGACGGGTGGTTTCTCTCCCAACGGATTCAAGGGAGTGAGCACCGGTGCCGCGATCATCTTCTTCAGCTATATCGGTTTCGATGCGACGTCCACGGCAGCCGAGGAAGCGAAGGATCCCGCGAAGGACATGCCATTCGGGATCATCATGAGCCTGGTGGTCTGTACGGTGATCTATATCGTCCTGTCGGCGGTCATGACCGGAATGGCGCCCTGGCAGAAGCTCGGCACGGCAGAGCCGATGATCACGGCGCTGTCACTGGCGGACGGATCACCCGCGCTGATCAACGCCTCGCGATTCATCGTCGCGCTGGGCGCGGTGATCGCGATGAGCAGTGTGCTCCTGGTCTTCCAGCTCGGGCAGCCGCGCATCTTCATGTCCATGGCGCGCGACGGGTTGCTGCCGCCCTTCCTCGCCAAGGTGCATCCGCGCTTTCGGACACCGTATGTCGGCACCATCCTCACCGGAATCTTCGTCGCGGTCTTCGCCGCCTTCGCGAATATCGCCGAAGTCGTGGACCTGACGAACATCGGAACGCTTTTCGCCTTCATTCTCGTGTCCGCCGGAGTCATCGTACTCCGATACAAGGAACCCAACCGGGTGCGGCCCTTCCGGGCGCCGCTGGTTCCGCTCACACCGCTCATTTCGATCTTCACCTGTCTGTACCTGATGGTGCAGCTGCCGAAGATCACGTGGATCCGATTCGCAATCTGGCTGGTGGTCGGACTCGTGATCTATTTCTTCTACGGCGCCAGGCATAGCAGGCTTCGCAATCCGTCCTAGACATCCCGGATTGGAATTGCAAAGGGCGGTCCCTCGGGGCCGCCCTTTGTGCATCATGCGACGGAGCCGCCCATCAACGGTCATCCCCGCGAGGCGTTGTCATGGGCGAGGGCCATGGCGATCGCGCCGCTTGCGGAATCAATGGGGCGCTCCAGCACCCGGAGCCTCGGTTCGTCGGCGAGCTTTGCTCGGAGTGCTGCGGCCAGAAGCCCGTCCTTCGCGATCAACCCGCCATTGAAGGCCACGGCAACTTCGCGGCGTTCGTCATCCCCGAAATGCTGCAGGAGATGCTGGACGAGCTGCGCCAGCTCTCGCGCGGCATAGTCGGCGATCCCCGAGGCGACCGTGTCCCCCTGCGCGGCGGTCCGAAGCACCGTCGGCGCGAGTGCCGCCACTTCGGCGACCCCGGCCCTCGCCGTCCAGCGCACCAGCGAGTCCAGATTCTCCGATCTGGTGAACTCGAGGATTCGCGCGGTCAGCTCGGTGCGGGGTCCACGTGCGTCCGCCGCACGGCTGACGGCGCCCAGCGCGCCACGCCCGATGGCGTAGCCACTGCCTTCGTCGCCCATCTGCCATCCGTAGCCGCCGGAGCGATGCTGGCGTCCATGAGCATCCCGTGCGACCGCGACGCTTCCAGTTCCTGCGGTCACGACAATGCCGGGATCGTTGCCGAACGCCGCGGCGAGCGCGATCTCGATATCCGTCGTCACGACGATTTGATCCGCGAACCCTTCCTGTCTGAGTGCGGAGCGAAGCTCCTCGCGCTCGATCTCACGTCCCGCGCCCGCGGCACCAATCACGAGCGTGGAACAGCGCAGTGTTCCCGCCATGGCGAGCGCACTGCGGACGGTCTCTGCGATCATGGCCGCGGACGCCAGCGCCCTTCCTGGTCGCACAGCGGCACCGGCCCCTTCGGCCCGACCGAGTTCCCGTTCTCCATTCGAGACGATGACGGTCGTCGATGTCCCTCCGACATCGGCCCCCGCGAGAAAGCGTGCCATCAGGTACTCCGTGTGGCGTGAGGTAGGAAACTCAGCGTTACGCCCGAGAGAATGGTAAGCACTGTGCCGAGCGGTACGTACCAGGGCCACGCTAGATGGGCGAATGGCGCGAGCCAGCCAAAGCCGCCGAGTCCCGAAAGCCGGCCGGCGAATACGACCAGCAGCATGATCGCGACCGTGATCGCGATGGCGCCGATGGCGTCGCGCCCTTCGGCACGGGGCCACCGGCCGGCGAGCAGATAGGTGCCGAGCAGTCCACCGTACGTGATCGACGCGATCGAGAGTGCCAGCACAACTACCGGCGTGCCGCCCTGCTCGGAGAACAGGTGAAAGTAGAGTGCGCCGAGAATGAGGACCACGGCCCAGAATGCGGAAAAACGTCTGCCCACCCGAAGCAGGTGCATCGGGTCGCGTCGCCCCGTGATGCTGGCGTACAGGTCATGGGTGACCGAGGAGGCCAGTGAATTGATCGCGGAGCTGTGGGTGCCCATCGCGGCCGCGAGGATGCCGGCGATCACGAGCCCTGCGAGTCCCTGTGGCAGATGCTCGAGCACGAACTTCGGAAAGAGCTGATCGCTGGGAATCGATTCCGGCGCAAATCCCGCGGCCCAGATGGC
>JBDUEA010000270.1:0-4579 GCA_040002695.1 Gemmatimonadota bacterium | reverse complement strand
GCCCGAAGGTACTGAAGGCGCTGGGCTAACAGCAACGCGAGTATCGCATGAGCACCTGGCAGGAAACTCTCAAGAAAAACTCCATCGCGTCGCTCGATGTTCTGGCGGCACGGTTTGGGGCGGAGCGTTTCCCGGAGCTCGAGCGGCTGCGGCAGGCGGCGGAAAATTTCGAGTTCCGTATCTCGCCCGCCATGGTCGACCTGATCAAGTCGCCCGACGATCCGATCTGGCGCCAGTACGTGCCGACGGTCGAAGAGCTCGACGTCGTCGACGGCATGGTCGACTCGCTCAACGAAGACGCCGACAGCCCGGTCCCCAACATCACCCATCGCTATCCCGACCGGGCACTTTTCCTGGTCTCGCCAGTCTGCGCCAGCTATTGCCGCTTCTGCACCCGCCGCCGCAAGGTCGGTGATCCGGAGAAGATTCCCCTCTCCCAGTTCGAAAGCGCCTTCAAGTACCTCGAGGAGCACACCGAAATCCGGGACGTGATCATGTCCGGCGGCGATCCGCTGCTCCTCAGCGATCGGCGCCTCGAGATGATCCTCGAGCGGCTCCGCGCCATACCGCATCTACAGATCATCCGGATCGGGAGCCGGGTGCCCTGCCATATGCCCGAGCGGATCACGCCCGAGCTCTGTGCGGTGCTGCGGAAATTCCATCCGCTCTTCATCAATACCCACTTCAATCATCCCGACGAGCTCACCCCCGCCGCGGTCCATGGCCTCGGCATGCTCGCCGACGCTGGCATCCCCCTCGGCTGCCAGACGGTGCTGCTCAAAGGCGTCAACGACACGCCCGCGGTGATGAAGGAACTGATGCACCGCCTGCTCATGGCGCGGGTCCGGCCCTACTACATCTACATGGCCGACCAGGTGGCCGGCGGAGAGCACTTCCGCACCACCGTGCAGACCGGCATCGAGATCATGCGCGCGCTCCGCGGCTGGACCAGCGGGCTCGCGATTCCCTATTTCGTCATCGACGCACCCGGCGGCGGCGGCAAGATTCCGCTGCTCCCCGAATACGTCGAGAGCATGAATGACGACGAAGTCGTTCTCCGCAACTACAAGGGAGAACGCTACGTCTACCAGCAGCCCAGAGAAACGGTCGCCGTAACGGCCGGCGTCCATGATCCCGAGTACCTCTTCCAGCCGTCATTTGAAGTACCGAGCGGAGCGAAGCGGAAACCGAAGGCAGCGAAGCGAAGAACCGAATAGTCGAAGTCCAGTGTCCTGACCGATCCTGTAGCGAGATACCGCCTGGCCGTTGCCGGGCGGTTCGCTTTTATGGATATCGTTGAATCCCCCGACACCCCGACCCTCGTCAGGAGCGGCGGGTCCCGGCAAATTCATCGGCGCGCCACTTTGACAACCCCTCTGTCACTCTGCAGATTGGGTCGTCGCCGCCAGATACCGGCCGGCAATCCGATCATCGCAGTACCCCGTTCCTCAGCCAGACCCGTAGCTCAGCCCGACCCGTCCGACCAGTTCGTCTGAATTCCGTCCGGTTACTCCGCTCCGGCACCGGGCACCCACACGACCGGGAGCACCAATGCATTCCAACATCGTTCGTCGTTCGGCAAACCTCGGCCTCGCGCTCCTGCTTGCGGCGGCCACCGCGGCCTCGGCTCAGCAGGGGCGCCTCGCCGGTACCGTCACCGATCAGGCCACCGGCAAGCCGCTCGAGGCATCTCGAGTCGTGCTGACCGGAACCAACCAGATCGAGACCACTAACCAGGACGGCAAGTACACTTTCCGCACCGTCGCCCCCGGCACCTACCAGATACGCGCGTTGCGCATCGGGTACGCCGCTCAGGTGCAATCGATAACAATCGCAGCCGGCGAGACCGCGGCGCTCAATTTCGCGATGATTCCAGCTCCAGTTCAGCTCGATGAAATCGTGAGCACCGCCACCGGCGAACAGCGAAAGCTCGAGGTCGCGAATAACGTCGCCACCATCGATGCTGCCGGTGTGGCCGCTGAGCAGCCGATCACTCAGTTTGGCGACCTGATCTCCGGCAGGGCCGCCGGCGTCGATGTGCTCAAGAGCGGCGGGACGACCGGAACCGGCACCCGGATCCGAATTCGAGGCTCGAACAGTATCTCACTCTCGAACGAACCGCTCTACTACATCGACGGGATTCGGATGGAATCCAATCCATCCTCCCTCTCCCTCGACATCGGGGGCGGCATCGGCGGTGGTGCCACCTCGGCCATTAACGACATCAATCCCGACGATATCGAGTCGATCGAAATCGTGAAGGGACCCGCGGCCGCGACGCTCTACGGCATCCAGGCCGCCAACGGAGTCGTCCGCATCACGACGAAGCGCGGAACCGCGGGCAAGCCCAAGTGGAACGTCTTTGCGGAGACGGGCGCGGTGCAGGACAAGAACAAGTACCCGACCAATTACTTCGGTCTCGACAGCAACAGCGTGGATTTCACGACCACGTGCAGCATCCAGAACCAGATCGACGGCCTCTGCACGCAGACCGGCATCGCCACGTCGAATCCGCTCATGGATCCCGCGACCCGTCCGCTCGCGACCGGCTTCCGGCAGTCGTACGGCGCCAGCGTGGCCGGCGGCAACGAGCTCGCGACCTACTTTCTGTCCACCACCTATGACGATGAAGTCGGCGTCTTCAAGCTGCCCCGCTTCGAGGCCGATTCCATCATGGCGCTCCGCGGCAGTATTCCCGCGAACCAGCTCCGGCCCAATACGAGCCGCCGGCTCAACCTCCGCGCCAATGTCGCCTCGAACCTTTCTTCCAAGGCGGACGTCTCGGCGACGCTCGGCTACGTCACGAGCGATACCCGCGTCCCCGAGAACGACAACAGCTTTCTCACGATCACCGGCAGCGGCGAAGCGAGCGCCAACCCCGCCGATGTGAACCGCGGCTGGTTCTTCACCCCTGCCGAACTGTTCGCGGAGCTCTCCAACCAGAACGTGGCCCGGTTCACCGGCGGCCTCACCGGCAACTGGCGCCCGGCATCGTGGCTCAGCACCCGCGCGACGCTCGGATACGATGTCGCCAACCGGACTGACATCCAGTTCTTCCCGACCGGTCAGGTCGCCAACTACCTCGAGAACAATCTCGGCGTCCGGACCGACAACAAGACCCGTGCGTCCCAGACTTCCGTGGATCTCGGCGCGACAGCCACCTACAAGTTCGCGGCTTCAATCGCAGGCAAGACCTCGGTCGGCGCGCAATGGTTCCGGGACCTGAGCAATGCAAGCTTCCTCACCGGCCGGAAACTGGCGCCGGGTTCGACCACGATCACCGGTGCGGGAAACATCGAAGGCAGCGAGAACAGTCTCGAGTCGCGTTCGGTGGGCACATTCCTCGAGCAGCAGCTCAATATCAAACAGCGGCTTTTCCTGACGGGCGCCTTCCGCATCGACAACAACAGCGCGTTCGGGGCCAACCTGCACGCGACTGCGTATCCGAAACTGAGCGCGTCGTGGCTCATCTCGGATGAGCCGTTCTTTCACCTTCCGACCTTCAAGAGCCTCCGGCTCCGAGGAGCCTTCGGCGCTTCAGGACAACAGCCCGGCACCCTCGACGCGCGTTTCTTTTCCGTGGCCGTGCAGGGGAAGGACAGCGGGACCGTCGAGCCGGGGGTAAGCACCGGCAACCTCGGCAATCCGAACCTCAAGCCGGAACGCTCGCAGGAGCTCGAGCTTGGCCTCGATGCCGGCCTGCTCGGTGATCGCCTCAGTCTCGAGCTCACCTACTACACCAAGAGCACCCGAGACGCGCTGGTCCTGCGTGACCTGCCACCGTCGAACGGCGTCGCGCAGAGCCAGTTCTTCAACCTCGGTCGGATCAAGAACCACGGCTTCGAGGTGACGGTGGACGCTCGCGTGCTCACGTCGAAGCAATTCACCTGGGACATGAACTTGAGCGGGGCGACGAGCTCCAACAAAGTCGTGACGCTGGGACAAGGTGTCCAGGAACTCGAATTCGGTTTCTACCAGCGCCACGTCGCAGGCTATCCGCTCGGCGGGTTCTGGGGAATTCCGCTGCTGGGCTTCAAGGACGCCAACAGCGACGGCATCATCGACGCGAGCGAGATCACTCTTGGCACCCAGAAGGTGTTCATGGGGAATCCAATCCCCACCAAGGAGGCCTCGCTCAACAACAGCTTCACGCTCTTCAAGGGGCGCGTCCGGCTCGGCTCGCAGTTCGACTATCGCGGCGGATACACGGTAGACAACTCGATCGAGAATTTCCGCTGCAGCGCGGTGCTCAACTGCCGCGGCCTGGTGGATCCGACCGCACCGCTACTCGAGCAGGCCAAGGCGCAGGCGGTGATCGCGGCGGGTGGCAACAACTTCGGCTTCTTCGAGCCCGGCTGGTTCATCAAGTTCCGGGAGCTCTCGCTCACGTTCTACGCGCCCAGCTCCCTCGCCCGGGCCATTCGCGCCGGCAGCGCCAGCATCACGTTCGCCGGCCGAAACCTCGCCACGATCACCGACTACACCGGCGTCGATCCCGAAGTGAACGCCTTCGGCCAGTCCAATTTCTCGAGCAGCGACTTCGAGTCACAGCCGCAGGTCCGCTACTGGACCGTGCGTG
>JBDUEA010000269.1:0-4591 GCA_040002695.1 Gemmatimonadota bacterium | reverse complement strand
TTCCGCATCGACAGAACGATCGTTGTGCCTTCGTCGTCGATTCGGGCTACCGTCTTAGCAGAATATTGGTGCGGAACAGCCAGGGAACCACGAAGGCACGAAGGACACGAAGGACACGAAGGACACGAAGGTGTCGGCTTGAGGGGTGGATCGTCGACGTTCTCAGCAGAGACTGTTCTTGAAATGAAAAAAGAAATTGCGACTCTGCCCTGACGAACAGGAGATTCTCCACCTTGGCAGCGATCCTTCGTGTCCTTCGTGCCTTCGTGGTCAATTTCCTTCTTCATCAAGAAAATTCATGAGCTTCTCCGCGTCCTCCACGTCTCCGTGAACATCCACGACGTCAGCCTGCCGATTGAGCCGCCCCTCACGACTTGATGAACCGATAGCGCAGCCCGAAGTTCGCCCCGAACTGCTTGTTCACATCCCCCAGAAACTCCGCCTTGTTCGAATAGGAGACGCCCGCCGCGATCATAAGCGATGGGCTGATGCGGAATGTGTACGTCCCCGCCGCCACCAGCCGGTTCTGCCGCAGCGGATCATCGTGATGAAAGACGTAATCGGCGCTCAGGTCGAGGCGACCCAGCTGCTCTCCCGCTCGGCTGAACGTGATGTAACGCCCGAGTCCCGCACTCGCGATGAAATCCCACGTTCCCGGCAAACTCAGGTTGACCGAGTCCGACGGCAGCCGAACCGCATAGTCCTGGCGCCGGGAATACGCCGCCGTAATGAAAAAGCGATCGCCGTTCCGAAGCCCCGATGCCACCCCGGGATCCGCCAGGTAGCGCTGGAGACACGCGGCCGAGATGGCTGAGTCCACGTTCACTCCACACTTGTTCTTTCCGAACCGGCGCAGGCCATTGAAATTGGTGAATCCGCCCTCGTAGCGCGCGGTGACAGAGAAGTCATTGGGTCCGACAAGATCACTTCTGAGGTCGAGACCCGCCTGCACGCTGAGCTGCGGCTGATTGTTGACCAGATCCGGTAATTGGAACAGACCCGCCTCCGACATCAATTCATGGATTCGCGCCTCGTTCGCGCGCGTGGCCAGCAACGATTGAATGAGGGCCGAAGTGAGCTTGGCGCGCTCGCCCGCCGTGAAGCAATCGAGTGGCACCGAGCGCTCGACCGCATTCACGCTCCATTTGCACCCCGCCACGCCAGCACGATCCGGATCGAGACCGGCGTCGCTGTGCTGCAGCAGGTCTACATAAACCTGATTCGCCACATCGGAGCCGCTGGTCTCGACCTCCGAAATCTGCTGCCGGAGAATCGTGGTGACGAGCGGACGCGCGATATCAAAATTGCGGCCGAAAGCGGCGTTCTCGAGGTTCCACGCCACGTTGACCTGTATGTCGTCGAAATCATTCAGCTCCTTCTGCAGCGCCGCGGATCGGC
The DNA here is from genome assembly GCA_040002695.1 of Gemmatimonadota bacterium. Classification (GTDB taxonomy): domain Bacteria; phylum Gemmatimonadota; class Gemmatimonadetes; order Gemmatimonadales; family GWC2-71-9; genus JBDUEA01. The sequence continues at coordinate 3,193 of JBDUEA010000269.1, read as the reverse complement.
TGTCCCGGCTGCCCGCAGGCAGACTGTCCTCCAGCGGCTGATACAACTCCGGCTTCCGCAACAGCGCCTGGAGGCGGACTCGCTGAAGGCTGGCGCCGAGTGGCAATCGGAGATTGGTCTCGAACGAAGTGCCGCCGTTTTCCGTTGTCGTCTGGGTGAGCCCCAGCGCACCGGCGAGTGTAGGGAGGAAATCTCCAATCGTGGAGGAGAGCCCCGACCCGAGGGACGTGATTCCCACGGTCTTGCCGCTGAGTGCCGCTGCAAGGCTGTCTGCGCCCCGCTCGGCCTGGAATGCGGCGCCCGCTTCAACCGCGAAAATTGAATCCAGCCGCTCCCGGCAGGCCGCGAGTGTTTCCGACGCCGCGCAGCCGGGTCCCTGTGCGCTGAGCGATTGGGCCACCAGGCTCGCGCCGACGATGAAGAGTGTCGCGATCCTCATCGGCCCCCCTTTTTCTTCCGGATGGGCCGGGCGGATTTTTTCTTGGTGGACTTCGGCCTTGTCGGACCGGAGGTCGGGCCCGTGGTGCCACCGACGATTGCGATTCCTGGAGCCGGCGCGGGAGTCTGCTGCACGTTCGCCAGAATCGTCACCAGGTAGTGATCGTTGCCCGGCACCGTGCGTTCGCATGGCACCGGTCCATCGAGAATCACGCCGGTAGCGTCGATGAGCGTGGCACTGACCCGTGGCTTGACGGTCGTCGTTTCGAAGTTGATCACCCGAATGTCGATCGTGTGCAGGCCGACGCCCGGGAGCGGGAATGCCCGCGGCCCCGGACAAAGTTCCTCGTGTCCCGCCTGGTCGATGACCTTGCCGCTCCAGCGATGTTCGCCGTCCGCGTGTATCCGCGCGGTTGCCGGCGTAACACTGACCGCAACATCCACTCGGCATCCCGGCGCGACCTGAGGCCAGGTGATTTGACTGGTGACCGGCATCATTGTCTCCCGTTGAACTACAGAATCATCGCGACGTTGCTCACCGAGCAGCGCCCGCATTCCTTCCAGGTGCTCGAGCCTCGCCATCTATTCCTGCGTGCTCGCCGGTTTGGCGACTAGGCGCGCGGCACCACCCGGAGCACAGGTCTCGGAGCCGGAACGTCCTCTCCGAAGAGAACGGAAGCTTCCCATTCGCTCGAAAGCTGGCGGAGCCCCCGCACCCGTGCCAGCGCGTTCTCACACCACGCCGCGTCACGCGGGTAGGGGAAGACTGCGGTGGGGTCGCTTACGCGACTGGATTCCTTCGCGGATTCACTGGCGCAGAGCGCGACCACATCGAACTCTCGCTGCTCGAGTCGCTGCTCCATCACCGCGAAATTCCGCTCGAGCTCCGCCATCAGCACGCGGAACCGGATCCAGCGATGCTCGTCCAGGTTGAAATAGCGAAGAATCTTCTCGCCCGCCTTGTCCCCCTTGGCCATGACCTGCTCGATGGTGTGCTCGGGCATCGCGAGATTGAGACCCCCCTCGTCACTCGAGAGCCGGACCTGGACGATGCGCTCGCGGAAGCCAGGCAGGGCCGACTGCATGTTGTCATGCGCATCATGCAGCGTCGTGAAGATCGCGCCGGCGAACGCGCCCCAGTCCTGGATCGGGCGCCACGCCGGTTCGACGAGATCGTTCCCCCTCGGCAGGTACACCGCCTTCTCGACAGCGCGCTCCGCGGTCCGTGCCTCGTCGGTGTCGGGGGAACTTGCGAGCCCGGCGCTCACCCGGGCGGACGGACTCGTCTTCCGCGATTCCTGTGTCGCGCTCACGAAGCGATTGCTCACCCGGTCGAATCCGGCACTCGGATCGGGTTCGAATCCATCGGCCGGCAGATCGGTGAGCAGGATGCCGAAGGTCGGACACGCAGGCAGCCAGTTGTCGAAAAAATGAATCGGGAAATTGCTGCTGATCCCGCCGTCGCTGAACCAGTTGCGCTGGAGATCTTCGATCGTGAGCACCCCACCCGGTTGCTGCCGCAGGCGATCCGCCGCCGATCGCCGCACAGTATACAGCGGCACGGCGCTCAGCAGCACCGGGAAGCTGAGACTCATTCGCGTGGCGACGACCACCGGAAGATCCGCGCCCCGCGGAAAGGCGTAGTAACCCGCGGGAAGCGCGAGGCCGCCGAGCGTGCGGGCGGATTCCGGCGTCATCGCGGCCACGACCGCTTTTGGGAAGAGACGCTCGAACTCACCGGCGCAGAAGGCGAAGACCTCCTGCGCGCACGAGAGATCGTCGTCGCCATCGGCTGCGAGGCCGGGAAGCTGATAGCCCTGATTGTGACTCAGATTGGTGGTCATCATGCTGAGCCGCACGCCTTTGCCGGCGAGATCGCCGAAGGTCACTGGTCGGCCGCCCGGTCTCCCTGCCAGGTCCTGAATGCTCTCGTCGATCCAGTCGGTGAGCACCGGAGTCGGCCCTCCGTCCACCACGCCAGGCCGGCCATTACAGATGCCGAAGAAGTTGTCCGGCACGTCCCCGGAGAACCGGCGCCAGAGACCGGTGACGCCTCCCACGAATGCGCCTATCGGTACCCATATGAACAGCAGGATGAGGAACAACAGAAAGGTGCCGAAGCCGAGGTCCGCCCAGGCCACCGGCCGGCCGAGGAGGCCAGTCGCGGCCGCGAAGATCAGCGCAGAGAGAATGGAGAGCACCGCTGCGATCAGGGTGCCGATCCGGGCTCCGGCTCCGCTTCCCGCATCCGATGTCCTCTGAACGAGCGCGAGGAGACTCGGCACCGTGAGGCGGAGAAGTCCCGTGATGCCGGGACGAAGCCTCCCATCCTTACGGGCCTTTTCAAGGTTCGTCTTGATCACCATAAGGCCGTACGCCACGTCGAGCAGTGGACGAGTCCGCTCGCTCGGCTGAAAGAGATTCTTGAGAAAGGCTCCCTGGGCGAGCAGCGCGCACCGCTGCTCGAGTTTGCGGAATCCGTCCGCCTCCCGTGCGAACTCCGCGGCCGCGGCGAATGCGGACGCAATGGCGCCCGCGGAGGCACCGCCGATATTCCGGAACCGGTAACGGTCCTTGAGACGGAGAATGGCGGCGGGATACACGATGCCGCTCGTGATGCCGCCCTTCATGATGAGGTCGCAGTCCGGGAGCACGATGGGAGGGGGCGCTGAAGACATGGCAGACGTCCTTGGTGCGATAAGTCGGAGGGACCTCTCAGGGTACTATCTCCGCCAGAACTTTACCATGGGGATTT
>JBDUEA010000268.1:0-4641 GCA_040002695.1 Gemmatimonadota bacterium | reverse complement strand
CGGGAGGATGTAGGTTACACTCGAATGCACACGGCTACAACCGAGACCGGAGCCTCGCATGATTCATCGTTCTTCTCTGCGACATCTCGCCCTGCTGCTACTGCTCGGGGCAATCTCGACCGGCACGCTGCTGGCGCAAGCCAGACCTCGCGCCCGCGAGCTCGGCATCCCGATTGGCGGAACGGCCGGCGCGCTGGATGCCATCACCGACGTGGCCGGCGTCGAAGTCGGGCACACGACGCTGATCTCCGGTGAAGGAAAGCTGGTCGTCGGCAAGGGCCCCATCCGTACCGGCGTCACGGCCATTCTTCCCCGCGGTAAGACCTCCGACGACCCCGTCTTCTCGGCCTGGTGGACGCTCAACGGCAACGGAGAAATGACGGGGACGCACTGGCTCGATGAGTCGGGTTTTCTCTGGGGACCGGTGATGATCACCAATACCCAGAGCGTCGGCGTCGTCCGCGATGCGGTGATCGACTGGGCCGTAAAGAAAGGCTGGAACGATTTTCTTTTCGCGCTTCCCGTGGTGGCGGAGACGTGGGACGGCGGGCTCAGCGACATCGACGGCTTTCACGTCACCAGGGAAGACGCGGTCCATGCCCTCGAGAGCGCCAGGGGCGGACCGGTCACCGAGGGGAATGTGGGCGGTGGAACCGGAATGGTGTGCCACCAGTTCAAAGGCGGGATCGGCACTGCGTCGCGGCGGCTGAGCGTCAAGGAAGGCGGCTACACGGTTGGCGTACTGGTGCAGTGCAACTACGGCGCGCGTCGTCGGCTCAGTATCGCGGGCGTCCCGGTAGGCCAGGAGATCGATGATCTCCGGCCCTGCTGGCTCAATGGCTCGCCCGGGGATTCCTCGCGCGGCAAGTGTTCGGATGGCGGCTACAAGAACGAGCGTGGCAGCGGCTCGATCATCATCGTGATCGCGACCGATGCACCGCTCCTGCCGCACCAGCTCCAGCGCGTAGCGCGCCGCGCAGCGCTTGCAGTGGGACGGATGGGAGGACTGGGGGAGGACTCGTCGGGGGATATCTTCATCGCGTTCTCCACCGCGAATGCGAAGGCGTCGGTGGACACCGGCACGGTGAAGCTGACGATGCTGCCGAACGACCGCATCAATCCGATGTTCGAGGCCACGGTACAGGCAACTGAAGAGGCGATCGTCAACGCGTTGCTCGCAGCCGAGACGATGACGGGGGCGGATGGATTCCGCGTGTATGCGTTGCCGAGGGACAGATTGATGACGGCGATGAAGAAGTATGGGCGGTAGGTGGTAGGTGGTAGGTGGTAGGTGGTAGGGGGGGACGGTACGATCCTGTGGCCAGGCGACAACGGCCTCCATCCATTTCTGAGTTCTACGTGACCTCAACGCCTGTCGCGCTTATCACAGGGGCGTCCAGCGGGATCGGCGAGGGATTCGCACGACGGCTGGCGGCGGAGGGGTACGATCTCGTGCTTGTCGCGCGCTCGAAGGACCGACTCGCGGCGCTCGCCGCCGAGCTCACACGCGAGCACGGGCGAAGCTGCGCGGTCATTGTGTCGGATCTGGCGGACGGGGATGCTCCGCGGATACTCGCGGCCGAGCTCGAGCGGCGCGGTCTGGTGATCGATGTCCTGATCAACAACGCCGGCTTCGGACTCTGGGGCGTGTTCGCTGAGGCGGATCTCCAGCGCCAGCTCGACATGCTGCAGGTCAATATCACCGCGCTTGCGCATCTGACTGGCCTGTTGCTTCCAGGGATGATCGGGCGCGGGCGAGGACGGGTGCTCAATGTCGCGTCTACGGCAGCCTTTGCACCGGGCCCGCTGATGGCCGTCTACTATGCGAGCAAGGCCTACGTACTTTCATTTTCGCAGGCGATTGGGAATGAAGTCGACGGGACGGGCGTAACGGTGACGGCGCTCTGTCCGGGACCGACGCGGACCGGCTTCGCGGCCGTGGCCAAGTCGGAGGGGACGAAGCTGTTCCATGGCAGAGGCGTGATGGAGGTGGGTCCAGTGATCGAGGCTGGATACCGGGGACTGATGCGCGGCCAGGCAGTGGTGATTCCCGGATGGAGGAACCGGCTGCTCGCCGCAGGGGCGGGGTTCGCGCCCCGGGGATTGCTGGTGGCGATCACGCGGAGATTTCAGAAAGGGAGGGAATAGGGGAGGGGGCAGGTGGTAGGGGTTAGGGCTTAGGTGTTAGGTCGAATTCGAGGTAGGTTTGTCCTGGCCGGGACTTTCCACTTTTTACTTTCCACTTTCTACTTATTGTCACTTTCTACTTATTTCACTCCCGGGTCAATGTCCCTCTCGAATAAATCCGTTCTCCTCTTCGCCGGACCACTCTATGAGGATCTGGAGCTCTGGTATCCCAAGATCCGCCTCGAGGAAGAAGGCATCCGGACCGTGGTGGCCGGGACCGGAGAGAAGACCTACCAGGGGAAGCGGGGTTACCCGCTCACTGTCGATACCAGCGTCGATCAGATCGACGCCAATACCTTCGACGGACTGGTCATTCCGGGCGGCTATGCCCCGGACATCATGCGGCGATCAGAGCGGCTGCTCGCGATCACACGGGAGATCTTCACCGCGGGGAAGCCGGTGGCGTTCATCTGTCATGCGGGATGGGTGCCGATCTCCGCGGGCATCGTGCGCGGCAAGCGCGGCACCAGCGTCCGCGCCATCAAGGACGATCTGACCAACGCGGGGATGATCTGGGAAGACTCGGCGGTGGTGGTCGACGGCAATTTGATCTCCTCCCGTACCCCGGCGGACCTGCCGGATTTCATGCGGGCCCTGATCGCGGCGCTGAAAAAGCAGTGAGAGGTGAGAAGTAAGCGGTGAGCGGGAGCCGCAGCGCAGGCCTCCCGCTCACCGCTCCCCCTCACTGCTCACCGAAAAAACCCTTACGTCTGATTCTATGCGTCTCCTCTGGTCCTACCTCCGGCAGTACTGGCGTCTCGTGGCGCTCGCTCTGTTGCTCGCGGCGATCAACCAGGTGTTCTCGCTGCTCGACCCGTTGATCATTCGCCACGTGATCGACCAGTACGCCACCCGATCGAGTGAATACACCAAGATTCAGTTCCTCAAGGGCGCGGGATTGCTGCTCGGTCTTTCGGTCGGTGCGGCGTTTGTCTCACGGGTGGCGAAGAATTTCCAGGACTACTTCATCAATGTGATCACCCAGAAGCTGGGCGCCCGGATGTACGCGGACGGCCTCAAGCACTCGCTCGAGCTGCCGTATCAGGTGTTCGAAGACCAGCGGAGCGGGCAGACGCTGAGCGTCCTCACCAAGGTCCGCGCCGATGTCGAAAAGCTGATTCTCGCCGGCATCAGTGTGATGTTCACCACCCTGGTGGGCGTGGTCTTCGTGACGATCTACGCGATCAGCGTCTACTGGCTCATCGCGCCGATCTACTTCATGACCATTCCCATCATTGGCTGGATCAGCTCGACGCTCAGCCGCAAGGTCAAGGTCATTCAGAAGACGATCGTTGCGGAGACCACCGCACTGGCCGGCTCGACGACCGAGTCCCTCCGGAACATCGAGCTGGTCAAGAGCCTCGGCCTCTCGCAGCAGGAGATCAAACGGCTCAACGGCACCACTGACCGGATTCTCAAGCTCGAACTCAAGAAGGTGCGCTACATCCGGAGCCTCAGCTTCATCCAGGGCAGCGCCGTCAATTTCATCCGGACGACGATCATCTTCATCATGCTTTACCTGATCTTCGCCCATCAGATCACGGTCGGGCAGTTCTTCTCGCTCTTCATCTATTCATTCTTCATCTTCGGCCCGCTGCAGGAACTCGGCAACATCATCAACGTCTACCGGGAGACCGAGGCCTCGCTCAATAACTTCGAGGAGATCCTCGCGATCCCGCCGGAGCGGCAACCGGTCGACCCGGTGACCATCGACCATATCCGGAGACTGGAGTTCGAGCAGGTCGGCTTCCGGCACCAGACCGCTTCGGTCGACGCGCTCTCCGGCATTTCGTTCAAGCTCGAGCCAGGGGCCACCGTCGCGTTCGTCGGGCCCTCCGGATCCGGAAAGACGACGCTCGTCAAGCTGCTGGTGGGACTCTATCAGCCCAAGACCGGCCGGATCCTCTACAACGGGCATCCCGGTGATACCATCGACTTCGAGAGCCTGCGCGAGCGCATCGGCTTCGTCACTCAGGACACGCAGCTCTTCGCGGGAACGATTCGCGAGAATCTGCTGTTCGTGAATCCGAACGCCACCGATGCGGAGTGCCTGGACGTGCTCCGGAAGGCCGCATGTCAAACGCTCCTCTCGCGCGCGGATCGCGGGCTCGATACGGTGATCGGCGAAGGCGGTGTCAAGGTTTCCGGCGGCGAGAAACAGCGGCTGTCCATCGCGCGAGCGCTGCTCCGGCGCCCCGACCTCATGGTGTTCGACGAGGCGACCTCGAGCCTCGATTCCCTCACCGAGGAAGAGATCGGGCAGACGATCCGTGATGTCTCGGCGACGTCGCGGCATCTGACGGTCTTGATCGCGCACCGGCTGTCGACGGTGCTTCATGCGGATCGCATCCACGTGCTCGAGCGCGGCCAGATCGTGGAGTCGGGCCGGCACCAGGATCTCCTGGATCGAAAGGGCCTCTACTACGCGATGTGGCGCCAGCAGATCGGTGAACG
>JBDUEA010000267.1:0-4671 GCA_040002695.1 Gemmatimonadota bacterium | reverse complement strand
CCTCTCCGCCCTCTCCGCCCTCTCCGCCCTCTCCGCCCTCTCCGCCCTCTCCGCCCTCTCCGCCTTCTCCGCCCTCTCCGCCCTCTCCGCCCTCTCCGCCCTCTCCGCCGGCCCCTCTCTATGAGGCCCGAGTCGGGGCAGCGCGAGGCAGCCCGGGGCTAGTGGGCGGCGCCTTTGCGCGCCTTGAGCTGCACCGCCCAGTTGCCCGCGAAATCCGAGGGCAGGTACACCTCGGCGGAATAGTCCTGAAATTTCGGGGCAGAGATGCGCAGCACGAAGGAGCCGAGCGCAACCACGTTGAAATGATAGAAGCCGTGCGCATCGGTTGTGGTGGTATAGACGACCCCGGTGTCGGGCGGAGCGTGGCGTAGTTGAACGGTTGCCCGCGGCTGAGTATCGACGTACGCCACGTCCTCGAACGCCACCCATCCGTTCAGGGACGCTCGGCCCGATTGTGCCTGCACGGAATGTGTGAAGGTTGGAGCGAGCGCGAGGAGCAGGGCGGAGCGGATTCGAAGCTGGGTGGTCATGGACACCTTCTCCATCTGTAAATTGTGAACGTCGATCTTGCGCTACGTTGAATTTACCATTCAATCCCACTTGCTCGCGCCGCCCTCTGACATGAAGCCACGATGCGCAACTAGAGATAGCGATCCCGGATCATGGCGAGATGGTGAAGCTCGTGTCCGGCGATATGGTAAACCAGCGCCCGCGGCGTGGCATCGTTCGCGGTCCCGGTGCCGTGGCCCAGCCGATCGAGAGAACGCTCGGGCAGGCTGGAGAAGAGCCCAATCGTCGCGTGACGGACGGCCTCGTATTCCTCGAAGATGGCATCGAGCGGCCGCGCGTCGGCTTCGGCCTCACGTGCGTACGCGTCCTGGTCGAATCCGAGGAGGTTCAGCTTCTCATTGCGGGCGAATCGCAGCGCGCGATACGCGAAGATCCGCTCGTCATCAATGATGTGTACCAGGATGTCCTTGATGCTCCACTTGCCGAGTGCGTATCGATAGAGGAGCCGTTCCTCGGGGAGCGTGTGGATGAAGTCTCTGGTCGCCAGGAAATTGGATCGCAGATGTTCGAGTATCCGGCCGTCGTCGGGGGTCAGACGAAGGTACATGTCGGCATATGGCGGATACTCACCGGGACGAGGCTTCTGGATGAGTCTCATGAGTGATTCATGGTTTCGAGAGAAATGCCGCTGCGGGTCCGTCTCGGCACACCAGGGCTGCGGCGCTCATGAGGCGCCATCAATCGATTCGCTCCGTCACGTCCGTGAGCGAGGAATTCAGCTCCGGCTTTCGTGGGATGCCGCCGAATACACGAGTGCCGCCGCCGCGATATCCTCGACTGCGACGCCGACGGATTTGTAGAGCGTAATGTCGTCCGCGGATGTGCGGCCCGTGCCGGCGCCGGCGACCAGTTCGCCGATCTCGCCATCGATTCGCTTCGCCGCGATCACGTCACCCGATTCACGACTCGCCGCTTCGCGGGATTCCACGAACACCCGCGCGCGGGCGAGCGTTTCGTCGTCGAGCTCCCGCCACTCGGGTCGGGTCGCTCCGACGGCGTTGATGTGTGCGCCGGCCGAGAGCCAGGTGCCGCGGAGCACCGGAACCTGCGCGCTGGTGGCGACGACGATCACGTCCGCACCGCGCACCGCCTCTTCGGCCGTGTCGGTTACCGTCACCCCGTGCTGGCGCGCGAACGCGTCGGCATTTCTGGGGCTCCACACTCGGACCTCGCGGATGGGCCGGACGAGGCGAATGGCTTCGAGGTGGCTCGTGGCCTGAACTCCCGAGCCGAGTATGGCGAGGACAGAGGCTTCGGGTCGGGCCAGCTGCTGAGTCGCGACTGCCGAACCGGCGGCGGTGCGCATTTCGGTGATGAGACGTCCGTCCATTACCGCGATCGGCTCGCCGGTCTCCGGCTTGAAGAGAACGATCAGCGCGTGATGAGTGGGGATGCCTTCGTTCCGCGGATAGAACGTCACCAGCTTCGCGCCGAGGTGTCCGGCGTAGGCGGGCATGACGGCGAAGAAGCCGTTGTGCGACAGCACCGGCAGCACCACGCGCACCGGCTGCACCACCCGGCCGGCAGAGAGCTCCGCAAGCGCCGCGGCCACTGCCGGAATCAAATCTTCGAAATGCAGCAGTCGCCGTACGGCGGTCTCATCGAGATTGAGAATGTGACCTTCTCCTCAGGCGGGAGTTGCCAGGCGCGGCCCCGACGACGAAAGGCGTGAGGCCGATGGTGCTAGGGGAGATTTTCCTGGATGAACATCGGGCTGAGATGCACGTCGAGCTGCACCAGCGGCCCTTCGCCGATGCAGCGGAAACTGTGCACCTCTCCTGCCTTGATAACCAGGATGTCCCCGGCGCCGGCCTCGAACTCCTTGCCATCCACCACCCAGTGTCCTCGTCCCTCCCGAATGAACTGAACCTCATCATATGGATGCCGATGAGGACCGGGCCCACGGCCGGGCGCGGCACTGAGCAGAAAGACGGAGATGTTGACGTCTCCGTTATTGGCGCCGACAAACTGATGGGAGCTGCCGACGAAGGGCAGGTCCTGCTGCTGTACGCGATACATCCGTTGATTCTCCCTCGAGCAAGATGGCACCGTCCGACGATCGAGAAGAGTCGACCCGGGGACACGTGCGTACGGCGCTAGCGCTTGAATCCAAGCCCGCCCTCCTTCAGCTCCTTGCGAAGAATCGGCAGCGTGGCGGGACCGAAGCCATGGAGCTTGAGCAGTTCGGATTCGCGGTAACCGGAAAGCCGCCGGAGTGTGGTGATCCCTTCGCGCTCCAGCGCCCGTCGCGCGGGCGCGGAAAGGAGCGACAGGAAACCGCCGGCCGGCCGCCGCTCCACTTCGCAGCGTGGACAGGTGGGACAGTCACTGCTCTTGAGGTAGCGATGGCCCTTCGCGCAAATGCGCTCGGTGCCTTTTGAGGTCGCCATTCCAGGAATCTACCCGAGAATCCGCGCCGCGGCCGCAACCGCGCGATCGACATCCGAGCCGGTCGTGCGCCAGTTCGAGACCGATACGCGCATGCAGCGCATGCCGCGCCAGGTCGTTCCCGTGAAGAAGGCCTCTCCGCTCGCGTTGATGTCCGCCATGACGTCCTCGGTGCGGCGATCGTGGTCCGCCTCGGTAGCTCCGGGGTGCGCGTCGTAGAAGCGCACGAGTCCCTGGTTGATCACCGGCACGCTGACGGCGCGGGCGTTGGGCAGCGCGCCGATACGCGTTACGATGTCGCGCGCGTGGTGGCAGCAGCGCACGACGAGATCCGCCAGGCCCGTACGTCCCAGCTCCCGGAGCGCCGCCCAGGTCGCGAAGCCGCGCGCGCGCCGCGAATGCTCTGGCGTCCAGTCGAGCTGATCCCGCACGTCCTCGGCATGCACGAGATAACTCGCCCGATGCTCCATTCCGGCGCGATGATGCTCCGGATGCGCCACGAAGGCATATCCCGAATCATACGGCACATTGAGCCACTTGTGGCCGTCCGTTGCCCATGAATCCGCCCGCTCGGCGCCGGCGAGAAGGTGGCGAAGCTCGGGCGCCGCATTGCACCAGAGACCCATCGCGCCATCGACATGCACCCATGCGCCCGCCGCGTGTGCGATATCGATGAGCTCGGCGAACGGATCGAAGACGCCACAGTTGACGTCTCCTGCCTGGAGGATGACCACGGTCGGGCGCCCCGGTTCCTGGGCCAGCGCCTTCCGCAGCGCGTCGGCGGTCAGTTGCGATGCCGCATCGCTTGGCACGAGGGTGATGTTCGCGGTCCCAATGCCGAGGAGCTTGGCGGCCCGCGTGCAGGTCCCATGCACCTCGTTCGACGTGACGATCCGGATGGCCGCGGCGCCCGAGAGTCCATCGCGGTTTACATCCCATCCGGCGCGGGCGAGCACCGCGTGGCGCGCGGCGGCGAGACAGGTCACATGGGCCATCTGGCAGCCGGTCACCAGCGCGAACGATGCCGAGGCGGGCAGTCCTAGAACGTCCTTGAGCCAGGTACCGCAGACCTCCTCGACGACCGCGGCCGCCGGACCGCAGGCGGCAAGGCCGGCATTCTGATCCCAGGCGGATGTGAGCCAGTCGGCTGCAAGCGCGCCGGGCAGACTGCCCCCGATCACCCAGCCATAGAAGCGCCCGCCCGCGCTGCCCAGGAGCCCGCCCTCGGAGCCACGCGCCAACTCCTCGATCACGGCCACGGGGTCTGCGCCCTCGTCGGGAAGTGGGAGAGCGAATCGCTCGCGCAACTCGGCCACGGATGTAGTGGTCCCCACGGAGGCCTCATCGAGCGAGTCGAGATAGGCGAGGGCCAGCTCAGTCGCGCGCTCGAGGGCAGCCTGCTGGCGGGTGGTTTCGATGGGCATTGTTGTCAGCCATTCATGACGTATAGGGTGTCGCCATCCGTGGACCGGAACTGCGCCTCACGGATGGCGATTCATCAGGATCCTGAGCTATTTCCCTCTTGAGTCTTGCCGCGTGGACGGAGAATACGCGAAGTCTCACCCGTTCTGCGGTCGGAACGAGATCGGGGAGACGAACGACTCCACGAGATTGTCACTGCCCCCGTCAGGCGGCACGCCGGGAGTCCAGATCCTTGGCCGCGCGGAGCGTCGAACCCCTCGGCATCAGCCAGGCCAACGTGGCCGCCACGAT
>JBDUEA010000266.1:0-4677 GCA_040002695.1 Gemmatimonadota bacterium | reverse complement strand
CGGGCGAGCGCCACAAGCTCGGGATCGGCTTCCTCCGCCATTTCCCGAGCCTGCGACAGGTCATCTTCCAATCGTCGGAGCCGCTCCGCGGTTCGCACGATGGGCTCGAGCCGGGAGTGCTCCCGGCCGAGGCCCTTGAACTTGCTGGAGTCACGCGCGGTCGACGGATCTGACAGCGCCTGAGCGACCTCCTCCGCCCGGGCGAGCGCCTGGCGGAGTCGGGCGTCCATGACTCAGCCCTGCGGCGCTTCCGCGGGAGCCTTCTCGCTCTGGTACTTGCGGCGGAAACGGTCGACGCGGCCGGCCGTGTCCATCAGGCGCTGCTTGCCGGTAAAGTAGGGATGGCACTTGGCGCAGACTTCGACATGAACGGATGTCGAAGTCGACCTGGATTCGAACTGGTGGCCGCACGCGCACTGGATGGTGAGCTTGCTGTACTTGGGATGGGTATCGGACTTCACGCTCTATCTCCTCGCGCTGCCGGCCGGATCGGCCGTGGATTACTGTCGGAAAGCCTTCCAATATAGCCGCTTACCCGATTGCATTTCAACCCTCTGACCCTCGCGGGAGCGCTGGCAGGAGGCGTACATCCTTCGCCGGTAGTTGAAATCCTGCACCCGGGCGCATTGGCGTTGCCCAAAAAGTCCGCCTGGGCCACGTTCCGGGTTTGACTTGAGCCCTGCCCGCAAGTATCGTAATTACATCCACTTCCAAAAAATCGAGGGCAGTTTGGCGCTCGCCCCACTTGAGGTACTGAAAAAGGTCCCTCTGTTCGCCAGTCTCCCTGAAGGTGAGCTGGCGGTCTTTGCGGAACTCGCCCGGGAGCGCAGCTACCCCAAGGGCAGCGTAATCCTGTTCGAGGATGATCAGGGCGACTCGCTTTACCTCGTCGCTGCCGGGCAGGTGAAAGTCGTGCTGATAGGCGAGGATGGGCGGGAGGTCATCCTGTCGGTGCTGGGCGAAGGCAGCTTTTTCGGTGAGATGGCACTCATCGATGATCAGCCACGTTCCGCGCACGTGATAGCGATGGCGGACGCCAGCGTACTCGTGCTGCGTCGGGAGGATTTTCAGACGCGGCTTCGCGCCTCTCCCGAAGTGGCGATCGCGCTGCTGCGGGAGCTCTCCCGCCGACTTCGCCGAGCGGATGAAAAGATCGGCAGCCTCGTGCTGCTCGACGTGAACGGCCGGGTCGCCGACCTGCTCCTTCGCTTCGCGGAAGAAGAAGGCGGTGACAAGATCACCAAGAAAGTCACCCACCACGTGATCGCCCAGATGATCGGATCGAGCCGGGAGACGGTGTCGCGGACGTTGCGCGATTTCGTGGAACGCGGTCTGATTTCAGTGACCCGCAAGGACATCAGCCTGATGGATCGTCCCGCTCTGGAGCAGGCGGCAGGTCGGTCGTGATTCACATCACGAGCGAGCCGTGAGTGCGAGCGACGATCCTTTCAACGCGGTCGCCCATATTGCGCACATGCTGAGATTCGAAGCGTGACCTACACCGTCACCTTCTGGGGGACTCGAGGGTCGATTCCCACCCCCGGGGCCCATACTGCGCGATATGGTGGCAATACTCCCTGCGTCGCGGTCGGCGGCAAGGCGGACCAGCTCGTGATTCTCGACGCCGGCAGTGGGATCCGGCCGCTCGGACACGAACTCGCGCGGCTGGCCCCGGGCGCCATGAATGTGGACATTCTGCTCTCCCATACACACTGGGACCACATTCAGGGGCTTCCTTTCTTCCAGCCGCTGAACACGAAGGGCAATTCGGTTCAGATTTATGGCGCCGCGCAGGCCGGCGTACCCCTCGTCGAAATCCTCGACCGGCAGATGGACCCGGTGGTCTTCCCGGTCCCTCTCAAGGCGCTGGCCGCCGAACTCACCGTCACGGAAGTCACCAGTGGCGGCTTCGAAATCGATGGTTTCTGGGTCGAGACCTTCCGCCTCCGCCATCCGGGCACCACACTCGGCTACAAACTCGTTCCCCGCGAAGGCGGGAGGACCATGGCCTACATCACCGATAACGAGCTCGGAACGGGTGGCAGCTACGACGTTCCCGAGGACTGGAGGTCGCAGTTGGTCCGGTTCCTGCACGGAGTTGACACACTCATTCACGACGGGATGTACTCGGAAAGCCTGCTGGAGAGCAGGGCCGGCTGGGGACATTCCACGCCCAGGCAAGCCGTCGAACTGGCGGCAGAGTGTGGCAGTGGCGAACTGGTTCTGTTCCACCACGAACCCGAGCATGATGACGCCGCAATCGATGCGTTGCTGGCGAGAACGCAACGGCAGGCCAAGGCCATCGCCCCTTCGCTCACGGTCAACGCGGCGCGCGAGGGGATGAGGCTGCACCTCTGATGAGGAGATTTGATATGCGCATGCGGATCTGGCTGGCCCCGGCGTTCGCGCTCCTGACCGCTACGGGTTTGCGAGCCCAGGACTCCCGACCCGGAATCGCCGTTCTTCCATTCGACAACGGCGGCTCGTACGGACAGGACAAGGAGAATTTCGAGGCGCTGCAGAAGGGCATCGCCGGCATGCTCGTGAGCGAACTGGGACAGAATCCTGCGGTCCGCGTGGTGGATCGCTCGGAGACGCAGCGGCTCCTGGACGAGCAGAACCTCGGACGCGACGGTCGTGCCGACGCGACCACTGCGGCGAAAATCGGCAAACTCGTCGGCGCCAAGTACATGATCATGGGAAATTTCATCGACTTCTACGGCAAGTTCCGGGTTGACGCGCGCATCGTGAACGTCGAAACCGGTGAGATCATCAAGGTCGTCACCAACGATCCGAAGCTGCAGAAGCGCGAGGAGTTGTTTCGGATCATCCAGTCCGTCGCGGAGAAGCTCATGGCAGAGACGAAGCTGCCACCGCTTCCCGCGGACGTGAGCCGTGCATCGCACGCGCGGGATGTGCCGACGGAGGCGCTCACATATTACAGTCGAGCACTGTTGTACGAAGATCGCGGAGACACCGCCAAAGCGACCGAATATTACCGGCGTGCAATCGAGATCTTCCCCGATTATACGGAAGCTCGCGAGGGACTGAAAAAGGTGAAACCCACCTGAGCACATGATCGGGCTTTTCGCCGCGATCGGACGCGGAACGGCGCGCTGGCTCGCCCTGCTGGGCGCGCTGGCGCGCTTCGCGTTTGAGGCGCTCGCCTCTCTCCCTTCCCTGCCCGGGGCGGGCCGACGCGTCGCCGGGCGTGTGCTCCTCAATCAGCTCCGCTTCACCGCGCTCGATGGGGTCGGTCTCATCGTACTGCTGAGCGGCATCCTGAGCTTTCTCGTCATCTCCAGCTCGATCGGGCAGCTTGGCCGCGTGGGCGCCAGCGACCTCATCGGCAAACTGATGGTCGTCGTGATCGTCCGGGAGCTCGGCCCCATCCTTACTGCGCTGGCCATCGTGGGACGAAGCGGAACCGCGATCACTGCAGAACTCGCGACCAACACCGTGCTTGGAGAAGTGCGCGCGCTCGAAGGGATGGGCATCGATCCGTTCCATTATCTGGTACTGCCGCGACTGTTCGGTTGCATCGTCTCGGTTTCAGCGTTGCTGGTACTCTTCGATGTCATCTCGCTCCTCGGTGGCTTCGTGGCAGCAAGCCTGGCCGGGATGAGCGGTTCCCGCTACCTGACGATCGTGTTCGCATCTCTGACCAGTCGAGACGTGGTGCTCACTCTTCTCAAGGGTCTCGTCTTCGGCGGTATCATCGGCGTACTCCCCAGTTTCCAGGGGCTCTCCGTTCGGAGCGGGCCCACCGAGATTCCCCAGGCGGTCATCCGGGGCACCGTCGGCTCGATCGCGGCGATCTTCATCGTCTCGGCCGTTTTCGTGGCGGTACTTTCGTGAACGAAGCTCCGCTGGTATTCGAAAACATTCCTCTCGCGGTGATCGGGCGGACGACACTGGGCGGTCACTCCACCGACGGGCAGGGGGCATTCAATCTGAGTGTTCCCGAGCATCACACGGTGGTGGCGCTCGGAGACGAGCGCAGCGGCGTCGACAATCTCGGAGCCCTCGCGATGGGACTCGAATCCGGCCCGCGGGGCAAGGCGCAGGTATTCGGGATGGAGATCGACAAACTCGAGCGCCGCGCGCAGCTCGCCTTCCGCCGGCGAATCGGCTATCTGCCCGCGGGAGACGGACTCTTGCAGAATCTGACTCTGCGCGACAACATCCGCCTGCCGCTGCGTTTCGGCAGCGATTTCCAACCCGACGAAATCGAGGGGCGAGTGGATGTCATCCTCGCCCAGCTGCGCATCACTCGCGTGGCGCACGCCCGTCCCGCCGGCGCCAATGAGGAGGACCGACGGCGGACCGCACTCGGCCGAGCGCTCGCCTTTGACCCGGAGCTGGTGATCATGGAGCAGCCGTTCGATGGTCTGACGGATCAGGTTGCGGCGGAGCTGCTCGAGGTCGCCCGTGGGGGGCAAGTGGCCGAGGGTGGCCGGCGAACGGTGTTCATCACCGACCAGGACATCCCCGCGATGCTCAGGCCGCGGGTCGAATCCCTGGTGCGGGTCGTGAATGGTGAGGGAAAGGTGATCGTCCAATGAGCATGAGCCGACGCGCCAGCGATGCACTCGTGGGCCTACTCGTCGTCTCGGCGGTCGCCATCCTGTGCGCGGCACTGATCTTCACGCAGGGCTGGAATGAGCGTCGATTCGA
>JBDUEA010000265.1:0-4681 GCA_040002695.1 Gemmatimonadota bacterium | reverse complement strand
AATCGTGCTGCCTCCATCCTGACCGTTCATACCGGCAGCAGCAACGCCCGAATCCTTCCCGCCAGCCATTCCGCCTCCCGGTGATCCGAGACCCCGCTGCCCAGCGTCACTTTCTTTCCATCCGCCGTCGTGAGTTGAAGATCGTAGTACGGCTTCGAGTTCACCTGCATGCCGGAACTCGTGGTCACCTCCTGGACTTCCTTCGCTGGAATATTCTTGGCCTGCCCCATCCCCAGGATCGTCTGCCGAAGCGTGATTGTTCCCGCTTCGACGTGCACGCTGCTGCGTCCGAACCAGAGTGTCAGGATAATCAACATGAGGGGGACGTCGAACGCGCCGAAGATGGCCCCGATGAACCATTCACCATTGACGATCAGCGCGATCACCACCCCGGTCCAGATCAGCGCGAACACGGAGAAGCCGAGCGCGGGGCCGACGTTCCGGGCGGGCGGGAAATCGAGATCCAGCACGCTTCCGCTCTGCGTCACCCTGATCCTCGAATCTGCCGGAGGTACGTAGCTGGCATCCACGATCGGAACCACTGCTTTAGCGGCTGCTACCGATGGGGGTGCCGTCTCGCTCTCGGCGGTTCGGAAGACCGGCACCTCGAAGGACGCGTCGTAATCCACGCCCGGCACCGCCGCCGTCGCCTCGAGTCGCCAGACGATCAGGCTGGATTCGTCAGAGGTGTCCGTCGATATACAGCTTGCAGGAATGGCGATGACGAATGGAATGGTTGAGCCGGCGGCGCTGCGTATCGCCCCCGGAATCGCCTGGTCTCCCTTCCACAGCATATGCTCCGTCGTCGAGCGACTCTTGCCGCTGCCGGTCGTGATCCGGTTCACGCAGCGAAGCGAGACTATGATATCGTGCTCCGGCACCAGGCCGGCTCCGGTGGTGATCCGCCCCGCGATCTCCCGACCGATCACCGTCGGCACCGAGACGAGCTCCAGCACCGAAGTGCCGAACTTGGTGAACCGGATAGTGGCGACCACTGCCCACGCGATCAGCCCGAGCCCGGCGACCGGAAAAATGAGAACGAGAAGCAGATGAGGGCCGAACTCCCGATCCATCTGAACGAACGCTACATAGGCGGCTGGAAACGAAATCAGATTCCAGAGTCCCGCGAATAACCACGCACCGATCATCGCGCCGCGATTGGTATCGAGCACTCGACCCGCCGCCCAGTCGGCGCGCCAGAGCCAGGGCGCATCCGGCTGCTGCTCCTGGCGGGATTCCAGGTCGGCGGCCGTGCGGGCGCTGGAAAATCCCGCGAAGATGAATCCAAAACCGGCGCCACCGAACGCGAGCGCGAAGATCGACAGGAAGCCCGCCTTGTGCCAGTCCGCCTGGCGCGCCGCGAGGATTGCCCCGATCGCGGTACCGATACCCACCGCGCAGAACGGCAGGCAGAACAGCACCAGACAGCCGAGTCCCAGCCGGCTCGATGCTTTCACCGCGTCGGCCCACCCGTCTCAACCGGCGTGTCCGCTCGGCCTCCCCACTCCGTCCAGGAGCCATCGTAAATCGCCGGCACTGGCAGGTCCAGCATGGCGAAGCCGAGCGCGAGTACGCACGCGGTAGTTCCGGAGCCGCACGTCGCCACGATCGGTTTCGATGGATCGATGCCCGCCAGTTCAATTCTGTGCCGAAGCTCCGCCGTCGGCAGCATCCGCCCGTCGGCTCCCACCATTTCCGTGTAAGGCAGATTCCTGCTCCCGGGAATGTGACCTGCGCGAAGGCCGGGCCTCGGTTCAGGATCGGTCCCCGCGAAGCGCCCGCGGGAACGCATGTCAACGATCTGGTCCTCGTTCTTCCCTATGCCGCCGCGAACTGATTCAAGACTGCGTACGGCTGCCGGATCAAAGGTCGCGGTGAATTTCCCCATCGAAACCCGTGATGTGCCGCTCTCCAGTGGAAGCCCTGCGGCCTTCCACGCGCCGGACCCTCCATCGAGCACCGCGACCCCCGCGTGGCCGAAAGCACGGAACATCCACCAGACGCGCGGTGCGCTCAAGTTCGTCCCGGATCCGTCGTAGACCACGATCGCGTCGTCGTCCCGAAGCCCGAGACGGGTCATATCCGCCGAGAATTGCTGCTCGGTGGGAAGCATGTGAGGGAGCGTCGAGCCTGGATCGCTGTGAGCGTCGAGATCGAAATAAACCGCCCCGGGCAGATGCGCCGACTGGAACTCCGAGCGTGCGCTTCGACCCGATTGCGGCATGTACCACGAGCCATCGACTAACCGTACGTCCGGACGGCCGAGGTTTCGGGACAGCCACTCCGTGGATACGAGGGGGGGCATGGAGGTTCGGTTCGTCATGATCTATTCTACGGCTCCGTGAAATATTCCCCCAAATCCCCCTCGCCCACTGGCGGAAGGACCGAGTCGCGCCCTGCGGCCGCAGCAGCTCCGGGGGCAGAGCGCCTGGCCCTGCTGCTGGTGCAGCTGGGCGCCTTTGCCGTGGTCCTGGTGGCACTGCCTTACAAGGTGTTCGATCTCGAGCGCCACGCGGTCCCGAAGGAGCTGGTACTGCATGTTGTCGCACTCCTTGCGGGACTCGTACTCCTTGCCCGAGCTCGGCGACTGACCTTCTCGCGGATCGATCTCTGCCTGGTCGGGTTTCTCGGGCTCGGAATCGTGTCGGGACTATTCGCGGACAACTGGTGGCTGGCGGTTCGCTCGGTCGGGCTGAGCCTCGCCGGTGCCGCGATGTTCTGGATCTCGCGATCCATCGCGCGAGCCGGACTCGCACGCCCGTTGCTCATCGCGCTCGGCGCCGCGGTCGTGGTCGGTGCATGCACGGCGCTCTTCCAGGCTTACGGACTGGTGACGAGTCTCTCGAGCCTCAGCCGTGCGCCGGGCGGGACCTTCGGCAATCGTAACTTCATGGCTCACCTCGTCGCCATCGGTCTCCCCGTCATTCTCCTCTCGGCCTTCGAGGCGCGAAGGCGCCGCGGGTTTGCGGTCGGCGCGATCGGCATCGGGATTCTTTCTGCGGCCCTGGTGCTGTCCCGTTCGAGAGCTGCCTGGCTCGCGGTTGGCGTGACGTTCCTGATCCTTCTCATCGAGGGCTGGCGGGGCGGACTCTGGCGCAGCGAGCTCCTCCGCAAGCGCAGCCGCATCCTCGGAATCAGCGCGGTCATCGGCGCGGCGCTCGCGCTGGCGCTCCCGAATTCACTGGAATGGAAATCCGACTCGCCGTACCTCGACTCGCTGCGCAGCGTTACGAACTACAAGGAAGGAAGTGGCAAAGGCCGGCTGGTCCAGTACGGCCGTACGCTGCGGATGTCACTGAAGCATCCACTCCTCGGCGTGGGGCCCGGAAACTGGGCGGTGGAGTACCCACGCTTCGCAGCGAAGAATGATCCGTCCCTCGACGGTCAGTCGAGAATGACGTCGAATCCGTGGCCGAGCAGCGACTGGATGGCGATTCTGTCAGAGCGTGGCATCCCTGCCTTCCTGCTCATCACGCTCGTCGGCATCGGGTCCATGATGGGGGCCTGGCTCCGCTGGCGCAACGCCGTAGCGGAAGACGATGTGCCTCGCGCCGGGCTTCCGGCGCTCGCGCTCTGCTCCGTCCTCGTCGCCACGGGAGTCGTCGGTGCCTTCGACGCCGTCCTGTTGCTCCCTATCCCCGCCCTCTTCGTATGGACCATCCTCGGTGCGCTTTCCCCGGGAAGCTCGACTGTCCGCGCCATCGCGCTCGATGGCGCCCGGCGGTGGCAGGTGATGGCGATGGCGGCCGTGGCGGGTCTGATTCTGGTCACCCGAAGCGGCAGCCAGGCCCGGGCAATGGAGGTCTACAGTAACGGCATGCGCGCCGCAGAGCTCGAGCGCGCCTCACGCATCGATCCTGGAAATTACCGGATTCACATGATGCTTGCCGTTTCCTACATGCAGCGTTCCGGCTGCGCACGTGCTCGTCCGCACGCTCTCGCGGCGCATGACCTCTATCCCAACGCTCCGGCGCCGAAACAGTTGCTCAGCGAGTGTCCCGCACCCAGACGATAGCCGGGAACGCAGGGCATGAAAAGCAGGCGCCCGGTCAACATCGACCGGGCGCTTCGCAATCGGCTCGTGTGATCTCCGACGAACGGCGGACGGAAAAAGAGTTCACTCAGCGAGCGGCCGCCGCGTACGGATTCACGCTGCCGTTCGCCAGTATCCCAAGCCCCTCGTGGCAAAGCCTCTCCTGCTCCAGGTTCTGGAGGAGGAAATGGTGAGCCCGGTCAAACCCCAGGAGCTCGGCCCACGTGCAGAGCGAGCCGTAAAATGAAATCAGGTACGATTGAACCCGCAGAATGCCGGCAAGGACCAGAGCGTCCACTACCTCAGGTTCTCCGCACCTCCGGCTATGCTGGATGCACTCCCCTACCAGTCCTTCCACGGCCGTGGACCGGCAACCTCGAGCCACGTGGCTGATCGAAGCGAATGCATTCTGCAACCGCTTGATCTTCGCGTGCGTCACGAGGAGCTGATCCGTTAGCGCGGCAACGAACGCCGGTTCCCAGATGCGGGTGATCAGGGAAGGAAGCATGCGACGGATCTGGCGCTCCCCATGAAATAACTCGCGCAACTGCTGAACGAACGCATCTTCGAGCGTGTGCATCGACATCGGGATCACCGCCGGACCATGCAGGGCGATGATATCCGAACGACCGGCGGGATGTCGATCTG
>JBDUEA010000264.1:0-4723 GCA_040002695.1 Gemmatimonadota bacterium | reverse complement strand
TGCGCGGTGTTCGCATCCTTGTCCGGAATGAGATCCCACTTGTTGACCACGACGATCAAGCCGCAGCCATGATCCCACGCCTCGGTGGCGATACGCAGATCCTGGATATGCATCCCGAGGAGTGCATCCACCACGATGACACAGACGTCTGCCCGTTCGATCGCCCGCTCGGTCCGGAGCGTAGAGTAGAACTCGATGTCATCTTGTACTTTAGCTCGCCGACGTAAGCCAGCAGTATCAATGAAGTTGAGAGTTTTGCCGTGATACCGCAAGGGGGAGTCGATCGCGTCCCTCGTGGTGCCGGCTTCGGCCGCGACTACATGGCGCTCTTCTCCCAGCAGTTTGTTGATCAGCGAAGACTTTCCGGCATTCGGACGACCGATGACCGCAACGTGGACAGCTTCGTCATCCTCACCGGAATTCTTCTCAGGCAGCTGCTCGATCACGGCATCGAGCAGGTCGCCACTCGCCTTCCCCACCTGGGCGGAGACCGCAAGCGGATCGCCCAGGCCAAGCTGGTAAAACTCGGCGTCCGCCGTCGTCCTCGGCAGGTCGTCGAGCTTGTTTACCGCGAGCAGCACCGGACGTCCAGTCTTCCGGAGTTGCGCCGCAATTTCCCGGTCCACCGGGTTCAATCCCTCTCGACCGTCCACGACGAAGATGACCAGATCGGATTCCGCCACCGCGAACTCGACCTGCTTCCGGATCGCGCGGTCCATCGAGTCGGTCGATTCGGGGAGCAGTCCTCCGGTATCCACGAGCCAGAAGCGCCGGCCATTCCATTCGGCGTCACCGAAGTGTCGATCGCGTGTGGTCCCGGCCTGATCCGAGACGATCGCCTTGCGGCCGCCGAGAATCCGGTTGAAGAGAGTGGACTTGCCGACGTTCGGCCTTCCGACGATGGCGACAGTGCATTTGCTCATGCGGCAACCGGTGATTCGAGAGCGTCGGCGAAAAAATAGGATGGACGGATCTCGACGGGCACGGTGCTCGAGACATCGTCCAGACTGAGATTATCCATGAACAGACCTTCGTCGTTGAGGGACTCGCCCGGAATGAGTGCCAGGTCGAGATCACGACGTCCGGCAAGGGCAACACGAAATGCCGCGCCCGGCAGCAATCCGGCACAGGTGACGGATTCGCCGAACAGCGAATTCACGAGCGGAATGAGCTCGAACTCGGCACCCGTCGCCGCGGTGAGCGGAGCGAGTACCTGCGGCATCAACGCGGCCATGGAGGTTCCGGTCAGGACACCGATCTTCCGGCCGCGCCACTCCGCGAGGCTCGAGGCAAACTCCGCGATCTTCGCTTGCAGATACCGCACCGAACCGATGCCGTTCTCGACCTGCTGAAACCCGTCGTACGAATCATCCGGCGGAAGCTCGCGGCTGGCGCGAAGGTAGAGTTCGTCGGCGCCAAAAGCCCACGTCATACCACGCTCTGCGAGCGCCCTCGCGGAGTGGCGGCTTAGGATGTCCAGTGCCGCCCCGCACTCGTCGGCCGTCGGTTCCCGGACCAGATGATGCTTGCTGTACTCGGTGAGTCCCACGGGAACGACCGAGGTGTTGAGCACGGGCGCACCCATCGCGTACAGGTCCGACAGTGTCTGCTCGAGCACTGCTCCGTCGTTGACGCCGGGGGACATCACGATCTGCGTGTGAAACTGGATGCCGTGTGAGGCGAAGAGCCGAAGCTGCTCGAGAATGTCCGGAGCTAGCGGGTTTCGCAGCAGGTAGCGTCGAACCACCGGATCCGTGGCGTGCACTGAGACGTAGAGTGGGGAAAGGCGATACTCAATGATGCGCTGAACGTCCCACGGCTTCAGATTGGTCAGCGTCGCAAAGTTGCCGTACTTGAACGAGAGCCGGTAATCATCGTCCCGGATATACAGGGCATCCCGTAGGCCTTCGGGGAGCCCGTCTACGAAGCAGAAGTCGCACCGGTTGGCGCAACGCCGGATCCTCGGCGGCTCGAGTGAGACTCCCATCGGATAGCCCTCAGGCCGCTCGATGTCGTACTCGATCTCTTCTCCATCCGGCAGGCGCGCATGGAGCAGAAACTGGTCCTCGGCGGTCAGAAATTCCCAGTCGAGAAAATCCTCGAGCTCGCGCCCGTTGACCGAGACCAGCTCCGTGCCGACGGGGATGCCGACGTCAGCCGCGATGGATTCGGGATGCACTGCCGAGACCTTGATCATTCCTGCCGCTCTCAAGAGAAACGCCACCGACCGTGGCGGCCGCAAAGTATGGCCTCTTGGAACGGTAAATTCAAGTGCCGTAGCAAGTTCCCTGTTTCTTGAGAGACTTTGCGTGAAGGGGCAGAAGTAGTTTCTCAGGGAGAAAAGCGTATCGAAGGATGCGGTCGGCGGCATGAAATGAACGCGGGGCGACTTTCGTCGCCCCGCAGGTCCGAGCCACTTCGCTCCGAATTACCAGCAGCCGGGAGCACCCTCCTGGGTCACGGCCGCGTTCGGCGAGTTTGCAGCTCCACCGACGAAGACGCCGCAGGTGCCTGGTGTGCCCGTAACCACGGGATTGGTCATGGTGGCCTTGTAGCCGGTGTTGCTCACATAGGTGAGCGTCAGGACGTTTCCGCTTGAGGGGCCGAAGCTGATCTTGCCTGCGCCAGCGAGCGCGTTGACCTGCGCTCCAAGGGTGGTGCTGCCGGCGTAGTCATTATTGTCGAAATAGAAGCCTTCCTGCGACGTGACCAGATTTCGCAGGTCCGTCTTCATCGAGGCGACGGTCGCCTTCTGTTTCGTATTGGCGAACTTGGGGATCGCGATCGTCGCGAGAATGCCGATGATCACAACGACGATCAACAATTCGATCAGGGTAAATCCTCTGCGACCCATAGGAACTCCAGGGAGAACGAGGTCATCGCGAACCCACGCAACTGACCAGTTGGTACGTCTACATTGAGCAACCCATGTGCCATGCGCGGTCACAGGGATAAGATACGAGTGGGCAATACGTTAGCGTCGGCCAAAGGCTAACCGGGGCAACGTGGGCTCTCGGCTCCTGCCTGTTACTGCAAGGATAAAGCTGTTTTCTCGCAGCAAATGCTGACACCCGCCGCCCTGACTATTCCCTCGAGACGAGCGATTGCGCATCAAAAAAATGCCGGTCCCGGGAGCCCGGGACCGGCAGAATCGCTCGGATGTGAGCAACTATTTCTTCACATGCGAAAGTGACCAGACGTACGCCGCGACCGCCTTCACGTCGTCGTCACTGATGCTCGAACCGCCACGCGGCGGCATCACGACGCCGCTCTTGGACTCCTCTTTTGGTACACCCTTCATCACCTGGGCGACGATCTCTTCGTAGCTGCCCTTGCTATGCAGCCACACGTCATCGGTAAGGTTCGGGCCGACGAGACCCTTCCCCTCGGAGCCGTGGCAGGCGTAGCAGAGTCCGGTCTTATGGAATATGTCGTTTCCCTTGTCGATCGCGGCCTGCGTGACCCCGGCCGGCATTTCGGTCTGGGCGGCGGCCCTGCCGGCACCGAGCAGGACGCCGACGGACAGCAGGAGAGCGCAACGATTGCGAGCGTTCATCGACTCTGCTCCTTCATGGCTGATGAAGATGGGCTTGGAGGCCGGCGACTGGTGCCAGTCGGTAGTACACCGGCGAGAATAACCTGATCATTCAGCGTTTCGGATCGCACGAAGTATGCTCGGCTCCCGGAGGCGGTGGCAAGTGCCTGCCAGCGCGTAGAGACCACCCCGAGGAGGCGGCGGTCCTTCTCGGGACCACCTGGTGGACAGACTCGTCCAAGTCGTCCGCCCGGAGTGACACGAGAGTCGAGCTGCCTGAGGCAGGGAGTTGGGGTCAGCGCTCCGACATCATGTCATTCGCTTCGGCGTATGGGAGCGCCGACTCGGCAAACCGGAAGGTTCCCTCATCGCGGATCTCTCTCGCTGCTCTCACGAACTCTCCAAGAGCCGCCCGGCTGAGCGCCGAGCCGATGCTGATTCGGCGAACACCGAGGCCTGCGAGCTCAGCCACGGTGTGGGACGCGGTCTTGAGGCCCATCACCACGTTCACAGGGAGGGTGACCGCCTGACAAATCGTACGGATATCGTCGGCGCGCGTTACACCGGGCGCAAACAGGGCGTCCGCGCCGGCGCGCTCGAAGGCTTGCAGCCGACGGATGGTGTCATCGAGATCAGGACGTCCGTGCAAGTAGTTTTCCGTCCGGGCGACGAACACGAAGGGAAATCCCAGCCCGCGGGCCGCCTCGACCGATGCGGCCACGCGCTCTACTGCATGCCCGAAATCGTAGATCGGATGGTGGGGATCTCCGGACGCGTCCTCAATGGAACCGCCAACGACGCCGGCGAGCTCTCCCGCCATCCGAATGGTCCGGGCGGCGATTTCAGGCGCGTCCCCAAATCCGTTTTCGAGATCCGCCGCGACCGGAAGATCGGTCGCCGCGACGATCGCTCTCGCGTTGGACAACGTCTCGTCGAGGCTCACCGCGCCTTCACCATCGCGCCGACCGAGCGCGAAAGCGAGACCAGCACTGGTCGTCGTCAAGGCTTCGAAGCCCATCCCCGCCAGGATTCGCGCCGTGCCGGCGTCCCAGGGATTGGGGATCACGAAGGCTCCGGATCGTGCATGCAGCGCCTGGAACCGGCGAGCTTTTTCCAACTGGGCGATGGTCACCTGCCCTCCGATGTGGTGAAGAGCGTACATGTCACCCGCGGCGAGTCGGCCTCGCC